>JAIQFF010000127.1 GCA_020073395.1 Terriglobia bacterium
TCGGCTCACCGCTGCCCAAAGGCTCAGAAAGGCTGCAATCAACGCCCAGATGTAGGCGAGTCGCACGAAGAATGGAAAGCTCACGTGAACCCCCTTCACCTTGGCTGGACGTTCCGCAGGTTCGAACAACCGTAACGCGGTAATGGCAGTGACTAGCCCTGTAAGGATTAACACCGTGGCAGGCAAAATCGCGCCAGCAAGCGCGAGCAACACCCCACCTGAGTCTAAGGCAATCGCTAGGAGTAGAATCCGTCCACGCAGGGGCTGCAAACCAAGAAAAACCGGTAGCCACTTGGCGCTGAATCCCCAGACAAAGGGCACCAAACATCCCCAGGTCTCAAGCACGAGAAACCGCTGATTAAAGTTGGCAGGCACTTCAGGTGACGTACTTTGAAACGACAGATAAAACGCGAGGCCAACATTGACCAACAATGTCAGCAACAGCCCGAGTGAGCCTGCAATCACGACAAAGACCCATTCGTCTAACGTGGCTTTTCCCGAATCTTCGGCGCGATGGCCTGAGACAATACGGAAAAAGACGAGGAAGGCGGTCAACTCGCAAACCGAAGAGAGTGGAACAAGCACGCGCCAATGCCAAGGATGGACGCTCCCGAGCCAGCGCAGGGCAACACCTGAAGTCCACAGTCCCCAAGCGCACCACACCGGCGCGAGAGCGAACGAACCCATGCGCCGCAGCTTCGGAATGGAGTAAAACCCGATTCCAAGAATGAAGCTGCCAATCCAGCCGAAAATCTGTGCATGGCCGTGTGCCTGAATCCATGCCGGCGAAACGGAATTTGCCGCGCGATGGCTGCTGATCGTCAACAAGTTCCAGACTCCGAGAAAGGTTCCCGGAAGCAGCATGAACACCACACCTGTGCTGATGTAGAGCATCAGCATGCGGGATAGCGCCCTCTCACGCGCGGCAGTGATGCTAGCGATTTCGCTCGCCGCTAGCCGCCTGCCTGCTTCCCTTTCGATACGCGTTGGGAGAGTGGACATCCGAGTTCGATTCCCTTTAAGTTACGCTCTCCGTTCAGGCTCGCCGCCCTGCGGGTCCAGTTCCCATTCGATTCAGCCTTCACCGAACAGCTCGACCGGGTGCTGAGTTCTAATAGTTCGGTTTCCGCAGCGAAGGTCATTAGCTGCGCACAACTTCTCGCACCCCCAGCAAAGACGCTCAGGGTATTTCGGATTCAGCGCTATTCTGGGCTTAGTCATGGTACGTAAATTCCGATGAATGGCTCACATCCTGAAGTGTAGGTCACCGCCTGACAGTGAAACGACGACTTTTGTCACAGACGCAGCAGAATGTGGTCGGTCGCGGAATACCACACATCTTTTTCTTCTACGACCGGATCATGGTCAGCACCATCTTGAAGCGTGTGGTCGCCTTCACCGCATGCGGCTTTTCAGCCGGTAGTAGGACGACGTCACCGGTTTCCACTTCGATTCGTTCAGGTCCGCCATCCAGGATTCGGGCTTCAATCTTTTCATCGCTGATGCGATATTCCTTTACCGGAAAATGGTCCGCGAACTCAAAAAGCTGCATATTTTTCATAGGCATGGCTCGATCTCCCCTTGCCGATTGAGGATGCATCGAGCGCTCCGCGAGTGCCATACCACGAATTCCTTACTGCCTCGTTAGGGACTGTGTATCCGATAGCCGGTATTTCCTGTTCTTCGTCCAGCGGCTAATTTTTACGAGGCCTATTGAGGTAAGACTTCCCAAGTTCCCACCATACCCCCCTTACTCGCGGGTCGCGAAGGAACTTCCTTCGGCCAGACAGCGTATTTTCGGTAACGCCCATCCAAGGAAGAGCAAGAACGCTCAATCTGAGGAGAAACCGCATGAAAATCAACAAATTAATTCTGTGCACAATTCTCGTCTGTTTCGGAACATCGTTGGGATTGGCCAAGGACAAGGCAGAGGTTCGGGATGTCACCGGTTGCCTAGCAAAGGGCGACAGCGCCAAGGAATTCTTGCTGACCGGGAATGATGGAAGCACATGGGAAGTGCGGAGCAGTAAAGTGGCTCTTGCGGAGCATGTGGGTCACACAGTGACTGCGACCGGCGTCGTCTCCAATGCCACCGCGCACAACATGAAGGAGGACGCCAAAGATGCTGCGAAGGACAGTGGTATGAAGAAAACCAACGATGAGCACGGACACTTGACTGTCACGGAAGTAAAGATGGTCAGCGAATCTTGTCAATAGCCAATTAAGTCAGACAAACGAACGGGGCCGAAGAGATTCGGCCTCCTCTTTTTTCCAATTGGAGGGTGCCCATGAACCACGTCACTGTAATGTTGCCAAGTACACCTCCAGACCCGATGCTGGAACACGCAATCCGACTTCGTGCTTACGAACTTTACGTCCAACGTGGAATGCTCACGGCCAAGCCATTGATGACTGGCTGAAGGCCGAAGCCGAACTCGTACATGGCCACTCATCGCCGGATTCCAATGTGCCGTAGTCTTGTCACGTAACTGCTTGACTGCTGACATTCACGCCAAAGGACGCAAAATGCTTGTAATTCTCTTGATCTTAGTCATCGTGATCGTGCTGTTGATCTCCATCGATAAAGTCAGCAGTCGACACACGACCGATGATGGCGGAAGGCGGAAAGCATCCGATGATCGACTGCTGAACAGGTTTTTACAGCGTCGACGACCGAAGCCCTGAGTGTCGAGTGCTGATGTGTGGACTTGCGGCGAATCGTTCTGTGAATGGTGCGGTGGGCTATTCCCCGCTGCTGCCCGTTTGTTGGGTAGCTAAGATTTCTATATCCCTTATTTGAGGCCCCACATAAAAACGGCCACCCCCCTTTGAGACACATGGGGAGAAGGAAGATCGTGCCGGATAGAGGACACGAAAACACGAACGAGCGGCAGGAAAACTCTGTCCAGCTCTTGAGCTGCCCCACTCAAGCCAAAACCGGGCTTCAGTTGGCCATTCCGTCGGGACGTTCCCCGATTTCTAGCCGCCAAAAATTCGGCGAACGCCCCGTCTGTCTTTTTCCCCCAGCTCAGGCAAGGTCGTAGCGATCAAGGTTCATTACCTTGTTCCACGCGGCCGCGAAGTCCTTCACAAACGCCTGCTTCGAGTCGTCACATGCATTGACTTCTGCGAGTGCCCGGAGCTGGGAGTTCGAACCGAAGAGGAGATCGACACGCGTGCCGGTCCACTTGATTTTGCCCGTCGCCCGGTCATGGCCCTCATACACGCCCTCGGATGTCGAAGGCTGCCACTTCGTATTCATGTCGAGCAAGTTGACGAAGAAATCATTCGTCAGCGTCTCGGGCCGGTTGGTGAAGACGCCATGTTTGGTCTGCCCGAAGTTCGCACTCAGGGCGCGCATGCCGCCGACGAGAACCGTCATCTCCGGGGCAGTCAGTGTCAGCAACTGCGCCCGATCCACCAGCAACTCCTCAGCCGACAGGATCTGTCCGCTTCGGAGATAGTTGCGGAACCCGTCCGCGACCGGCTCCATTACGGCGAATGCGTGCACGTCGGTCTGCTCCTGCGAGGCATCAGTGCGCCCCGGCGAGAAGGGAATCTTCACCTCGTGCCCTGCCCTTTTCGCAGCTTCCTCGACGGCTGCGCAGCCGCCCAGAACGATCAGGTCTGCCAGAGAGATCTTCTTCCCTTTGTTCCCATTGGACTGCGAGCTGTTGAACTCCCTTTGGATCGCCTCCAGCTTCGGCAGAACCTTCGCCAGTTCGGCCGGCTGGTTCACTTCCCAATCCTTTTGCGGCGTTAGGCGAATGCGCGCCCCGTTCGCCCCACCGCGCTTGTCGGAGCCGCGGAACGATGCCGCCGATGCCCAGGCAGTCGTGACCAGTTGGGAAATCGACAGCCCGGAATTGAGGATTTTCGCCTTCAGGGCAGCAATGTCCTGTTCCCCGATCAATTTATGATCCACGGCGGGAACAGGGTCTTGCCACGGCTGGGGCTCCTTGGGAACGAGCGGGCCCAAGTAGCGCGAGATCGGCCCCATGTCGCGGTGCGTCAGCTTGAACCACGCCCGGGCAAACGCGTCTGCGAGCTGATCCGGATGCTCATAGAAGCGCCGTGAAATCTTTTCGTAAGCCGGGTCGAACCGCAACGAGAGGTCCGTGGTTAGCATGGCTGGGGCGTGATGCTTGGATGGATCCTGCGCGTCCGGCACCGTACCGGCGCCCCCGTTGTTCTTTGGTGTCCACTGATGCGCGCCGGCCGGGCTCTTGGTCAGTTCCCAGTCGTACTTGAACAGGTTCTCGAAGTAGTTATTGCTCCACTTGGTCGGCGTCGTGGTCCAAATGACTTCCAGGCCGCTGCCGATGGTATCGTCGCCGCTGCCAGTGCCGTAGGTATTCTTCCAGCCGAGGCCCTGCTCCTCGATGCCGGCGGCCTCGGGTTCGGGGCCGACATACCGGCTCGGATCGGCAGCGCCGTGGGTTTTGCCGAAGGTGTGACCACCGGCAATGAGCGCAACCGTCTCCTCGTCATTCATCGCCATGCGGGCGAAAGTCTCCCGGATATCCCGTGCCGCAGCAATCGGATCCGGCTTTCCATTCGGCCCTTCCGGATTGACATAGATCAGACCCATTTGCACGGCAGCGAGCGGATTCTGAAGATTACGGTCGCCGCTGTAGCGCTCGTCCGCCAGCCACCTGCCCTCAGGCCCCCAGAAAATGTCCTCTTCGGGCTCCCAGGTGTCCTCGCGCCCGCCGCCAAAACCGAACGTCTTAAAGCCCATCGACTCCAGGGCGACGTTGCCTGCGAGAATCATGAGGTCGCCCCAGGAGATTTTCCGCCCATACTTCTGCTTGATCGGCCACAGCAGTCGGCGCGCCTTGTCGAGGTTCACGTTGTCCGGCCAGCTATTGAGCGGCGCGAAGCGCTGCTGACCGGCTCCAGCCCCGCCGCGGCCGTCGCCGATGCGGTACGTGCCCGCGCTGTGCCACGCCATACGAATGAAAAGAGGCCCATAGTGGCCAAAGTCGGCCGGCCACCAATCCTGCGAGTCCGTCATCAAGGCATGCAGGTCATTGATCACGGCATTCAGGTCGAGGCTCTTGAACTCTTTCGCGTAGTTGAACTCCTTGTCCATAGGATCGGACAGGGGGGAGTGCTGGTGGAGGACCTTCAGGTTCAGCTGATTCGGCCACCAGTCGACATTCGTCGCGGCCCCAGCTGCGGTATGTGTGAACGGGCACTTCGCTTCGGTTGACATGTCTTGCTCCTTCCTTCAAGAAAATTAAGACGAACGACGAGCGCATCCTGGCTTTCCCATTCGCGCAATCGCCGCTTTTCTCAAGATTCTTGCTTTCGGAAATGGGGGATAAGTTTCCCGTTGGGTACAGAATGCTTTGCTTAGGTTTTTGCACGGCAGCGGCGACAGAGGCCAAAGACCTCGATCAACGGCTCCGTCAGATCAAAGCCGTCCGGCAGTTGCCGTGACAGCAGGTTGAAATCAATGAATTCTCCTTCGATGTCCTGCACCGATTTGCAGCGCGAGCAGACCAGGTGGTGATGAGGCTCGAGATTGCCGTCCACGCGCAACGTGGGCGAATGAGGAGTGACCTCTCGCAGCAACCCACACTCGATGAAAAGCCGCAGATTGTTGTAGACCGTGGCCAGAGAAATGGAAGGAATGCGACGTCGGACCGCGGAGTAAATGTCTTCTGGGGAATGGTGTCCGTGGGACGCGATGACGGCCTCATAGACCACCTGACGCTGGTGCGTCACCGCCAAGCCGTGCTTCGCGGTCAGCTCACGGAACTGTTCGTGGGTGAGGCGCATGATTATTGAATAATAATTATTATAAAACGATAGAGAGTAGTGTCAACCGAAATCTTCCCTTTGATCTCGAAGAACGGCGGCCGGCCGCAAGACCAGACCGAGGCTCAGCCACCACGACCGGCATTGGGACCCCGCTTCTGGATGGATGGTCGGCAAAACCTTCGGTGGGCCAGAACACGTGCTGCGCTATCTCGGTGCTTACACCCACCGCGTCGGCGATGGACGCCGGCGTGCGGGATCTTGTGCAACCACTCCTCGCGATAGCGCGCAGCATAGACCTGGGTCCCGGAACAGGCAATCCCCCAGCCGCGATACAACGCCTTCAGCCGATTCATCACCCGGTTTAAATCTTTACTGATGGTCTGATAGCTGCGCGCCAACTCGCGCAGCGTCCGTAATCCGTTTTCTCCGTGGTAGACCGGTCGTAGCATGCCGGTACGCAGCAAGTCGGCCAACTTGCGCGCATCCACCTTGTCACTCTTGCTGCCCTCCTTTTAATAAGGCGTTACGCCGCGGATTGCAGACCAGGACTTCGTGCTCATGCTCGATTTTGACATACCATTCCCTTGTCCGCTCGCGAGGGCCGCATGCTCCATAAGAGACAACGAGGTTCGTCCCGTAAATTGGTATGGCCGAAGAGCAGAATGGAGAGGCTCCGGGTTGCTCTGAATGCGCTTGGGTCTTTCGTCCTTCGAGCCCTTCCGGTGGTGAAACGATGGATGAAATGAGGCGGGACTTCCATGCGCAACGCTCCAAAGAGTTTGCCTCCCACGATTGCGCCAAGCATCCTAGGGGCAAAGGGGCGAAGGCTTCCTCGTAGTCACCAACGCAACCCGTCTTCTGACTGGTGTCGGCGCGTGGCAGAAGCGAGTTCAAGCGAACTCGCGCACCGGAGCCGTGCCCTGGTCGAGCAGCTCCGGAGCACCGTGAAAACGGACGAGATCGAGGCTCTGGAACGGAACGTAGCGATCGCGGTCAAAAGGAATAAGCTCTTTACCAACAAACGCCCCGCTGAATTCATCCGGCGGAGTGCGGATTCGCCGCCGCTGCGGAGAGTAATATAGGGTGGTTGGTAAGGGAAAACGACTGGTAGAGCGGATGAAGGTGCTCTAGATTTATGATTTTTTCTTTTGGCGCTGACGTATGAAGGACGTTTACGAAGTTCTGAGGCTGAAAGAGCTTGAGATCTCGAGGTTGGAAACCGAGGTCGAGGCGTTGCGCGTAGTTGCGCCTCTTCTATCGGAAAACCAGGAAGTAAACCACGACGATCAGCCAGCTGCGACCCGTTCAACCGCTCCATCGCAGCCCACCAGGGTTCCAAAGGCAGTAAACGCCAATCCAAAGCCCGAACACGCGGCTGAGTGGAAAGAAAAAGTCAAAGGCGGGCCATAGCCGTCCCGACCAACTCTTTGGTATGCGGCAGGATTGAGCAGAATCTCTGCCCAACGCATCCTTGTTGGAGTAGAGGCGGGCCTCAACACGATCTGGCCGCCGCGATTCAACGGGCAAGACGTTAATCATCGCCCTTTCTTGGAGGCGATGTTTGAACCTCAGAATACGCCGCGGGTGGGCTGCGATCTACCCGATCTACCTTGCAGTGACGGCGCGTTAGAAAACGTGGCCAAACTCGATTCCTCCAGCGGCCAGAAGCCTCATCATATTGTCGCACCCATTCCCGCCCGACGCCTGTGCGGTCGATCACCGATTTGGGCAGTGGTTCGGGAGTACAATGCGCGTTTGTGCAAATCGTGCAATTAGGGCTGCTCGCGGGCATGCACGAATCGACAAGGATATGGATGTAACCAACGGACCGAACACGGAAAGCATCCTCCGCCGGTACAGATCCGTTTTGATTTCAATAGATGTCGGCTGGATTTCTTGTCATGAAACCCTGAGGACGGATGTTGCGCATGCAAAACAAACATGAATTTAGAACGATTGCCTTAATCTTCATATTGTTTTCCGGAATGATAGGTTGCTTGGGAAACGCGAAGCCGGCGCAGCCGGCAGGGGGCGGATTTCAGGCCATGCCGGTGAAAGTCATGGAAGCTAAGGCGATGCCTGTCAATGATGCCAGTGCGTACGTGGCGACCCTCAAATCGCGAGACTCGGCCGTGATTATGCCGCAGGTGGAGGGCCAGATCACGCAGATCTTCGTGCATTCAGGGGATCGAGTCGCGGAGGGGAGGGCTCTCATGGAGATCGATCCGCTAAAGCAGCAGGCGACCGTAAAGAGCCAGGAGAGCGCCCGCGCGGCACAGCAGGCGCAGCTGAATTGGGCGAAGCAGCAATACCAGCGAACAGAGAATCTGGCAGGCGCTGGAGTCGTGAGCAAACAGGATCTGGATCAGGCAAAAGCGACATTGGATGCGGCGCAAGCGCAGATGGACGCCCTGAGTGCGCAAGTTCGAGAGCAGGAGGTGCAGCTTCGCTACTACAGAGTGACGGCCCCTCGAACAGGTATCGTGGGAGACATTCCGGTCCGGGTAGGAGATCGCGTCACGACAACGTCGCAGTTGACCACTGTCGATCAGCCAGGCAGCCTCGAGGCATATGTCTATGTGCCGGTCGAGCGCTCAGCGCAATTGAAGATGAATTTGCCGGTACAGATTCTCGACAGCACCGGAAAAGTTCTGGCAGACACAAAAATCAGCTTTATCTCTCCGCAGGTGGACAACACGACGCAGACGGTGCTGGTGAAGGCCCGAATATCGAATGGAAATGACGCACTTCGGCAGTCGCAGTTCATACGGGTGCGGGTAATCTGGGGGACTCACCAGAACCCTGAAGTGCCGATTCTTGCGGTGTCGCGGTTGGCGGGACAGTACTTCGCCTTTGTCGCGGAACCACAGGAAAAGGGAGGGTTCATCGCGAAACAACATCCACTGACTATTGGCGAGACCGTCGGCAACAACTTCGAGGTACGAGAGGGGATAAAGTCCGGCGACAGAATCATTGTTTCCGGAACGCAGTTTTTGATGGATGGGATGCCGGTGGTTCCGATGAGCTGAGTTGGGCTTCGGGCTTCGGGCTCTGGAATTCTAGCTTCCGTTAGTTCATTTAGTTCATAACGACAATAGGCAAAGGTTCGTTCATGTTTGCAAATTTCTTCATACGGCGTCCGGTGTTCGCCTCGGTTTGCGCGATGTTAATCGTGTTGGCAGGCGCAGCGGTAATTCCGACTCTGCCCATAGCGCAGTTCCCTAATCTAGCCCCGCCGCAAGTGGCGGTTTCGAGCTTTTACATTGGCGCCAGCGCGCAGACTGTCGAGAGTGCGGTCACAATTCCGCTCGAACAACAGATCAACGGAGCCGAGGGAATGAAGTACATGACCTCGACCAGCGGCAATGATGGATCGAGCGGCATCACCGTGACATTCGATCTGACACGCGATCCTGACCTAGCCACCGTCGATATTCAAAATCGGGTGAACACTGCACAGGGAAGATTGCCGAGTGCTGTGAAGTCCGTCGGAATCACGACCCAGAAGAGTTCGCAGAACTTCGTTTTCGGCGCCGCGGTCACGTCTGAGAACAACCGATACTCGACCCTGTTCATGAGCAATTACCTCGACGTGTACGTAAGGGATACGCTTAAGCGAATCCCGGGCGTGGCCGACGTGCTGATTTTCGGCGAACGCAAATACTCCATGCGTTTGTGGCTCGACCCGGTGCGCATGGCGGGACGTGGGTTGACGGCACCTGATGTAGTGAATGCGCTCGAAGAGCAGAACGTTGAAGTCGCAGCCGGGCAGGTTGGACAGCAGCCGGCAATGCCAGGGCAACAGTATCAGGTCAGTGTGCGAGCGGTGGGGCGGTTGAGTGAGCCGGCGCAGTTCGAGAACATTATTCTTAAAACGAATGCAGACGGCACGCTGGTCCGACTTAAGGATGTCGGGCGGGCCGAACTTGGGGCGGAGCAGTATGCATCGGACCTGAAGTTTAACGGGCAGGACGCGGTGGGAATCGGAGTGACGCAGCTCTCGACGGAGAATGCGTTGGACGTGGACCGGCGGGCCATCGAGGAGCTTGACCGGTTATCGAAGAGCTTCCCGCCAGGAATGCATTACACGCTGGCATTCGATACGACGGATGCGGTCAGCGAGTCGATTAAAGACGTGCTGTTTACGGTAGGTTCGGCGATCGCGTTGGTCATCCTGGTGATTTTCATTTTCCTAGGTGACTGGAGAACCACGATGATTCACTTCATCGCCACTCCTGTCTCGTTGATCGGCACTTTCGCTTTCGTGAAGTTACTCGGCTTCTCCATCAATACGCTAACGCTATTTGGCATCACGCTCGCAACCGGACTCGTCGTCGATGACGCAATCGTGGTCATTGAGAACATCGAGCGTCACATGGCGGGGGGAGAACACGACTCCCGCAAAGCCTCTGTCGCCGCCACGACCGAGATTACGAGCGCGGTCATCGCGACTTCTTTGGTGCTGGTGGCGGTGTTTGTACCGGTTGCATTCTTTCCCGGAACAACTGGCATTCTGTTTCGTCAGTTTGCGCTGACTATTGCATTTTCGATCGCAATCTCCGCTTTCAATGCACTGACGTTGGCACCGTCGCTAGCCGCCATCTTTCTGGCAGGGGGCCATCACAAGAAGATGTGGTTGCTGCAAAAGTTCGACGACGGTGTGAATCGGATGATCAACGGATATCGTCGCTCGCTGCATCACTTCCTGGAACACAAGATAGTGATGGTGGTGGTGTTCTTCGCTGGTCTGGGACTCACCTATTTCGTATTTACGCGCGTGCCGAAGTCGTTTGTGCCAGATGAAGATCAGGGATTTTTGATTGTGGTGATGCAGTCCCCGGCGGGCGCTTCGCTCGAGTACACGACTTCGATTGGAAATCAGGTCACCCAGATCATGAGGCGGCAGGAGGAAGTGGAGAACATTTTCTCCGTAGCCGGTTTCAGCTTTTCAGGAGCGGCGGCCAACCAGGGATTGATGTTTGTGTCGCTGAAACCGTATTCGCAGAGAAAGGGCGAGCAGCACTCAGCCCCGGCGATCTTGAATCGGACTCGACCGCAACTGTTCGGAGTCTCGGGAGCGATTGTGTTTGCGACGCTGCCGCCAACTATTCAGGGACTCGGGGCTTTTGGCGGATTCCAGTTTGTCGTGCAGGATCTCGCTGCGCACAGGCTCGATGAACTGGCAGCAGCGACGCAGGGGCTGATTCGAAGCGCATCACAGCGGAAAGACCTGGTCAGCTTGTACACGCCTTTTACGGCAAATGACCCGCAATTTGTGGTCACGATCGACCGAGAAAAGGCGAAGAGTTTGCACGTCCCGCTTTCGCAGATTACCGACACCCTGGGCGTGTACATGGGATCGGCGTACGTTAACGACTTCGATTTCAGCAATCGGTCCTATCGCGTCTACGTTCAAGCCGAGAAGCAATTCCGATCGACAGCGAAGGATATGAAAGAGTTTTATGTGCGCTCCGACAGCGGGGCGATGGTGCCGCTCGATAACCTGCTCGCAATTTCGCAGACGACTACACCGCAGGTGATCAGCCACTACAACCTGTTTCGATCGGCGGAAATCGATGGTTCGGCGGCACCGGGTTACAGTTCTGGGCAGGCCATTACGGCGATGGACGAACTGGCGAAGAAGTTGCCGCAGGGATTCTCGTACAGCTGGACGGGACTATCGCTTGAGGAATTGCAGGCGGGCGGGACATCTCTGCTACTTTTTGGGTTGGGAACATTGGTTGTCTATCTGACGCTTTCTGCACAGTACGAAAGCTTTATTTTGCCTTTCATCGTGTTGCTGGCCGTTCCAATGGCTCTGCTGGGAGCGTTAGGAGCACAGTGGATTCGCGGGCTGAACGACGACGTGTTCTGCCAGGTGGGACTGGTAATGCTTGTCGGACTGGCGAGCAAAAATGCGATTCTGATCGTCGAATTCGCTGAACAATTGCGAGAACGCGGATTGCCATTAGTGGAGGCCACGATCCAGGCGGCGTCGATCCGGCTGCGACCAATATTGATGACATCGCTGGCGTTTATCTTGGGCGTTGTGCCCTTAGTCGCTGCAACGGGCGCCGGCGAGAACGGCCGTCATTCGGTGGGCACGACGGTGTTCGGCGGGATGATCATGTCGACGGTGCTGAATCTGTTCTTTATTCCCGTGCTCTATCTGATCATCGAGGGGTGGCGGGAACACGGGAAGGCGCCCGAGCATCGGTAGGGCGATTCTTTCGCTTTTGGGGCTAACCGGTTTTTCCTTCCTCACCCACCGCTTGGGCGGTGGGCTTCATTCTTTCGACGTTTCGCGACTGACGCGAAACGGAGGCACCGGTCACTCTCGAGCTGGCTCGGACCGCCCGCACCCATTCTCTTCGGCGCCGGTTACGTCCGGATGCAAACCTGGTGGAAGCTGGGCCTGATCGCGTCGATTGTCGGGTGTTGACTACCAATGCCCTTCGATGCCACAGTGGGACGCGGATCGACACACTTGGTGCAAAATTGGAGGAAGTAAAAGATGGCCACACAATTCTGCCAGAAATGCAAACAGGTCCATCCTGGTCGAGTCTGCGATTACGACGACAAAGGTGAATGCGCCGAAACAGTTAACGTCGATGAGACTGAAAAACCAGCGGGCGAGGCATCAGGAGACGAGGAGAGTGCCAGCCTGAGAACGACGCACTGACAGCTCCGCCATTAGGAACGGACGCGTCCACTTGTTGTAACCACGCGTTAGGCAAACTCCGTGTCCCAGCGCGAATTAGTAACATGGCGATTTTTCACCACTTGAGACGATTCCATGACGAGAGGAGACTCGGATAATTGACCAAACAGAAGTAGTCCGTGTGGAGTATAACGAGCTTGCTCGACTAAGGTTCCATATCGCCAGAATGTCGCCGTTCATCGACACTACGGAGAGCGAAAAGAAGTGAAACCGGTGAACAATTCCAGGCATTCCGACCCAGCGGAGCGTAGCGCATTGATGCGGCTGTTGTACCGCAACTGGCGCCCGACGCGCCTTGGTCGTTGGGTCAACAAATTTTCGGGTTGGTGGTCCGGCCTCGGGCTGCCGCCACGGTTCCAGGCCGTCCTAGAAGTTCATGGTCGCACATCCGGGCGCATACGCTCGAACCCCGTGGTGATCGCCACCGTGGAGGGCAAATGTTACCTAGTTTCGATGCTGGGCCCGGAATCTGATTGGGTGAAGAACGTCGAGGGCGCGCATGGTGACGCCATTATTCGTCAGGGACGTCGACGCCGCGTTCACCTCGTGGCAGTGCCGCTGGAACAGAGGGCACCCATCCTGAGAGAGTACGTTCGGATCGCGCCGAGCGGCCGACAGCATTTCCCGCTCGCCGTCGAAGCGGCGCTGTCCGACTTCGATGCGATCGCGGGGCGTTAT
The DNA here is from genome assembly GCA_020073395.1 of Terriglobia bacterium. Taxonomy (GTDB): domain Bacteria; phylum Acidobacteriota; class Terriglobia; order Terriglobales; family Acidobacteriaceae; genus JAIQFF01. Next base: position 13,169 of record JAIQFF010000127.1, read on the forward strand.
CCTGTGTACCGGATCGATCCCTCATGAAAGCGATCTGCCAAACAACACCGGATATACCCGCGAAAGCCACCCCGCGTTTAACGATGTTTCGGTGCCTCCCTGAGTGCTCCTGATGGATCATGGGCTACTCCGCTGTAACTGTTGTAGTCAGGACCTTCTCCTCTAACATGGAAGTCTCGACCGGCGAAAAGATTTCCTTCGCACTGGTAGTGAAGGGCACAGCACAACAGTAGAAACCTGCAACTCCGCATGCACGACCTTGTCGATCTTTCGACAACCAGCCACTCTCGCCAGAACATGGTCCGCAGCGAAGACGACCCCTATGCTTGTTCGAGTTTCCTGCCCTACCGGCCCGGACCCTCGCCAAGGGCCATCTCCGCCGCTTCAAGATTGATTAGACGACCGGGGGAGGGGCTTGTCTGGAGGCGGAGCTAAGAATGCGGCCAAACTCGGTATTTCGATTTGAGCCCCCACCCGATAGCCCCGCATTGTCGGCAAACCGGAAGTAATGGCGCGATCGGGGTCTGCCAGAATAACTTTCGGGTCGCCCACCCAGAAGCGAATCGCCCTGCGGGAGGGAATTACGGCTACTCCCCGGCAACCCCAGCTTTTGCCAACGGCGTCCTGAACTGCTTTGGCAGTTTGATCACACGGTCGAACTTAGGATACCAACCCTGCGTTGCGTAGTCGCTGGTGTGGAGATAGCACTGGGCCGTCACTTCGTCGCTGCTGTCGGTGAAGGTGAGCAGCCAACTTCTTGGGACGCAATTCTCCGCAGCGCCCATGTATTTGGTCAGGCCAGCGACGTTGATGAAGGTCGTACCCCAGCGGCATTCGATGTGCGATTTGCCACCACAGGTGTCGCCGGGCGCCGTGTGAGTGTGGGCTCCGAGCCATAACGCCACACGTCCCGGTGAAGCTCCCAAGAAATTCTCTAAGGCACCTGAGTCCTGCCTGCTGTCCACCCAATATAAGTATGACGCGCCCTGGGGAGTGCCTTTGCCCTCATAGTAGCCGTGATACCCATCTCTCCAACCACCTTTTTCGTCGCGCCGCATGCCTTCCCATTCTCCCGAGGCGGTGGTGGTGTTTTTGAGCATGTAATGATGGGCGCAGATGATGATTGACGAGGGGTTCTGCTCGACCATACGCTTCCACCAACGGAACGTTTCGCCGCTTATCACACCGCTGGGATTGCCGCCGAGCGTCCCGCGCCCAACTTTCTGTGTCGGTTCGTTGATATCGCTCATCATCAGGAACAGAACGTTCCCAACCCGAAACGAGTACCGCTCCCAGGTTCCATCAATCGGGAAGGGCCGCTTGGCGGCATCGATGTGCGAGAACTCGATGTGTTCGCCCGTGGGGTCAATCCACTTCCGCCACCACCATGCCTGGGGCTCATCGAGGCCACTGCGGTCGTGATTGCCGGATAAATCATAAATTTGTTCACGACGATGCTTCTTCAGCACACCAAATTGCCGAACGATCTCCTCTCCTTCGGGGTCTTTCGGCAGGCCCACATCGCCTGACATGTCGCCCAAATCAAGCGCGATGTCCCAATCAAAACCCGATGCGGACTCCGATTGCGAAATGGCCTCGGCCAAGCTATCTCGCGGGCCGTATTTCTTGTCTCTACCCACGTGAGCATCAGAGAACACCCAGACCCTGAATCGGACGGGCGACTCACCCTTGGGCTTGGCATTCTCAGCTGCCAACACCGAACCGCAGGGCATCGCCGTCCTGACTCCCAAGCCGACCATTGCGGTCAAAAAATCACGCCTTGAGTGTTTCCACCAGTGGACTTGGTCACTGGTTGTGTTAGAGCCGGATATCACGAAACGAGATGTGCCGCGCGGAGCCATTCTTCTCCCCACCTCGATTCAGCCGGAGGGTGAAAGGACTAGTACTCTATACCTCCAGCGCTGGGTCGGAGTCCACCTTCATCGGCAACAGGCCCAAACAATTGGTTGCCGGATTGTCATCAAATCGGAAGTAATCCAGATTGGGATATCCGGATCGGTACCGACAAGTCGGCTTATAGGAAGTGATCACCGCACTTGGCATCGATTCTGGGCGGATGGCGGGCTACTCGGAATTTACCGAAGCAACCGTCCCAGTTTCCTAATTGGCGACGACACATCCAGAATGAGTCACGGCTAGCTATCCCAGCTGACCTTCAGCACTCAGAGTCGCGCTATGGTTAGTGGATACGGTTGAGCAAGCCGAGATGGTAGGCAAGATTTTCGATGCCATGAACATGTTCCTGGGTACTGTGGGATTGGTGACCCTGACCCTGGGCGCCATTGGTGTTATGAACATCATGCTGGTGGCGGTCAGCGAGCGCACCCGCGAGATCGGATTGCGCAAGGCCCTGGGCGCCACCAACCGCAGCATACTGGTCCAGTTTTTCCTGGAAGGTATTCT
>JAIQFF010000128.1 GCA_020073395.1 Terriglobia bacterium
TAAATCCCCTGGACCATCAGGCCGTGGCCGATGAGCCTCAGGAATCGCTTCTGGCTGTGCTCCAGCCGGTAGGCCGCGAATGACGTAGCTACCTGCATGGCGCCCATCGTTGCCACATAACGAGCCGTGGACGGATGCTGGCCGAGCAGAAATGCGCTTCCCCGAGGAAATCCGGCTTCTTCGTAGCCTTCAGGGTGGGCGACGGTGGTATAGCCGTCCAAAACATTGGAGAGGGTGTACGCGCCTACCTCAGTCCAGAATATTTTCTTGCTGAATACCTGCTCCGACGGGCTGGGCGGACGGCTCAACGTCGCGCTGGGCGCATTGAAGTCTTGAGCTGACATAGTGCCTGCCAGCAACAGCACAAGCGACGTAAGGATCGGTCTCATATCGTCGGATCATTTATTGCAACCTCCGTTCCAAGCTAACTGCGCCAAATACGGGACATCGTCGAACTGTGCCCGGGCGAATGCGCAGGAAATTGCGCACATGGAGATATCTGGCCTTCGGCTCATTACTTGGGTTAAGGAAGGTCACCGGCCGCGGACCAGCCAGCGATGCAACCTAGTGCCTTGATGCAGGTCGGGGGTTGGCGTGATGCCAATGTACGGCGGCAACCGCGTTCCGCAGCCGTTCCAGGATGGGTGACCTTCCGTCGTCCGACCTCGTCCGGCCGGGCAGGTGAGGACACCTGCCCCTACGCAGCAGCGGGCGTGTCGCGGTCACGATCCCGCGGAATCAGGAGCCACGCCAGCGCAGCCTCACTCTCTCCTGGACTTCGGTGGTTTAGCCTACTTGCTTTTCAGTTCGATGACGATCACGTCCATTCCCTTATCGCCCATGTTCTCCGGCAGGTGAGTGGCGGCCGCCGAATATTGCGTGTCTCCTGCCTTTACGTCAAAGGCTTGTGTCTTACCATCGGGAAAGCTGAACTGCCCCTTGGCGCTGGTGAGAAACACCGCCACTGTAGCCGGGTGGCTGTGCATCACCGACTTCTCGTGCGGTCCGTAGTGCACCTTCAGAATCCGTACCTGGTCGTTTTCACTTACAACCGAGTAGTGCTTGGGATCGGTCTTCACCGCATCCTGGGCCGAGAGCATGGGGGCGAGACAAAAGCACACTGCTACTCCATAAAGCGCTAGTCGCTTTCGCATGTAGATCTCCTCTATTTTGCGGAATTGCTGAAAAACCGCCCCACCCTACTCCGTGGGTGCACCAATGTCAATCTGGTGCGCATTCCTGCGTAGGGTCCTAACTGGTTAGGACAGTTCAAACTGTGCGACTCGCTTGCGAACTTTGCGGTTTTGCTTTGCGTCATTGCGGTAAAGGGTTTGACGTCATTCATTCAAAATCCTGAACCACAAAGTTCGCAAAGAAAGGCGGGTAGAGGAACGCAAAGAAGGTTGGATTAGCACGGTTAGATCCGTGTGAACCTTCTGCCTCGAGATATTCGAGATTCGCCAAGTCGTGAGGCCCTCGGCGGACTCGATTCCTGTGGGCCCTCGCTGGGTGGGCGGGACGCCCACCTGACAGCCGGCGGGACGCCGGCGCTACCAGAATCAGCGAGCGATGTAGCTGATGTTCCATCTATTTTCGGGTACCTTCGTAACTCCCATCGCGGATTGAGCCGCGATATCCTAGTCGCACCTTTTCCCCAAAGGTGACCTCTGGCGTCTTCCGTAAGACTGCCTGTTCATTGATTTGTCGGGGCTCAGGGAGCAATGGCCAATAAGATCGGACGTTTCGAAATACTCAGCGAGATTACGCATTCCGAGATTGGCGCTGTCTATAAGGCCGCCGATCCGGAGAGCGGGCAGACGATCGCCCTGAAGACCATCCAGCTGCAGATGCTGGCCGAGCAGGCTGACACCCTGATGCAGTACATTCTGCAGGAAGCCGCCGGCACCTCGCCGCTCAGCAGTCATAACATCGCACAGCTTATCGGCGTCGAACAAATCGATACCCAGTGCTGCGCCGCCATGGAGTATGTGCAGGGCAACAGCATCGCCACCATGCTGGCCCGCAAAGAAGGGTTCTCCATCTGGGACCTGCAGGACATCGTGCGCCAGACCTGTCAGGGGCTGGACCACGCGCACTCCCACAACGTCGTGCACTACAGTCTGGAGCCGGCCAAGATCATGGTCACGTGGGACGGCACAGTCAAAGTGCTGAGCTTTGGAGTTTCCTGCATGGGGGCGTTTACCTGTCAGGCTTCGGGCAAGGCGCCCGAAGTCTTGCACTACGTCTCGCCCGAGCAGTTGCGGGGCGATCCCGTGGACGGACGCTCCAACATCTTCAGCCTGGGTGCAATCCTGTATGAGATGGCCACCGAGACCAAAGCTTTTCCCGGCGACGACGCGGACCAGGTGCGGCATGAAATTGTCGAAGCTATGCCCGCTGCCCCGGTGGAGGTCAATCGCAAGATTCATCCCGTGTTGAGCGAAGTCATCATGAAGGCGCTGTCCAAAGTGCCGGAAGAGCGTTATCAGAGTGGACAGGAACTGGTCAACGATCTGGAGCGCTGCAAGGAAAGTACGACCAAGGTGGTGGCCAAGAAACCGGCACAACCCGCTCAGGGATTGAACGCGCCTTCCGTACAAAAGCCGGCGACCGCAGTGCCTGCCAAGCCGGCCAAAGCAGCCGGAGCCGGGGAACGCAACGCCGAAGATTCCCGGCCGGTTGCGGCCAGGACGCGATCGGCTGCGCCTTCCGCACCCACCCAGGCGGTGAGCGCGGAGGACGTGGCGCCACCAGCTTCGGCAAGAGCCGCCGCCGCTGCTGCGGGATGGGAAAGCGCGGGCGCTACTTCCGCAGTCGAGCCGGCGAAAGCGCCGAAAGGTGCCTCAGGCGCAGCCAGAGCGTCGGGGCAAAGCACATTCCAGGAACGCGCCAGCGCCGCGGCCGAGACGGTTGAGCCTGCATCCGAGACACCCGCGTTTCAGGTCGATCCGGCGATGGCGGACGAAGCCAAGGGCGCCACGCGCGGCCCCAGCTTTTCCGAAATGACCGAGCTGCCGCCGCTGAAAGAAATCTACATAGCACCGCCCCCACCTCCGGTTGCGACCGAGAGTGAACCGGAGCCGGTAGTGTCGTCGCATCGAGTGCAGCCGGAAAAACCCAAAGTGCAGCCGCGGGAAGTGGCGCGCAAGGCAGTAAAGGAAATCAAGAAGACCCCGCCCAAACTTTTCCTTTATTCGATCGCGGGCGCGGTGGTCGTCATTCTGCTGGTGGTGGGCCTGATTGCTTTCCGCATCCATTCCGAAAATTCCGAGGACGAGGGTTCAGCGCCAGCGCCGGCAGCGGCCGCGCCCGCCGCGGCCAGCGCGAAGCCGGCCTGGAGCCCAGCTCAGCCGCCGGTGACTGCTGCGACACAGGCCCAGCCGGAACAGGTAACAGTGGGCCGCGAAGCGCCCGCGGTTTCTGTCGTTCCCAAGTACAGCAAGAACAAGAAGAGGACAAAAGCCCAGCCCGTTGTTTCCGCAACCGTGGTTCCCGGTCAATTGAACATCAACTCAACCCCGGAAGGCGCGGAAGTTCGCATTGACGGGCGCAGCGATCCCAGTTGGGTCACTCCTTTCAACCTGGCCGGCCTGGCACCGGGGCAGCATAGCGTGACCGTCGCCCGCGCGGGATACGCGCCGGAGAGTCGTACCATCGACGTAGGTTCCGGCAGCAAATTATTTCTGGTGATCCAGTTGGCGCAGATTACAGCCGCGATTGCCATCAGCAGCCAGCCCGCGGGAGCGCAGATTTTCATCGACGGCAAAGATACCGGGCGCGTGACTCCGGCGCAGATCTCCGTGGACAAGCCGGGCGCGCACACTCTCCTGATCAGGAAGCAGGGCTACCTTGAGCAAACTTCCAGCGCCAACCTGCAGGCCGGTCAGGTCCTCCATTTCGCTCCCACGCTCAAAGCGCTGGGCTCAACCGATGACATCAAGATCGGCGGACGATTCAAGAAACTGTTCGGCGGCGGAGACACGGCCGGCATGGGTGCGGTGAACATCAAGACCCAGCCCAAAGGCGCCCAAGTCGCGGTCAACAACCGTATCGTGGACAAGTTCTCTCCCGTGGACTTCTATCTCAACCCCGGCACCTACGTGATTGACATCACGATCTCGGGATTCAAGCCGGTCCATCGCGTGGTTGACGTGGAAAAGGGCGGCAAGGTAGCAATCGACGAGAATCTGGACCGGCAGTGAAGGGTAGCACTTGGCACTTGGCATTTAGCTCATGCCCAGTGCCGACGGAGCAGGTTTCATGGTGAAGAAAAAGGCCGCCACTTCTGGCGGCCTTCTTTCGTTAGTGGCTAGTTGCTAATTTGCCAATTGCCAATTGCTGCTTCTAGTAGCCCCAGCCTCTGCCCCCGCGATAGTTCGATTCATATCCCGCCGCATAGCCGCTGCTGTATTGCGAGCGGTAGTAGTTCTTGTCTCCGAACGAACTGCTGTAACCGTGCGTCCGGTTTCCGAACTCATTGCGAGGATTGGGGTTGAAAGGCTTGTTCTGTGCCATGTCCCGGCGCGCCATGTAGCTGCCGTCCTGATAGCCGAAGTTGTAGCCGCCATTCCCGCCACGGCCGTAGCCGGCGCCACGGCCGTAGCCGCCGCCGGGATAGCCGTAGCCGCCGCTCGGGTAACCGTAGCCGCCAGGATAGCCACGCGGATAGCGGTTGTAGATCTGGCCGCCGCCGTAGTAGCCGTCGTTATTGCGGTGGTCACGTTCCCAGCGTCCACGGTCGCGATCGTGGTCGCGGTCCCGATCATGGCCCCAGTTGCCCCAGTTGTTATGATCTCGATTTCGGTCGTGGTCGCGGTCATGGTGACGGTCGCGGTTGCCATGCGTGTCCCAGTGATCATGCTTGTCTTTATCGTGATCGTGGTCGCGGGCCAATGCGAGACCGCTGAACATCAGGGTCATCGCGACTGCCAGGGCTGCCATCCTCATGCTTCGCATAGTTCCTCCCACCCGGCACCATCGTTCGCAGGGCTGATTGCGATCACACTTGCCCTCGAAACGATTCCTGGGACCGGTTTGCTAAAACGTCGGATGCTGACGCAAATCAAATCAGCTGTACTGCGGAGCATATTTTTTTGAACCTTAAGCGAACCTTAAATCTAAGTACTGCAATCACTTGGGAGTGATAGACTGAGTTCGTTTGAGGGCGAAGGAGAGGCGATTATCTATGCCAATTGAACGGGTCGGAGTGATCGGCGCCGGCACCATGGGCAACGGCATTGCCCACGTTTTCGCGCGCAGCGGATACCGCGTGACGCTGTGCGACGTGGAACAGCGATTTCTCGATCGCGGTCTTGAAACCATCGGCAAGAATCTTGATCGGGAGCTGGCCAAAGGCAAAATTACGGCTGGAGACAAAGCCGCGGCGCTGAAGCGGATTGTGACTGTGCTCGAGCGTGCCGAGCTTGCGACTTGCGACTTCGTGATCGAAGCGGCCACGGAGAAATTCGAAATCAAGGCGGAAATCTTCCGGGACCTGGACCAGATTTGCCGCCCGGAAGTGATTCTGGCTTCGAATACCTCTTCCATTTCGATCACCCGCCTGGCGGCCGTGACCCGGCGACCCGCGAAAATTATTGGAATGCATTTTTTCAATCCGGTGCCGGTGATGAAACTTGCGGAAGTGATTCGCGGACTGGCCACCTCACAGGAAACCTACGCGACGGTGCGCGATCTGGCGTTGCAGCTCGATAAGACGCCCATCGAAGTGAACGACGCGCCCGGCTTTGTTTCGAACCGTGTGCTCATGCCGCTGCTGAATGAAGCCATGTACGCGGTGATGGAAGGCGTGGCCACTCCGGAAGCGGTCGATGAAGTATTCAAGCTGGGCATGGCGCATCCCATGGGCCCGTTGACCCTGGCGGATTTCATCGGACTCGACGTCTGTCTCGACATCATGCGCGTGCTGCAGGACGGCCTGGGCGATCCCAAGTACCGGCCTTGTCCGCTGCTGATCAAGATGGTGGACGCAGGCTGGCTGGGAAAGAAGAGCGGAAGAGGCTTCTACAAATATTAAGGCGTCCGGTGTGGGTCCGACCCACACGCAGGTTCAGTTCGTCAAGCTCACCATGGCGGAGAAAAGCGATCGCGGCATCTACCTTCTCGGCGTCGGGCTCGGCGTGTGTGCTGGTTTTCTCGATGTCAAGATCGGCGACCTGCCGCTGACCGCGCTCTTCGTGCTGGCGGCAAGCATGCTGCTGGGCGCGCTTCGTCCTCAGCGGCCCTGGCGCTGGACGCTGACCGTGGCCGCCTTCGTGCCGCTCGTCCAGCTTGCAGCTTTTGCGTTGTTGACCGAAAAGCCTGATCGCGCGCAAATCTACGAATCGTTTCTGGGCTTCCTGACCGGAATTGCCGGCGCCTACGGCGGTGCGACAGCCAGGCGAGGCCTGAGTGAACTGTTCGGGAAGTAGGGCCGCTAGCGGTGAGCTCTCAGCTGAAAGCTGATGGCTGAAAGCTGAGAGCTGCTCCTCTCATCCCATTAGTTACTCGCGTTTCCACAGGCGGCGCGAGTATTCTTCGGACATGGGAGTTTCGGTTTCGGTGCTGGCCAGCGGCAGCCGGGGAAACAGCACCATCGTTTCCAGTTCGCGCACCAGAATTCTGGTGGACGCGGGAATTTCCTGCCGCGAAACGGTCAAGCGCATGCGTGCCCTGGGCGATGATCCGCGGACTCTTTCGGCCATCCTGATTACCCACGAACACTCCGATCACGTTTATGGGCTGGCGGTGCTGGCGAGAAAATTCCAGGTGCCGGTATTCATGACCGGAGCCACTCATCAGGCGTGGGCGAGGTCGCTGCGCGACGAGGCGGGGGAACTGCCGAAACTGGCGCGGCTCGAAATTTTTGCTGCTGGGCGTGGTTTTCACGTAGGCGACATTTCCATCACTCCATTCACCATTCCGCACGATGCTGCCGATCCGGTCGGGGTCACGCTCCGCGCCGACGGCATCAAGGTGGGCATCGCGACTGACCTGGGATACATGCCGCCCAATGTGTGCGATCAGTTGCGCGGTTGTGATGTGCTGGTCATCGAATCCAATCACGATCTTGAAATGTTACGGGGTGGGCCCTATCCCTGGTCGGTAAAGCAGCGGGTCGGAAGTCCGACCGGACACCTCTCGAACGATAAACTCGCGAAATTCTTATGCACCGAATATGATGGAAACGCATCATACATAGTGCTGGCGCATCTATCTGAGCTCAACAACCATCCCGAGCTTGCACGAGTGACAGCGGAGAAGGCCCTGGGGCGACGCCGGACATTGCTGCACAACCGGGTGATGCTGGCACAACAATCGCAACCGATGGAAGCGATCCAGCTGTAGTCTCGTATGAGTGAGTGCGTTGATCCTATTGTGGGGAAAATTCTGGCGGGCTGGCGTTACGACATCTCCGGCCTGGCGCCGGAGATGCGCGAAGACTACGAAGACCACTTTGACGGCTGCGCCCACTGCCGCTATCGCCAGCGTCTCCATCGCAATATTGACCTGGCGCTGATCGCCCTTGCGTCACTTTCCGCTGCGGTCTTCCTCCTAGCCTTTGGCGTGATCCTCCATCTCAATCCGCGGCACGCTTTCTGGCTGGAACTGGCCGCGCTGGTGGGCTTCGCTCTTTCTGCTTTGATCTGGCTGGGCGTTGCCGTGGCCACGCCTGCGCCCATGGCGGTAGTCGACGCCGCCAAGCTGGGAGCACGCCGCGTACACGACCGCCTGCCAGCAGAAATCCGCGACCGACTGCCGGAAGAACTCCGCCTGAAAATTACCGGTTCGTAAACAAAGCACCGCAGATTATGTGGGGACGGGTCTCTGACCCGTCCAGGCCGAGCAACGCTCGGCAGGGTTTTGCGCGTAATCCTGCGCAGATGTCCTACCTGAAACAGAACTCACCATTGCCGCTTCCGGCACATCAACACTAATTCCTCCCATACCTTTGGGAAAGTGCGGCAAAATCCAGATGATGGAGTCATCGCTCAAACTGGTGCGAACGGTGAGGGTGGTCTTGCAGCGTGGTTTTCTATGCAGTTCTCGCGGAACGATTGACAAGGATCTCTGAAAAATTGAGTCCGTCCTTCTACTACGCCGTAGTGGTAACAAGCGTGTTCATGATTGGGGGCATTTTTGTCTTGCGCCGGCTCATGTTTTCGAAGTCTGAAATTATTCTCGCGGCGAAGTCCGACGATAGAGCCGCACTTGTTCACTGGATGGTGGGGCAAATGGTTACGTTCGGACTATGTGAGGCAGTAGCTTTGTTCGGCGTGGTGCTCCGGCTTACTGGTTCCAACTTCTCTGGAGCACTGCCTTTCTATGTTGCCGGTTTCCTTCTGATGCTCTATTTCGCGCCGCGCCGTCCGACGAATGCGATAGGCTAGAAGCATGTCCATCACCGGTCCAGACGACCTTGCCGGCATGCGTGCCGCGGGCGCCATCGTGCGCCGTATGCTCGAAGCCATGAAGCGGGCGGTGCGTCCCGGTATCAGCACCGCCGAACTGGATGCCGTCGGAGCTGCGGTCATGCGGGAGCACGGTGCGCAGTCGGCTCCGCAACTGGTGTACAAGTTTCCCGGAGTAAATTGCATCAGTCTGAACGAGGAAGCGGTGCACGGTATTCCCGGAGTGCGAGCGGTCGAGGCCGGCGACCTGGTCAAGCTCGACGTCACCATTGAGAAAGATGGATTCATGGCCGACGCTGCCGAGACCGTGGCCGTTGGCGAAGTCTCCGAAGAAAATCGCCGCCTGATTGCGTGTGCCGAGCGGGCTTTTACCAAGGCCATGCTGGTGGCCCGCGCCGGATTCCGCGTATTCGAGATTGGTCGCGTGGTCGAACGCGAAGTGCGGCGCTGCGGCTTCTCCGTGATTCGCGATCTGGGTGGACACGGCATTGGCCGCACCATCCACGAAGAGCCCCGCGTACCCAACTACGCCGATCCCGAAGCCAACCAGATCCTGACCGAAGGCCTTGTAATCACGGTTGAGCCAATTATTGCCGCGGGATCAGGACGCACCGTGGTTGCCGGCGATGGTTGGACCGTGCGCACCGCCGACCGTAGAGCATCGGCGCACTTCGAGCACACTCTGGTGATCACCAAGGGCGAGCCCATTCTGCTGACCGCGAGTTAGACCTCGAATGTGTGGCGCGGGCGCCCTCGCCCGCCTGGGGTAAGGCAGGCTCGAAGAAAAGGTCAACTCTCGGCGATTGCTACAATCCCACCTGTGTCTATTTCGTTTCAGATCGATGCTACTTCCGGTCCGGCTCGTGCCGGCCGGCTGGCCACGCCGCATGGAGTCATCGAAACCCCAGTGTTCATGCCGGTGGGGACCCTGGCTTCGGTCAAAGGCGTTTCGCAAGACATCCTGGAAGAGCTCGGCGTGCAAATCCTTCTGGGCAATACCTACCATCTTTATTTGCGGCCCGGAGTGGAGCAGGTGCGGAAGCTAGGCGGATTGCATCGTTTCATGGCCTGGCCGCGCGCGATTCTCACCGACTCGGGCGGCTTTCAGGTATTCAGCCTCAACGAATTGCGGAAGGTGAGCGAGGAAGGCGTGACGTTCCGCTCGCACCTCGACGGCTCATCGCACTTCTTCAGCCCGGAAAGCGCCATGGAGGCGCAGATTGGACTGGGCGCCGACATCATCATGGCGTTTGATGAATGCACCGAGTATCCGGCGGATGGGGAGCGGGCGCGGCAGTCGATGGAATTGACGCTGCGCTGGGCGGCCCGCAGCAAGAAATATTTTGAGGAGCATAAAGAAGAAGTGCCGTGGGCCAGAGACCACGTAGGCCCAGGTGTCCCCACCTGGGCCGGCGAGCGCAAGCTCTCCGAGGGAAGTGACGATAAGAAGATTACCGAGCAAAATCTTGCCGAGCTGCGCTCGGCTGGGCAGGTGGGGACACCTGCCCCTACGCAGTCTGCGTCGACACAATCCCTCTTTGGCATTGTGCAGGGCGGCATGGATTTTGCGCTTCGGAAAGAATCGGCTGAGCGAACCATCGGGATTGGCTTTCCTGGATATGCCATTGGAGGTTTGAGCGTGGGTGAGCCCCGCGCACTGACCCGGACGATAGTGGAATCTACGCTCGAGCATCTTCCCGCAGACAAGCCGCGCTACCTGATGGGCGTCGGCACCCCGGAGGAGATTGTCGAATATGCCAGTTTGGGAATCGACATGATGGACTGCGTTTTGCCTACCCGGGCGGCGCGCCACGGATTGTTGTTTACTTCCCAGGGCAGGATCTCCATCAAACAGGCCAGATTCGCCGCCGATCAGGGGCCGCTGGATCCCGATTGCGGCTGCCGGGTTTGCCGGCGTTACTCCCGCGCCTATCTACGGCATCTTTATGCCGCCAACGAGGTTTTGGCCCAAGTCCTGAATACTGTCCACAACCTCAGCTTCTACCTTGACACCATGCGGTCGGTGCGTCATTCTATTGCGCTTGGGAATAGGGCCCAACTTCTTTCTGGGGATCGGTCCGGAGTAAAACCATAAGTCCGGTATCCCCGGTGAATGCCTGACGCGAAAAGAATCTCCCGGCCTGAGGAAACGAGAAATCCTGCGGTAAAATGCACAGGGCCAGGGCGCGCCGAGGGGCGAAGTCCTGATCTATTGGAGTGGGAGCTGGCCGTGTCATGGCCAGCGCATTATGAGCATCGCAAACTTACTGGCGGTACAAACCATAGGGTCAGGGGGCTGGCTGGGGTTTGCTCCACTGATCTTCATCTTTGCTATCTTTTATTTCCTCCTGATCATGCCGCAGCAGCGCCGCCAGAAAAAGTGGCAGCAGATGCTGAACGATCTGAAGACAGGAGACAAGGTCGTTACCAGCGGCGGGCTGCGCGGGACTGTCATCGCGCTGCGCGACGACTACATACAGCTGCGTGTCCCACCGGACAATTTGCGCATCGAAGTGACCCGAGCCTCGGTGGCATCGGTAATTGCCCCGGAGGACAAGAACAATAAGGCGGCATAAGTAGAGCCACCGTCCCGGCGGCTGTGATGGGGCGTCCCGCCCCACCGCCGAGGGCGGGATGCCCTCGGGACAGCCGGCAAAGCTTGCCCTGAGCGCAGTCGAAGGGATGCCGGCGTTACAAGAAAATCTCAGGCCATGAATAAGACACTAGGTTGGAAGCTCGGACTCAGCGTTGGCGTCCTGGTGCTGTTTCTGTTCGGTATCTTCGGAATCCCGAAGGACTTCTCGGGCAGGGGGCTGCTGGCGGCGATAACGGAACGCATTCATCTGGGGCTCGATCTCAAGGGTGGCACCCACCTGATTCTGCAAGTGCAGGTCAATGACGCGGTGAACGGCGATTCGGACCGCGCCGTGGAACGGCTTAAGGAAGACCTGCGCACGCACAAGATCAACTACACCGAGATCAGCAAGCCGGATCCAGTAGGGCATTCTGACCAGATCGTGCTCAAAGGTGTGCCGCCCGAGGCCACCTCGGATCTGCGCTCGGTTGTGAGCGAACGGCTGCCCGAATATGACCTGAACTCGGGCGCGGAAAACACATGGACTTTTACCATGAAGCCGCAGGCCCTGGCCGAGCTTAAGAACCGCGCGGTAACCTTGGCCATCGAGACCATCCGCAACCGCATTGACCAGTTGGGCGTGACCGAACCGGTCATTCAAGAGCACGGCTTGGGCCAGTACCAGATTCTGGTGCAACTCCCGGGGGTGGACGATCCGGCGCGCGTCAAGGACATCATGCAGTCCACCGCCATGCTGGAGATCAAGCAGGTGCTGGGCGGGCCATATTCCAGCGAGCAGGATGCTTTGCAGCAGCATAACGGCGTGCTGCCTCCGGATTCGCTGCTGCTGCGGGGACGCAGCATCGGCGGCCGGACCAGCGACGACACCGGCGAGGAGTATTACCTGGTGACTCGCAGTTCGGCGGTGGCCGGCGCGGACTTGCGCTCGGGTGGGGCCACGGTGGGGCGCGACAGCAATACGAATTCGCCCGACGTTGGTTTCGTCCTGACCAATGAAGGCGGAAGGAAGTTTGCCGCCTTTACCCGTGCGCATGTGGGCGACAAACTAGCGGTGGTTTTGGACAACCGGGTACGGGAAGTGGCGACCATCAACGAGGAGATCCGCGATCAGGGACGCATCAGCGGCGGCGGAATGAATGAGCAAAACGCCAAGGACCTGGCCCTGATCCTGAACTCAGGCGCGCTGCCGGCGAGCATCAAGTATCTGGAAGAGCGCACGGTGGGGCCATCGCTGGGATCAGATTCGATCCGGGCAGGAATCCGGGCCGCGATCATAGGGATGTTGGCCGTGCTGCTCTTTATGCTGGTGTACTATCGCGGCGCGGGGATTAACGCTGACCTGGCGCTGATTCTGAATCTGATCATTCTGCTGGGTTTCATGGGATACTTCGGGGCCACTCTGACCCTGCCGGGAATTGCCGGCGTCATCCTGACGGTGGGCATGGGCGTGGACTCGAATGTGCTGATTTTTGAGCGCATTCGGGAGGAACTGCGGAACGGGAAAACGCCGCCCTCGGCAGTGGAGCAGGGCTTTGCGCATGCCTGGATCACGATTGTCGATACTCACGTGACCACCATCGTGTCCGCGGCCATCCTGTTCATGTTCGGCACCGGCCCAGTCAAGGGGTTCGCGGTTACTTTGACCTTTGGCTTGCTGGCCAACCTGTTTACTGCGGTGTTTGTCTCGCGCTTGATTTTTGACTTTCTTTTGAGCCGGAAGCAGCGCGGAGAAGCATTGAGCATTTAGCTGGATCTGCCGGGCCTTGCCCGGCACGGCTGGGTCAGAGACCCAGCCCCACACAGTCCTGGAAGGGGTTTGACCACAGCGTGGAATTTTTTCGAAATGCAAACATAGACTTTCTGGGCAAGAAGTGGTATTTTCTCGCCTTTTCGTTGCTGTTCAGCGTGGCGGGTGTATTTTCCATGCTGTTTTGGCATGGTGTACCGCTAGGCGTAGACTTCCGGGGCGGGACCCTGGTGTACGTGAAGTTTTCGCATCCGCCCGATGACAACGCCATCCACGAGGCATTGCGAAAGGTGGGTTTGACCCAGGCGAAGATACAGCGCCTGGGCGCGGTCACGAACAACGAAGTGCTAATCGACCTTGATGTGCGGGAGACCAGCGAGAAGGCGCTCGATCAGGGCAAGGTTCAGATCATCAGCGCGCTGGAGAGCAATGCTCCCGCCGGCAAACTGGACCTGAACAACAGTAGTTCTTTGACAATCGCCGGTTATTTGCTGGAAAAAGATCCGCTACGGGCTGGAACCGATGCCAGTCAGCGCTACGCAGCGGCGGCCAAGGCCATCGTTGACTATCGTGACAAGACCAGGGGCGGAGTTCTGAGCTCCTTCGATGAACTGAAGAGCGCGACTGATCCCGCGGTGGTCGCGGCTGTGCAGGACGGATTCTTTCTTTCCGATTTTGGTGTCTATCAGGTAGAAATCGTCGGGCCGCAGGTGGGCGCACAGCTGAAAGGTCAGGCCATGCGGGCGGTCGCTTTTTCGCTGCTCGGGATGCTGATTTATCTGGGCTTCCGCTTCGAATGGATATATGGTGTGGCGGCGGTGATCACCGTCTTTCACGATACCCTGATCACCGTGGGCGCGTTCTCCCTGGCCAACAAGGAAATCTCGCTGACCGTGATCGCGGCCATTCTGACCCTGATTGGTTATTCGAACAACGACACCATTGTGATCTTTGACCGCATCAGAGAGAACCTGAAGTTGATGCGGCGGGAGAAGTTGTCAGAAATCGTAAACCGGAGTATTAATCAAACGCTGAGCCGGACGATCCTGACCGCGGGTTTAACGTTCTTGACGGTACTGGCGCTGTACCTGTTCGGGGGAGAGGTGCTGCATGGCTTCTCGTTCGCCCTGGTGATAGGCATTCTGATCGGGACCTATTCCTCGATCGCGATTGCAGCGCCGATTCTGGTCGCCTACCAGGATTGGCGGGTGAACCGAGGGAAGCCAGTGGCGGTGATAGCCGGCAAGAACAAAGCGGCCCCCAGCAAGGGCCGCGTGGCGAGCGGCCAATAGGTTTCGAGTCCCAAGGCGAGCGTGGGACGGGAATTGAGGCGTGGTTTCAACAGTTTGAGGCGGGCTGTGTGGAGCCCGATGTCATTCGCGGGTTTCGGGAGCAAAGCATAGGCAGGCGGTGTCTAAACATACGTAGGGTCTTGCAGGAGAATCCTCATGTTTGAAGATAGCCTCATTGAATCGGGTGGCAGGCTCAAGACAAAGCGCGGCCTGACGACCTTCTTGTAATTTGGTTTACAGATCGCACTGGTCGGGGTGCTGGTATTGATCCCGCTGCTGTTTACCGAAGCTCTGCCCAAAACCCAGTTGATGACTTTCCTGGTGGCTCCGCCACCACCGCCGCCACCGCCACCACCACCCGCCGCTCAGCAGATCAAGGTGGTGAAACAAATTCAGACCGACATCATTAACGGGCAACTGCGTACCCCCACCAAGATCCCGGAAAAAGTCCAGATGATCAAGGAAGAAGAGGCACCGCCGCCAGTCTCTACTATGGCCGGCGTCGTGGGCGGCGTCCCAGGTGCGGCGGGCGGACAGATGGGCGGCGTGATCGGCGGTATTATCAACTCGACCCCGATTGCCGTGCCCAAGGTGGCCACTCCGCAGCGCGTGCGGGTGTCGCAAGGCGTGACCCAGGGCTTGCTGATCCGCAAGATTCAGCCCACTTATCCGCCCCTGGCCCGTCAGGCGCGCATCCAAGGTGCAGTGCTGCTGCAGGCTGAGATCAGTAAGGATGGCACGATTCAGAACCTGCGCCTGATCAGCGGCCACCCCATGCTGGCTCCCTCCGCCATTGAGGCGGTGAAGCAGTGGAAGTACAAGCCGTACATTCTGAACGGCGAGCCGGTGGAAGTGGAAACTCAGATAACGGTTAACTTTACCCTGGCCGGGGGGTAGACTCCGGTGTGCCAAACGGCAAGGCAGTTCGCAGCATGAAGTAGTTTTGCAATCTGACCAGCTCTGAGGAGGAACGCGACTCATGTTCGTAGCCAATCTAGCAGCACTCGCATTTACACATATGTCCACTATGGCGGCCTGGTTTTTCCAGGAGCAGGCAGCAGTGGGTTGGGACCCGATTTCGCTCTGGCACCAGATGGGTATTCCGGCGAAAGCAGTGGTCATCATTCTGTTCGTCATGTCGGGCTGGTCAATCGGAGTCATGATTGATCGCGCCATGGCCTTCAGTGCCGCGCGCAAACAATCGCGTGCGTTTGCTCCGGCCGTGGCCGGCGCGCTGCGCGATGGCAAGATTGAAGAGGCCATCAAAGTCGCAGAGCGTAACAAGAAGAGCCACCTGGCCAAGGTTGTCACCTCGGGCTTGATGGAATTCCGCGCTCACCAGGAGAGCGGAGAAATTCCGGGCGAAACCATTGAGGCCTCCAAACGCGCTCTGGAGCGCACCGAAGCCATCGTCCACGCCGAGCTGAAGCGTGGCCTGGGCGGACTGGCAACCATCGGATCGACAGCCCCGTTCGTGGGACTGCTGGGCACGGTGGTCGGCATCATCAACGCGTTTAAAGGCATT
>JAIQFF010000129.1 GCA_020073395.1 Terriglobia bacterium
TGGCCGTGACCGCAATCTTTCCCAGGGCGACTGTTCCTTCCGGGCCGATTCCCCCGCCACCGCCCATATTCTGGACGACGTTCTGGGACCACTGCGAACCGTAGCGATTGCCACAGCAGGCGCTGTACCAGGAGCCGCCTCCGTAGCTGTAAGAGGAAAGCCCCACTGGCTTGCCGGCGACTTTGAGCCCGGCTGCAGTGGCCAGGTCGTTGGCCTTTTCGATGGCAGCCTTGACCGCCAATGCGCGCGCCTGGTCGCGATACTTGCGCAATTCCGAGGTGCTGAACTGAATGTCGTAAATATGGTTAGCGCCGGCGCGGAGTACGGCGGTCAGCAGCGGCTCGAATTTGGAAACGTCACGCAGGAATACCTGCACACTTTTGGTGACCTGGTAGTAATCGACGACTGTACCGTCGTGGCTGTCGTAAGCCATCTCGACGTGAATGCTGTCGGTCTGAATGTCGCCTTCGTCGATATGGAAATCACGAACTGCCGCGATCACCCGGCGGACGATGGCGTCGTTCTGGGCGATGGCGGTGTCGAGCACCTTGTTTCTCGTCTCCACCCCGAAATCGGTTCGGACCCGGTCCGGCGCGACGTTGATGGCCGCATCTCCGGTGATGTCGATGTTGCTGGATTCCGGAAGCTGGGCGTATCCCATAGAAACCGCAAGCAAGAGGAAAGCGATGGCGAGTTTCATGGCAAGTTCACCTCCGTGCCTTTATAGCGTCGGCCGGGGAAGCACGCAACAGGCTGGCCCGGGTGATGAGGTTGTCGAAGGGGTGGGAAATCCGGTAAAATGTATGTTTTACACATCAAGTTCTGGACTTACCTGGAGTAGTCAATGGCACAAGTATGTGAAATCTGCGGCAAGGGACCGCAATTCGGAAACAATATCAGCCACGCCCATAACGTTACCAAGCGGCGCTGGAATGTAAACCTGCGGCCGGTACACGCCAAGGTGGGTGCCGCGACCAAGCGCATCCGCGTCTGCACCTCCTGCCTGCGCAGCGGCAAAGTCGTCAAAGCCTAAGAGCGCGTTCGCGCCACGCCAGATCCCTCACCGGCTGAAGCCGGGTTTAGGATGACGCCGGTTTTGTGACAGCTTGCATCGTTTCGAAATCCCTACTCTTTCATTGGCGTCATCCTGAACGGCGTTCAGGCCGTGAAAGATTCGGCGTGGGGACCGCTGAGACCCGGTTAGCTTCTGCGCGCCTCGCTGTTCTAATCTCTAATACATCGTGATACGATATATCGAGCTATGGTGGATGTGGAAAACACTCTCGCCCTTTCCGACTACCAGGCGCTGGCCGAGTTGCGCTATCAGATTCGCCGCTTCCTTCACTTCAGCGAACAGGCAGCGCGGAAAGTGTCGCTCGAACCGCAACAACACCAGCTAATGCTCGCGCTCAAGGGATTGCCGGCGGAGATGCGCCCAACCATCGGAAAATTGGCAGAGCGGATGCAGATTCAGCACCACAGCACGGTCGAACTGGTGAACCGGCTCTCCGCGGTGGGCTTGGTGCGACGAAGCCGCGCGGGTGAGGATCGGCGTCAGGTTCTACTGGCTCTCACTCCGAAGGGCGAGAAGCTGCTTCGAGAACTATCGATGGGCCATAAAGCAGAATTGCGCACCCAGGGTCCGGCCCTGGTTTCCGCCTTGGAACGGGCCATGCGACCGACTAAGGGTGCCCAGCCCTCCCCGCCCAAAACTCCATCAAGACGGTTCGGGGAAGCGGGCTAGACCTGATGAAAACGAACGGCCAGGAAATCGGAGATGGCGATGGCCACAACGCCCGTCCAACCATCGCAGCCACGGGCGCCCAGGTTGGCGACACAACTCTTGCCGAGCCCGCCCAATTTCGCATGGTGCTGATCTCGTTCCTGGCGGCGGCGATTGGCCTGGTTGCTGGCGCTATCGCATTTCTCCTGTACAGACTCATCGGGCTACTGACCAATATTTCTTTCTACGGCCGCTTTGTGGCCGACTTTACCAGCGCGCGCCACAATCATCTAGGGCTGTGGGTCATTCCGATCCCCATCATTGGCGGCATCATCGTCGGAATCATGGCCAAGTACGGGTCTTCAAAGATCAAAGGCCATGGCATTCCCGAGGCCATGGAGGCGGTACTTTTCAATCGCAGCCGCATTCAGCCGCGGGTGGCGATTCTGAAGCCCATCTCGGCGGCCATCGCAATTGGAACCGGCGGCCCGTTCGGCGCAGAAGGTCCCATTATTCAAACCGGCGGCGCCGTGGGATCGCTGGTGGGGCAGATCTTTCACACCACGGCGTCGGAGCGCAAGGTATTGCTGGCCTGCGGCGCGGCAGCCGGCATGTCAGCGACGTTCAACACGCCGATTGCCGGGGTGATTCTTGCCATTGAGCTGCTGCTCTTTGAGTTCAAGGCGCGGTCGTTCATTCCACTGGTCGTGGCTAGCACCCTGGCAGCCGCAGTCCACATGCAACTGCTGGGCGCTGGCCCGATGTTTACGGTTACGGCCATGGATTTCGGCGTCCCGAACGCCTTGCCGTTTTACCTGTTGCTGGGAGTGATTTGCGGTTTGGCGGCCGTCGGCTTCAGCAAATTGCTTTACTGGATCGAGGACCTGTTCGAGAAGCTGCCCATTGACGAACTCTGGTGGCCTGCGATCGGGGCCCTCGGGCTGGGCATTATCGGGTACTTCGTACCCCGCGTTCTGGGCGTCGGCTACGACACCATCAGCGATATTCTGAATGCGAATCTTGCCTTGAAACTGCTGATCGTGGTGATGCTGGCCAAGGCAGTGGCCCTGGTAATTTCGCTGGGTTCGGGAACGTCGGGCGGGTTGCTCGCACCCATGTTCATGTCCAGTGCTGCCCTGGGCGGGATATTTGCGATGGGAATGAATGAGGTTTTCCCCGCCGCCCACCTCTCAGCCGGGGCATTTGCCCTGGTGGCCATGGGCGCGGTCTTTGGAGCGGCCTCCCGCGCCGCGTTTTCCTTCATCGTCTTCGCTTTCGAAATTACCCGCGACTACAACTCGGTATTGCCTCTAATGCTGGTCACGGTAATTGCCGACGGAGTGGCCATCCTGCTGATGCCCAAGGCTTCCATCATGACCGAGAAACTCATCCGGCGTGGGCTGCGTATCCATCAGGACTACGAAGCCGACGTACTGCAGCAGATGGTGGTGTCGGAAACGATGGACCGCGAAGCGCCCGTTCTTCCCGCCGGGATGCTGGTTCGCGAATTGGCCGAACGCATCGCACGTCACGAACCGGAAGTAAGTCGCCATCAAGGTATGTTGCTTATGGATTTGGAAAGCAAGCTGGTCGGAATCATTACCCGTGGAGATGTCCTGCGGGCGCTGGACGAGGATCCCTCCGGAACCATGCGTTTGCTCGAAGCAGGAAGCTGCAAATTGATTGTGACCTATCCTGACGAAACATTGCATGAGGCCGCCGCCAAGATGCTGCGCAACAATATCGGCCGTTTGCCAGTGGTGGACCGTAAAGATCCGCAGCACGTGGTTGGCTATCTGGGAAGGCCGGGAATCATGGCGGCGCGGCTGCATCGGCTGGATGAGGAACACGTGCGCGAACCAGGGTGGGTGAAGAAGCTCCGGTAAGCACCCTTACTCCGTATGAGCGTCACCCTGAACCCCCTGCTTCAACGGCGTCATCCTGAACGGCCTTCAGGCCGTGAAGGATCTGGCGTGGGTCGGCGGCGAGCTCTCGTTGTGAAAGGAAGTCTGTGGCGAACATCACAGGCCACTCACAGGGCTGCGAGCCTGCACGCCAGTTCCTTCAACCTGCTGAAGCCGGGGTTCAGGATGACGCTGGAGTTTTCTTATCTACGGTTTGGATTGAGGCGGGCTGCCAACCCTCTTCTGCGCCGCCGCAATCAAGGGTCGAAGCGCTTGCACAGAGACGCCCAGCGTGCCGCCGGAGAAGCCGTCGATGTAGGCTTCATTGATGCCGATCACCTGGCCTTGCGAGTTGAAGACGGGGCCGCCACTACCGCCGTGGGCGGTAGGAGCATCGTAGATCAACTTGTCGCCGACTACGTCGCCCAGGTGCCCGCAAGTGGCCGACGGACGGATCAGCGATAGTGCTGCCAGCTCATTGGCCGCTCCGATATCATCGCGGCGGTAAGCCAGGCGCTCGTAAACCGCCGGCGGCGATTTCGCCACCATGCCCAGCACCCCCATGGGGTATCCGACTACCGCGACCAATTCCCCTGGATTCGAGGCCCTCTCTGCCAGGGGCAGAGGACGGAGCCGGCTGATGGCTTGCGAATTTTCCACGTGGAGCACAGCCAGGTCGCCGCTCGCTGACAGCACGAGAGGCGTGATATCTACCGGCAGCGGGAATCCCGGGAAGAAGGCCACAAGCTTTTCCAGCTGGGGCTTGGCGCCCTTGCTGATCAGGGCGTCGGCCTCGGAGTCTCCGTACCAGGGTTCGGCCACGTGACGATTGGTGGCCAGTAACCCTTCCGCCACCACGAAGCCGGTCCCGGAAATCCGGGCGCGCAGAGCGGGCCGATGTCCCGGCACAGCGACCTGATAAATGCCGTAGATATAACAGATTGAATTGCGATAGCGGTTCAGGACCAGGGCCGGCATGGCTTGTTCCTGCTTCAGTTCATCCACATCGCGGGTAAGCTGTCGAAGCTCGTCCTGGTGGTCGCTTGTCGGCACCGGACGCGCAGGCGCTGGTGCCGGTATTGGCAGTGGGGTGGGCGGGGCGTAGTAATGGGCCATGAAGCCGGTCCCTATGATCAGGAACAGGCCCAGCACAACTTCCACCAGCCGTGCCCAGGTGGTACAGACCGGCTCTTCTTCCGACGAATGATGGTTCTCGACCATGAGCACGAACCGGCTGCCGCGGGCAAATTGGGGGAGGGGAATGCCTGTCCGCCGGCATGCCTGTGACCTACTATCTTGGGGCTTGGAGGCGGGGTCTTCTAGGGTACGGAAGGTGATGTACGGGTGGACCTATGGCTCTTTAATACCTAGCCGTTCCGCCATTTCCTCATACAGAAACCCCTCCCCCGTGCGGTACGGTTGGACCCATTCACCATCGATGACAAATTGCGGAATGGCGCGCTTTCCGGTGCGGGCCACGACTTCTTCTGCCGCGCCGGGTGTGGTTTCGATGTCAACCTCTTTGAATGGAATGTCATGCCCCTGCAGGAAGCGCTTGGCTACCCGGCAGTCGGGACACCAGAGAGATGAATAGACCACAAGTTCCATATGGAGTTTCTTGGTCCTTTGCGTGATCTTCTTTGCGTCCTTTGCGGTAAAGCCTTTGACCGCAAAGGCCGCAAAGGACTCCGCAAAGTTCGCAAAGAAAACAAAGCCGCCAGCACAAGCTGACGGCTGAAAGCTGACGGCTGAAAGCTAATTCTCGTACAACAGCACGCCTTCGGCCTTCTCCGAGTCCACCGGACGGTAGTACAGCTTCTGTCCATCCAGAAAAACTTCGATAAACGCCGGGCGGGTCGTGATCGTGCCCTGGATCAGCGCTTCCGACAGCGGGTCTTCGATGTACTTCTGCAACGCCCGCCGCAGCGGACGCGCGCCGTAGCTGCGATCGCCCACGGTCTGGCTCAGGATCCACTTCTTGGCCTCGTCGGTTACCGTCACCGTGATCGACTTCTGGGCCAGGTTCTGGTTCAACAAGCTGACCATGAGTTCCAGAATCTGGATCAGGTCCTGCTCGCTGAGCGCCGTGAACAGAATAATTTCATCCAGGCGGTTGAGGAATTCCGGATTGAAGGTACGTTTGACCTCGCCCTTGACCAGGTCCTCGATCTTGCCCGAAATCATGTCTTCATTGCTCGACTGGAAGCCCAAGCCCTCGCGCTTCTGCAGGTGCCGGGCGCCGATGTTCGAGGTCATGATGATGATGGTGTTCTTGAAATCCACTGTGTTGCCCAGTCCGTCGGTAAGCTGCCCGTCTTCAAATACCTGCAACAGGATGTTGAAGACGTCCGGGTGGGCTTTCTCGACTTCGTCCAGCAGCACGACGGAATAAGGGGCGCGCTTCACGCGCTCGGTGAGCTGTCCACCTTCTTCGTAACCCACGTATCCCGGAGGCGAGCCGATCAGCTTCGAGACAGAGTGCTTTTCCATGAACTCGGACATATCGAAGCGAACCAGCGACTTCTCGCTGCCGAACATGAACTGGGCCAGGGTGCGCGCGACTTCGGTTTTGCCGACGCCTGTGGGGCCAAGGAACAGGAACGAGCCGATGGGCCGGTTCGGGCTCTTCAGGCCGGCACGACTGCGGCGTATGGCGCGGGCCAACGCGATGATGGCTTTGTCCTGCGAGATGATCCGCTTGTGCAGCTCTTCTTCGATGCGCAGCAGCTTCTGCGATTCCTCTTCTTTAATCGAGGTAATGGGCACGCCGGTCCAGCGCGATACCACATCCTCGATGTCCTCCCGACCGACAACGCCGGTGGAGGATTCATCGAGGTGGTATTTTTCGCGAAGAGCGCGCAGGTTCTCGCGCTCCTTGCGTTCCTCATCCGAGTAGAAGCGCGCCTTCTCGAACTCATGGTTCGCGATAGCGTTCTCCATACGGTGGACGATGAACTTGATGCGCTTCTGGACTTCAGTAATCTCTTCCGGTAGCGAAGTCTGGCGCAGCTTCACTCGCGCCCCCGCTTCGTCGATCAGATCAATGGCCTTGTCCGGCAGGAAACGGTCCGGGATGTAGCGGTTCGAATGCGATACCGCGAAGTTGATGGAGTCGTCGGTGTAAGTGACGGCATGGAACTTCTCGTACCGATCTTTGATCCCGAACAGAATCTTGGTAGCGTTGGCTTCATCCGGCGGCGGAACTTTTACCGCCTGGAAGCGGCGCTCCAGCGAACGATCTTTTTCGATCGACTTGCGGTACTCGCCCGGAGTGGTGGCGCCAATGCACTGAATTTCACCGCGCGACAACGCCGGCTTCAGGATGTTGGCCGCATCGAGCGAGCCTTCCGCCGAGCCTGCGCCCACCAGGGTATGCAACTCGTCGATGAAGATGATGGAGTTCTGCGATTCCATCAACTCCTTCATGATGGTCTTCAGGCGCTCTTCAAACTGGCCGCGATATTTGGTGCCCGCCACGATCAGCGAAAGGTCGAGTCCTAGAATGCGCTTATCGGCCAGGAACGACGGGACTTCACCGTCCGCGATGCGCTGCGCCAGGCCTTCCACGATGGCCGTCTTACCTACCCCGGGCTCACCGATCAGGACCGGATTGTTCTTGGTGCGGCGGCAGAGAATCTGGATGACGCGCTCCAACTCGCCATCCCGTCCCACCAGCGGATCGAGTTGGTTGTCCATGGCGGCCTGGGTCAGGTCGCGGGAAAATTCGCTGAGCAGTGAAGATTCGCGCTGCCGCTGCGGCTGCGACTTCTCCTGACTGCTGCGCGCCAGCTCTTCGCGGATGGTGGAAAGCCTCAGGCCACGCTCATGCAGAATTTCAGCCGCAAAGCACTTTTCTTCTCTGAGTAAACCCAACAACAAATGTTCGGTGCCGATGTGCTTGTGCGAAAGCCGTTCTGCCTCTTCCGCGGCATAGGCCAGGACCCGCTTGCATTCATTACTTAAGGGCAGATCAACCGAGGTCGAGACCTTTTCCCGGATCGTGGTGTGTCCCTCGATCTGCTTGCGAATGGATTCGACCGAAGCGTGCGAACGCAGAAAGCGATTGGTCAGGGCTTTGTCTTCGCGCAAAAGTCCTAGCAGCAAGTGCTCCGTCTCAATATAAGGAGACCCGAACTGGCTGGCCTCATAGCGCGCAAAAAAGATGACGCGCCTTGCTTTTTCCGTATAACGTTCAAACATAAAACCCTACCCCCCCTGGCTTCCCAAGGACCGAAGTCCCCGGAAACCATCGGCCCCTAGATCATTATGCAATCAAGCTGCCGTCACGTCTATGGCCCGTAAGCGCCGGTCATGAACCAGAGTCCCGTTACCAAAGAAACCTGCGTTCAGCTTGGCAACGAACGTTTGCAGCACTTTACAAATTCTGGCGCGACTTCTTCCATTTTCCACTTCGCCGCGGTTGCCAAAAGTTTGTCAATTCCCGTCATCCCTAACCAGAAAGTGTCTCTGGCGCGACCTCTTCCATTTGCCCGCGCTGCAAGCGCAGCACCCGGTGGCAGCGGCGCGCAAAAGCGAAGTTGTGGGTGGCAATCAGAGAGGTTAGCTGGTAGTCGCGATGGAGCCGGGCAATCAATTCAAAAACCGAGTCCGCTGTGCGGCTGTCGAGATCCCCGGTGGGCTCGTCCGCCAGCAATAGCTTGGGCTGGGTGATGAGCGCCCGGGCTAGAGCCACGCGTTGCTGCTCACCGCCGGAAAGCTCTCCCGCCCGGTGATGCGAACGCTGCTCCAGACCTACCTCGTGCAGCCATCGCGAAGCTTCTCCCTCCGCCTTCCGCTGGGGAAGCCCCCTCAGCAGAAGCGGCATGGCCACGTTTTCCAGTGCCGTAAATTCCGGCAGCAGGTAGTGGAACTGCCAGACGAAACCGAGTTCATGATTTCGGAACCCGGCCGCATCATCTTCTGAAAGCGAACTCAACCGCAAGTGGGCGCAGTATACGTCACCTGCGGAAGCACGATCAAGAGCGCCGAGGATGTGCAACAAGGTACTCTTGCCCGATCCCGACTCGCCCACGATCGCCAGCATTTCTCCCCTGGCTACCTGGAACGACAAATTGTCAAAGAGCACAAGGTCGGACTCGCCGGAGCGAAAGACCTTTTTCAAACCTTCCACACGCAAAATCTTTCCCTGTTCATTTAGATGCAAGAGGTCGGCTCCTCGGCTCAGGAGAGCGGCTTCTGGGCTCTCAGCCTTTGGCTCTTAGCCAACCCCGATGTCCCGGCGCTGATGCGGACAATTTTCGGGGTGCAACCCCTCATTAAAGCACGAACGCCGGGCGTAAACCTTCTGCACCCCTTTTGGGGAGCCTCTATGAAGGAAACCCTAAGCCCAATTTTCGCCAAATACGACACGACCATGGTCACAATGCTGGCCCAGGGTCACTCGTAGCGGAGAGCTTCCGCGGGGAGAATACGCGCTGCCGACCAGGAGGGATACAAGGTCGCCACCAGGGAAATCCCGATGGCCACCAGCGCGACCAGGGCGCCATCGATGGCGCGCGGAGCGAAGGGCACGTAGTCGATGGAATAAACTTCGGGAGCCAGCGACAACAGATGATAGTGGCCTCCCGCCCAGGACAGCGCGTAGCCGAGTACCAGCCCGATCGCCGTACCGATAACGCCAATCAACAATCCTTGAGTGATAAACAACCGGCGCACTTGCGATTTCCGCGTACCCATCGACATGAGCACCGCGATATCGCGGGTCTTCTCCATGACCATCATGGTGAGCGAGATCAGAATATTCAGGGCAGCGACGAAAACGATCAGGCCGATAGTGATGAACGTCACCAGCCGCTCCAGCCTCAAGGCGCGGAACAGCGCCTTGTTCTGCTCCATCCAGTTGGTGGCCATGAAACCCTTGCCCGCCTCCTGTTCTAGTTGCTGCGAAATTCTTCCCGCCTGGTAAATATCATCCACCTTGAACTCGAGGACGGTGATCTGGTCGCCGAGGCCTTCCAGATTTTGCGTGTCGGCAAGACGAGTGAATGCCCAGGAACTGTCGTAGTCGAAAAAACCTGAATTGAAAATTCCCACCACGCGAAAGCGGCTGTACTTCGGAACCAGTCCGAACGGTGTCAGTTCTCCCTGCGGACTGGTGACCAGCACAACCGAGTTCAGCGTTGCGTCCAGGTCTCCGGCAATGTCCTTGCCGAGAACGATGGGCGGCATCGCGGCAATACGCTCCTGCACCGAGTTCAGATCGTCAGGTGCGCTCGGGGCTTGTGCGGCTGTGTGGAGGCGGGTTTCAGGCCCGCCCGGGCCGGGTCGAAGACCCCGCTCCACACGGTCTGTGTCCAGGGGGTCCATCGATCCAATCTTCACCGTGTTCAGCAGATCGCTTACCTTGCGCTCATAAGCAGGAATCATCCCCTTCAACACGGCCCCGCGGGCACGCGGGCCGCGCGAGATCAACACTTGTTCGTAAATTGCAGGCGCAGTGCCGACCACATGCGGCTGCTTTGACAATCGCTCCATCAGCGGACGCCAATCTTTAATACCGTCGCTCTCAACGCGCAGGAGATTGATGTGCGAGGTTGAGCCCAGCAACCGGTCCTGCAGGTCCTGACGGAATCCGTTATTGATGGCGAGAGCCACTACCAGCGACGCCACTCCGGCAGCGACCCCGGCGATCGAGATGCCGGTAATCACGCCAATGACGGCCTGTCGGCGTTTGGCGCGAAGATAGCGAGTGGCGATGAAGAATTCAAAGCGCATGAAGGAAGCTGTCAGCCGTCAGCGATCAGCCTTCAGCTAAATCGGATTATAGCTGTCGTACGCTTCGGAACTTGAAATCAATTCCTACCTTGGCGTTCATCCTGATCGGCCTTCAGGCCGTGAAGAGCCTGCCCTGAGCAAAGTCGAAGGGATCTGGCGCGCATCGGCGCAACGGCGAGGCAACACCCCCATTCGCTTCGCGCTGAATCCCTCGCAAGCAGGATGATCTCTCATGAATCAGGGCATAGGGTGCGGAATAATTGGCCGCACTTCAATCGAGCCCCAGCGTGCGGACGGAATCCGGGCCGCGATGGCGATGGCTTCCTCCTGGTCCTTGGCCTCAATCAAATAATAGCCGCCCAGCTGTTCCTTGGTTTCGGCGAAAGGACCGTCGGTGACCAGGCGCTTGCCGTCGCGCACCCGCACGGTTGCGGCCTTCGAGACAAGGTCCAATTCGTTACCTCCCCTGAGGTGCCCGCTCTGGTGAATGCTCTGGGTAAAAGCTCCGTATTCCAGAAGCGCCTGTTCGCGTTCGGGCGCGTCGATCTTGTTCCACCGGCCTTCGTTGCCGTAGATCAATAGCAGATATTGCATTCTTGCCAGGCCTCCCTGCCTGTACATCTGTGAGTCGAACGGGAAGACCCGCTATCGACCGTTCCTGAATAAAGTTTCTCCGGGCACGACGGCTGGCACCCGTCGCCGGTACGCGCGATACTCTTCTCCGAAGCGCTGTTCAAGTTCTTTATCTTCCAGCCCGATCATGATGGTGCCTGTAACCACCGCGAACAGAGTCAGTCCGTAGCACACGACCAGTCCGGTTCCAACGCTCCAGGCCAGCATCTCGCACAAGTGCCCCAAATAGACCGGATGCCGGACCCGGGCGCGTATCCCCGATGTGATCAGGCGCTGTTCGCGGTGTCCGGGGATGAGTTCGGGAAGTCCTCCCAGTTGGGCGACGCTGAAGCCGGCCCGGGACTGCCTGTAAATCCACAATCCAGCGCCCAGGATCAAGGCTGCGGGCAGCCAGCTCCACGCTGTCGTGTAAAGCCGCAACTCTCGCCAGGCGGCGGTGCTTGCCCCCACCCCCACCCACATTGCCATCCAGACCGGTATCAGGATGCGATATGGCGAACGTCGCCGCGACCGCCAGAACTCCACCCGGGGATGGATGACCAGCCAGAATGACGGGATGGTGGCATAGACGACGCACGCCAGCCAACCGATGGTGCGGAGAAAGATCAGCACGCTGCGGATTATAGCGGCCGGGGGCGGACCGATGAATTCAGGCTGGGGCAGCGCTTAGCGCTGCAATAAGGCGTGGCGGCGGTTCAGGGTGGAGCAGCGCTTTAGCGCTGCAATAGGGCAGCATTTTAGCGGGTCTTGGGAAGGGCACGACCTTGGTCGTGCCGCCCAGCCCTGGAAAATGTGTCGCTTTAGCGCCTGAGGTACGCCTCGGGGGGCTGAAACCCGTACTCATCGCAGGCCTGACGGCTTGCTGCACCGCCGACTGGTTTTGTGGCACAGTAGAGGATGGCAGAATCGATCGAACCCAGGCTTCCGGAACCGAAGTTTCCCGGACCCAGTCTTCCCGCTGGCCGCATTGCATTCACTTATCCTGACTTCACCATTTACCAGGCTGCGCGATTTTTTATCGTGGCGGCGCTGGAAATGCAGTCGGTCGCGGTGGGATGGCAGGTGTACGAGATCACCCGGCGGCCGCTCGATCTCGGATTGATCGGTCTGGCGCAGTTCCTGCCCGGCATGCTTCTGTTTCTGGTCTCGGGGCATGTCGCCGACCGCTTCGACCGGCGCAGAGTGGTCACCTTATGCTACTGCGGCTTCGCTGTGTCCTCGGGACTGCTCTGGACGATAGCCTGGCGCGGCAGCCATTCCGTTCGTCTGATTTACGCCGTGGTGGTGCTGGTCGGCGTGGTGCGCGCCTTCAATGCTCCGGTGAGCCGGGCGCTGCTCCCGCAACTGGTTCCGGAAGAACATTTTCCCAACGCGGTAGCCTGGAACGCGAGCATCTTTCAATCGGCCACCATCCTCGGACCATCAATCGGCGGGTTTCTGTACGCACTCTCGCGCGGGCCCACAGTGGTGTACGCGACCGCGGTAGTCACCGGCCTGGCAGCCGTTCTTTCCACGCTTCGAATCAACCTGCAGACCCAGGCCCGGGTGCGCGAACCCGTCACCTGGAACACCGTGCTGGCGGGCTTCCACTACATCTGGAACCATAAGCTGGTACTGGGCTCGATCTCGCTGGACATGTTTGCGGTCTTGCTGGGAGGCGCAGTGGCGCTGCTGCCGGTGTATGCCAGCGAAATTCTCAAGACCGGACCCTGGGGACTAGGACTGCTGCGTAGCGCTCCCGGCGTGGGCGCGATCGCGATGGCGATTCTGCTGGCGCACCGTCCCCTGCGGCGCCGCGCCGGACTCACCATGTTGTTCTGCGTGGCCGGATTTGGCGTGTGCACAATTATTTTCGGGCTCTCGCGCAGCCTGGCGCTCTCTCTGGTGTCGCTGCTGTTGCTGGGCGCCTCTGACATGGTCAGCGTGATCATCCGCTCCATCCTGGTACAGCTGGCAACTCCGGATGAAATGCGCGGACGGGTGAATGCCGTGGACATGATCTTCATCGGAGTTTCGAACGAACTGGGACAATTTGAGTCCGGGCTGACGGCACACTGGTTTGGGACGGTGCCGGCAGTCGTCCTGGGTGGAGTAGGAACGCTGATGGTGATTGGGATTTGGGCATGGGTTTTCCCCGAACTGCGCCAAGCCGACCAGATCACGGGTTGAACCGCCAGAGTGTCCACCCCACTTACTTGCGGATCACCGTCTTGGCCGAACTCATGTTGTCGAAGCGGTCGTACACCCGCACCACCACCACGTGCTCGGCAGAGAGTTTCCCCGGATCCGCTAACACCGGGTTCCCGACCGAAGGCACCGCAACCTGGAAATCATAATTCGCCGATTTTGAATCTGCGAGCTGTCCGACCGGTTCCACATATTGCCAGTCGGCTGCGTCCACGGAATACTCGGCGCGCTTGATGTTGGAAAATCCATCAATAGCATGGAAGCTGACATGGATTTGCGTGCCTTCTACGGCCGCTTTGAGGCCGTCGATTCGGGGCGGCGTGGTGTCTACCTCGAAGCGGGCGCTGTCCCGGGTTGAAATAAGCGACTGGCCGGGAGAATGCGAGGGCGCATCCGAAGCCATGACCTCGACCGTATAGCCGCCATCCGGCAGCAGCGACGCGTCGAATGAATAAAACTTGTCGGTCAGCCCATCCTTCAGCAGCAGCCAGCGAGTTTCGCCGTCGCCGCGGTAGTAAACCGAGTACACCATCTGGTCGTCGTTGTCGTCATGGACGGTCCACTTCACGCCGATGGAATCGGAGTCGCGAGTGGTGGGAGGGGGCGCGTCGAATCGCGGCTGCGGATTTGCGGCCGCAGTCCCGCTGGTATCGGGCACTACCGCGAGCTTGGGCAGGGGCTGGTAACGCACGCCCACCTGCACCGTCACATCGTCGAAGTCGGGTGCGACGTTCTTGGGCAGGTAGTTCAGCAACACACTGTCGACGCTGGGTGTGGTGTTCCCGGCATGCAGCACGGCCTTCCACTGGATAAACCGTGCCGGAGGGACACTTAATACTGGATCCTTCAGCAGATCGACCGGCTGCCACGGGCTCCAGTTGCGGTCGGGGTTGTCCACGTTGCCGCTGCGGGCGAAGAGTTGGACCTGCCCGGTGCCGCGCAATTCGGCGCGGCCCCAGCGGGAGAAAACTTTAGCGTCGAACACATCGCTCTCGTAGCTGCCCTCGGATTCAGCGGACCCGCCCAGCAGGAATACCTTGCCCAGATTGCTGGTTGAAACATAGAGTCCACCCGCCGGAGCTTTGGCAAGAGCCGTCACCTGGGTGGCGCTGGCCTTCAGCAGATCGACGAAGCGATCTTCGCTGGTTACGGCGAAAACATGGCCGCGGTTTCCCGTCCCGGCCAGGAGGCGTCCCCCGGAATCGAAGGCGAGGGCGTACACCAGGTCCTCTCGCGAAGCCCAAATGCGCCTCGGCGAGCCGTCGGGCGCGATTCGGTAGATTTCCGAGCCGCCACTGGCACCGGGGCCAGTAAGCGGGATGCTGCTCACCAGAGCGGGAGGAGCGAGACCTGGGTTCAGCACTACCATGCCGGGTTGCGCCGGTCCACCCGTAGGCACGGGAACGGGAGTGGTGACCGGCGAAGGGAAGATCGACAGAACGGCTCCAGCACGTTTTTCTCCCACTCCGGCCGCATAAATATTTCCCGCTTTGTCGATGGCCAAAGCTGTGATTTCTTTTTTAGGTGCGCTGTAAAGTACGAAGCCTTCACCACTGGGCTTAATCTGGTAAACCAATCCGCTGCCGTCCGAGCCCGCGATCAGATCGCCCTGGGCATCCACGGACAACACGCGAATGTGGGCTTCGTCGCTTTTGAAAAAGACGGAATGCTCCCCCGTCGGAGTCACACGAAAAATTTCGCCATGGTCGCCGGTGGCCACGTACAGGTTACCGGCATGGTCGAAAACCAGGTCCCATATATATTTCGTCCCGGGATCGAAATATACCGAGGCGGAGAATTCGCTGGCCGCTTTGATCGTTGCCGGCTCCGTTTTCCCCTTCGCCGCCGCCGGGTTGGCCAGACGCTCAATGCGATACACCTTCCCGTCCGGATTGGTGGCGGCGTAGAGAATCCCGTTCTTGTCCACGGCCAGCGCCTGCACCTGCAACTCCTGGGGCTCGAAGATAGTGGAGGATTGTCCTTGGGGGGTGATGCGATACACGCGGGCGGGTCCGCCGGTAGCGGCGTAAAGATTTCCGCTCTGGTCGGCCGTGATCGACCAGATATAGGTTGACGGAGTAGTCGAGATCGCCTTAAAGGCGGGGGCCAGCTCCAGGCCGCCGCTACTGCGAATGGCTACACCCGTGGCTGTCCCCTTACTCAGATCTTCAAACTTGGATTGCTCCCAGGTGCGAGTGCCTTCACCGGAAGAGAAAGGAACAACGGCTAGTAGAGCAGTCAGAACGAAGAAGAACTGCTTGCGCGGACTGGTTCCCAATGGTGTGACCTCACGGAAGAATTCAGACTATCACGGGTGTGGGTCGGACACTCTTGTCCGACGCCTTTG
>JAIQFF010000130.1 GCA_020073395.1 Terriglobia bacterium
GAAGCTATTCCAGTCCGCGCCGCGACGGTGGAGCGGAGCACGATTCGCAGCGTGATTTCGACCAATGGGAAGGTCGAACCGCTACGGAGTTTTGAAGCCCACGCGCCGGTCGGCACCACGGTCAAGAAGTTGCTGGTCAAAGAAGGCGACCGGGTCAAGAAGGGACAACTCCTGGCGCAACTGGACGACGCCGATGCCAGCAGCCAGGCGGCCCGTGCTCTGGCGCAAGTACGCGCTTCGCAGGCCGAAGCAAGCGCTCTGCAGAGTGGCGGCAATCACGAAGAAGTTCTGACCCTCGAAGCTCAGCAGGTGAAGTCGCGCAACGAACGCGACACGGCGCAACGTAATCTCGAAGCCCTTAGGCGCCTGCAGCAGCAGGGCGCGGCCTCACCCGGCGAGGTGAAACAGGCGGAGGATCAACTGGCGGGCGCGGAGGCGGACCTCAAGCTGGTGCAGCAGAAACAGAAGGAGCGCTATTCGCAGCCCGAGATCGCGCGCGTGGAGGCGCAGAAGGCTGAGGCGCAAAGCGCCTATGCGGCGGCGGAAAATATTCTCAGTCAACTGAACATTCGCGCCCCTTTCGACGGCATTGTGTATTCCCTTCCCGTTCACCAGGGAGCTTACGTCAATCCCGGGGACCTGGTGTTACAGGAGGCCGATCTCTCGAAAGTTCTGGTGCGCGCCTACGTGGATGAACCTGACGTCGGCCGGTTGGCACGCGGACAAAGAATCGATCTCACCTGGGATGCAGTCCCCGGACGCACATGGCAGGGCTCAGTGAGCACCATACCGTCCACGGTAAAGCTCCTGGGAACGCGAAACGTGGGAGAAACCACCTGCATCGTGGATAACCAGGATTTCAAGCTTCTGCCCAACATCAACGTCGGAGTCACGATCGTGACCGCGGAGCACCAGAATGCGCTCACCATGCCCCGCGAAGCGATCCGCCTGGATGACGGCAAGACTTTCGTTTACCAGATCGTGAACAACGAGCTGCAGCGGCGGGACATTCAGACGTCCATCTCGAATCTGACGCAAGTGGAAATAGCAAGCGGAGTTGCGGAGAAGGCGCTGCTGGCGCTGGCTTCGACCAACTCCAAACCGTTACGTGAAGGTATAGCGGTGAAGGTAGTTCGATAGGCTGATTTTACGAGAAATGAAATTGCGAACCATCATTCTGTTCCTGACTGTGTTCTCCGCCGCCGCCCTGGCGGCGGGTGACGATTCCGCTCCCGCCCTGCTGGCCGCGGGACGGGCGGACGACGCCATTACTACTCTGCGCTCCAAGATCAACACCTCTCCCAGCGACGCCGAAGCTCATAACCTGCTGTGCCGCGTGTATTTTTCCATGGGTGATTGGGACCGCGGCATTTCGGCCTGCGAGGAGGCGGTCGCTCTCGATCCCAACAACAGCCGTTACCACATGTGGCTGGGACGGATTTACGGCGAGAAGGCGAATGACGTCATTTTTTGGAAGGCGGCCTCGCTCGCCGGTAAGGTTCGCAACGAGTTTGAGGCGGCGGTGAGACTGGATCCGAACAACGTGGAAGCGCGCAGCGATTTGGGCGAATTTTATCTGGAAGCGCCCGGAATCGTCGGCGGCGGCCGCGATAAGGCCGAAGCTCAGGCTCAGGCGCTGACCCCCCTTGATGCTGCCAAAGCCGACTATCTCAAGGGCAGGATCGCCGAGAAGAAAAAGGACTTCGCTACTGCTGAAAAAGAATACCGCGCCGCCATTGAGGCCAGTCGCGGCAGTGCCCTGACGTGGTTCAACTTGGCACTGTTTTTCCGCCATCAGGAGCGCTGGAGTGACATGGAAGACGCCATCAACCACGCCGTCGCGGCGCAGGTCGACCGTCCGGAAATTATCATGGAGTCGGGAGAAATTCTGTTGCGCAGCGGCCGCAACTTCCCGGCGGCAGTCCAATATCTGCGCCGTTATCTGGCTCTGAATTCCAAGGTCGAAGAAGCTCCGGCTTTCAAGGCCCACTATCTGCTGGGTACCGCCCTCGAAAAGCAAGGTGACAAGCAGGGAGCGGCCCAGGAATATCGCGCTGCCCTTTCTCTGGCCAGGAATTTCTCGCGCGCTCAGGAAGCTCTGGATCGGCTCAACCGCTGAAAGGCGAAATCCACGTGGGCCCGGACGTCCTCGTCCGGGCGGGCGAGCGAAGCTCGTCAGAGTTTTCTGTTTGCAGCCAGGCAAAACGTGATTCGCATCTTCGACCGCAAGCGCAAAAACCAGCCGGGCTTCGCCCGGCCGGGCAGGTGAGGGCACCTGCCCCTACGTGAGATCATTGATCACAATCCCATGAATTTGTTTAGAAGGTGAAGAGATGAACCCTGCTCCTCGCTGTGTTCCGCGCCTTTGTGGTTTCCTGATCATTGCGTTTCTCGCCTTGCCGCTGGCCGCCGAGCCTTTGCCGCTTAAGCGTGCCGTGGAGCTGGCCCTGGCCCACAGCACGACCGCGGCTTCGGCCAACGCCGATCAACAGCGCGTCTTTGCTTCCTACCGCGAGGCGCGGAACCAGTACATCCCCCAGTTCATTCTGGGCTCGGGACTGGGGAAGTCCTGGGGATACCCGTTGAGCCTGGAGGGTTCGGCGCCCTCGATCGTGAATCTCAACAGCCAGTCCGCGCTGTTCAATCCGTCGCTGCGGGATTTTGTTCGCGCCGCCAAAACGGATTGGAACGCCGCCACCTTGCAGACCAAAGACCAGCGCAACCAGGTGATTCAAGACACAGTGCTGAGCTATGCCGAACTGAGTAAGTGGGAAGCGCTACTGGGACATTTGCAGGAAGAGCACGCGGCGGCGCTCCAGACCGAGCAACAGGTCAGCGAGCGGATCAAGGAGGGAGTGGACAGTCCGATGATGCAGAACAAGGCGCATCTCAGCACGGCGCGTCTGCGCTTGCGCCTGGCGGAAGCGCAAGGCGCCATCGACGTCATCCGCAACCGGCTCTCGCACTTGACCGGGCTCCCGGCCGCCGGCATCGAAACCGAGTCAGACTCGATGCCTCCCTTGCCGGAAGTCAAGCAGGAGGAAGATCTGGCAGGAAAGGCGGCGCAAACCAGTCCCGGCGCGCAGGCGGCGGAAAGCCGCGCTGCAGCCGAGAGTCTACGGGCCCGCGGGGAACACCGCGCCATGTTGCCGTCGGTGGATTTCGCGGCGCAGTACGGATTACTGGCAGCGTACAACAACTACCAGAATTTCTTCCAACCCGGTAGCTTCCAGCGCCACAACGCGACGATCGGAGTATCCATAAAATTTCCCCTGTTCAGTCCCACCCAGCGCGCCCGTGCTGACGCCGCCGATGCCCTCGCCTCAAAGGCCAGGAAGGATGCGGAGTCGGTAAAGAACCAGGTCTCAGAAGAAACTCTGCGCCTGCAGCGTTCGGTGGAACAAATGGCTGCGGCAAAGGACGTGGCCGACCTTGAATATCAGGTCGCGCAATCCAATCTGGAGTCGCTGCGCGTGCGCGTGGATGCCGGGAGCGCTGCCTGGCACGACGTTCAGGACGCGCGCGAACAGGTCAACGAGCGTTACAATTCTCTAGAGGACGCAAATTTCGAGCTGGAACGGGCCCGCATCACGCTGTTGCGAGCCACCGGCGAACTGGCCAACTGGGTGGGCGCCGGCCAGTAGTCGGCAGCATGCATAACTGTAACTTTAGAAAGGATTTGGGGCGCTCTGCGCAAGCTGGCGGATGTACCTTGAATGTACCTAGAAGCCGGGTAAAATTCGTGCCGAAATGTTAATATAACTTACTCACAATTATGCCTTTAAAAACACTTTTCCTGAATCCGCCATCGTTTGAAAACTTCGACGGAGGCGCCGGCTCGCGGTGGCCCGCCACACGCGAGATTGAGTCTTACTGGTACCCAGTTTGGCTGGCCTATCCTGCCGGCATGCTGGAAGGGGCACGCTTGGTCGATGCTCCCTCGCACCATATCTCGGCTGAGGAAACCATCAAGATTGCTCAGGACTACGAGTTTCTGGTCCTCTACACCAGCACGCCCGGCTTCCCCGGAGACATCGGGCTGGCGCAGGCTATCAAGAACGCCAATCCCACGATCAAGATTGCTTTCGTGGGGCCGCATGTCACCGTCCTGCCGGAACGGACGCTAAAGGACTCCTCGGCCATTGATTTTATCTGCCGCAAGGAGTTTGACTATTCGGTGGTCGAATTCGCGCAGGGCAAACCGCTGGAGGAAATTCTCGGAATTTCCTATCGAAAAAATGGAGCGGTCGTCCACAATCCTGACCGGCCGCAGATTCAAGACCTGGATGCTCTGCCCCACGTCACCGATATCTACTATCGTGACCTCAATCCCCGGCGTTACACCGTGCCCTTTCTGCTCCATCCCTATGTGTCGCTGTACTCCACTCGCGGTTGCCCGGCGCAGTGCACGTTCTGCCTGTGGCCTCAGACCACCAGCGGTCACGCCTGGCGCAAGCGTTCCACCGACGACGTAGCCCGCGAAATGGCCAAGGCCAAGCAATACTGGCCATGGGTGAAGGAATTCTTTTTCGACGATGATACCTTCAACATTCAGAAGGCGCGCACGGTTGAACTCTGCGCCAAGCTGAAACCGTTGAACCTCACATGGTCATGCACCTCCCGCGTCACCACCGACTACGAAACGTTGAAGGCGATGAAGGAAGCGGGCTGCCGGCTCCTGATCGTGGGCTACGAATCGGGCGACCAGCAGATCCTGAAGAACATCAAGAAGGGCGCCACCATCGAGCGTGCCCGCCAGTTCACCAAGGATTGCCACAAGCTCGGACTGGTCGTCCATGGCGACTTCATCCTGGGCTTGCCCGGCGAGACCCGGGAAACCATCAACAACACCATTAACTTTGCCAAGGAACTGGACGTAGAAACTATCCAGGTGTCGGTGGCGCACGCCTATCCCGGCACCGAACTCTACGATTACGCGGTGAAAAACGGCTTCATGGTGGCGGACACCAAGATGGTGGATGAGGGCGGACATCAGTTGGCTCAGATCCAATATCCGGGGCTGCCCGCCGATGAAATCATGGAATCGGTGCATCGCTTTTACGACGAGTATTACTTCCGGCCCAAGGCCATCTATCGCATCCTGAAGAAGGCCGCATTCAACAGCGGGGAGCGCAAGCGCCTGTACAAAGACGCCAGGAGCTTCCTGAAACTCCGCGCGTCACGGAACAAATGGGTTAAGGAAAAGCGGGAACGCGGCGACTCTGCGTCCGTGGCGGAGCCGGTGAAAGCCTAAAGCCGAGGCCTTAAGAAAGACCGTGTGACGTTTCGCAAGTATCTGGTGCTGGCCGGTGTCACCTTGTTCGCTGCGATTGGCGATACATTTCTCGCCCGCGGCATGAAGCAGGTCGGCAACATTTCACTGCACAGCCTGCCTGATCTTGTCCTCACCGTCATGGATCCCTGGGTCGCTCTGGGGATTTTGTTTTTGCTCGCATTCTTTGCCGCGTACATGACGGCCCTGTCCTGGGCTGATCTTACTTACGTACTGCCCGCCACGTCCCTGGGATACGTGTTGCTGGCATTGATCGCCAAATTCTATCTGCACGAACAGGTGAGCACCCTGCGCTGGGTGGGGATTGGCCTCATCTCGGCTGGAGTTGGATTTGTCACGCAAGGCCCTGCCTTGACTCGCCATCCCTCTCATCAGAACCAGCTTGACAACGAGCCTGAGCCCGTAGGCTCGAGGGCGGAGCCATGAAACACGCCTACACCTGGGGCGCAATTATGGCGGTTGTCCTGGCTTCCACCACCGGAGATGTGCTCCTGTCCCGCGCCATGAAGAAAGTGGGCGATGTAGGAGACCTGTGGCGCCGGGCCGGGCTGGTGACGGTGGTGGGGCACATCCTGCGACGTCCCAGCTTCATGTTGGGTATTTTCATGATGGCGGTGGCGTTTTTCAGCCTGCTGTTCGCCCTGTCCTGGGGGGACGTGAGCCTGGTGGCCCCCGCTTCCGCTTCCCTCACCTTCGTGGCCAACGCCGTGGCCGCAAAGATTTTCCTGCATGAGCGGGTCGATCACCGCCGCTGGATAGCCGCCTTGCTGGTGGCTGGCGGCGTGTTGCTGCTGGCGGCCTAGAACATCCCTGAAAATCTCTAACCGGAAATCGATGGCCTCGGGCCTTTGAGCGCCCAATCTCGCGCCGCGGATCAGGGGTAATGCCCGTATTACTAAAGTCCATAGCGAAGGTTACTTTTGCTAAACGCGGACAGTGTTAGAGAATGCGTCTGGGCGGTTACACCTAAAGTATTGATAACACGGCTTCTTGACGTGGTATAGAAGCGAGCTTCAAAGCGAAACCTACAACCTCTCAAGGGGTCGGAACAATCTCAGGAAGTGGTTTCGAATAGCCAAGGTTTTGAGACATGGAAGGTGTCGGTTTGCTGGGCCTAAATTCATTCTCGCAAGCGTCGCCGGTGGTCTCCAGACGGACCCTGGGCCGGGCAAAGATTTTCCTTGGACTGGCTTTGGTTCTCGCCTGCCTGGCCAGTACCAGGGCCTATGGCGACGTCGGTGTGGTGCTCAACGAGTCGTTGGACACCAGCGTTGCGCGAATCACAGGCTCCGGACACAGCGCTGTTTACTTTTCGCGCATTTGTCCGGAATCGCCAGTGAAACTAAGGCTTTGCCTTCCGGGTGAGCAAGGCTCGGTCATGAGCAATTACACGACTCTGGGCGAAGATCAGCCCTTTGAATGGAATGTGGTGCCCCTGAGCGTATATCTGTATGGGGTGGAAAACCCGCGCTACCGGCCGATCGTCGGCTCGCAGAAGATCAAACGCGTGCTGGAAGAAAGATATCGCGAGAATTACCTTGCCGACTATTGCACCAGCGAGTCCTGCAAGACCAGCAACAAGGCGGAATGGCGGGAGATGGTTGGCGCCACACTGGCTCGGAGTATCTATGTGTTTGTGGTGGCCACTACGGTGGAGCAGGACCTCGCCCTGATCGAACAATTCAATTCGCTTCCCAACGAAAACCACTTTAACGGCATGACCCGTAATTGTGCCAATTTCACCCGGCGTGTGATCAACACCTACTTCCCCAACGCTACCGGGCCTGATTACATCAACGACTTCGGCATGACCAGCCCGAAAGCGATTGCCCGCTCTTTCACGCGCTACGCGCACCGGCATCCCGAGGCGGATTTCCGGGTGCTGCACTTTGCGCAGGTACCTGGCACCATCAAGCGCAGCAGCGAATGCCGCGCCGGAACCGAGCAACTGGTCCGTTCCAAGAAGCTGCTGGTACCCATGCTGATCTTTGCCGACCATGTGCTGCCGTTTGTGGCGGCCTCCTACATCCTCACCGGGCGATTCAGCCCGCAACGTGAACTGGAAAAACATCCGACCATCGAGGCCACGGAAGCGGAGTATCAGATCAGGCAGGCTCGGGCCGCGAACAACGATACCCGTGTCGAGAAACTCGAGGCTGACAAGGATCAACAGCGCGCCAGGGTGGTGGGCACCGCCGAGGAATGGAAGCAGTATCGCGCTTCTTTCGCCTCCATGCTCACGGAATCTGCGGCTGAGCAGGGCGCCTCGACCAACGGGCCATTGAACATGAGCGGCTCTTTGAAGAAGTTCTTTCGCCGCCTGGACCAGGCCGGCACCCCCGTGGCGGACCGCAATGGCGCACTCTGGATGGAATTTTCGGATGGCGACGAATCATCCCGGATAGGCCTGAGCGCCAACAACGTCTTCAGTTCGGGCACTGACTCAGACCTCGCCTACCAACTGGTTTTCGCCCGCGTCGGGCATGTCCTGAAAAGCCCAAAACACAGCCGCGAGAGCATGGTGGAATTCAAGCAGGATTGGAGCCTTCTGCAAACTGTCCGCTCGAATCGCGCCAGCGCGGTAGCGAAGGCCGCCTCCACTTCCGGGCTGGGCGACGGCATGCCGACCGGCACGGAATAGTCAGTCGCGCCTTGACGACCGCAAATAAATTCCTATCTAGCGCAAACTAATTCAGTTCTCAATTCCTGCCCAGGAAATTTCATCCGTTCTAGTCCTGTCTTTCTTGCTATGATTCTCTTCCTGCTATGCGCTGTATCCGCAGCGGCGTCCGGTTTGTTCCTCTGTTCCTGTCGTTTGTCCTCGCGTTTGGAGAGGCAGGATCACCGGGTCCGGTCATTCCGATTGAGACTGGCGCGACGCCGCCCGCCATGGTCATCGGCTTTGTAGGCGGCTTCGTCAAACGCGACAATCGCGTCCACAGCACAGTGCAGGTCGTCGAACACCTGCGCAATGAATACCGCGAAGGTGTGTATGTGCAGAGTTTCGCGAACCGTCACCGCGACCGGGCCTACAAGGAAGTTCTGCGGCGGCTGGATGGGAACAAGGACGGCAAGCTATC
Source organism: Terriglobia bacterium (assembly GCA_020073395.1). Lineage (GTDB taxonomy): Bacteria > Acidobacteriota > Terriglobia > Terriglobales > Acidobacteriaceae > JAIQFF01. Next base: position 8,374 of record JAIQFF010000130.1, read on the forward strand.
CGCCGACGAAAAGCAGCAGGCTCGCATCATCATCTTCGGGCATAGCTGGGGCGCGTCTGCAACTGTATCTCTGGCGCGCAAGCTCGCGCGAGACGGCATTCCCGTCCTGCTCACGGTCCAGGTGGATAGCGTGGCCAAGATCGGCCAGAACGACGCCGTGATTCCCGTCAATGTTGGGCAGGCGATAAATTTCTACCAACCCGATGGCATCGTGCACGGGCGCCCGCAGATTCGGGCTGCGGACCCGGCACGGACGGAAATCCTGGGAAACTTCCGCTACGACTACAAGGCGAATCCTATTCGGTGCGAAGGCTATCCCTGGTTCGACCGGCTCCTGGTGAAGGCCCACACCGAAATCGAGTGCGACCCCGAAGTGTGGAGCCAGGTGGAATCATTGATCTATTCGAAATTGTCCCCCGAAGTGCGCAACACCGCCGCGCGTTGACATTTAGGGGCGGTGCCCACACCCGCCCGGCTAACTTTTTTCGTCTGTCTCAATCGGAAAACCAGGGCGAGCTCCGTGGTTCGTGGCTAGGGCTTCAGCCGAAAAGTCGCATGAATCCTGACGGCGGCAGGTCGGGCACCAAGAACGCGGCATCGCGACGTCCGGCCACCCGAGCAACGCATTGCGCGGCCGCGTAGCCGCTGCGTACTGCGCCTTCCATGGTGGCCGGCCATCCCGTGGCCGTCCAGTCTCCGGCCAGAAAGATGCGCGGCCAGACTGTCTCGGGACTCGGCCGGTGCGATTCGATGCCGGGGCGGGGCGAGTAGGTGGCGTGGACTTCCTTGATCACCGTGGACTTCACCAGGTTTGCGGCCCGCGCCCCGGGAAAGAATTCGCGCAGTTCCGCCAGCGCCAGGTCAATTATTTCCTGACGAGATTTCTCGACCAGAGTCTTCGACGAGCTGACCACCAGTTCAATGTAGCTATTGTCAGCGCGAGCGCCCGCCGTCACCAGCAGCTTCGATTTGTGGAACATCCACTGGATGGTACGGTCGAGCAGCACGGCGTGGTCAAGCTCGGTGATCTGGCGATCGAACCACATATGAATGCCGGTGATCGGCGAAGTCTCGAAGCGGCTGAGGGTCTGCCGCAATGGTTCCGCTGCCGTGGTGTCCGGCAACATACGGGACAACACGTCAAAGGGTACGGCAAGAATCACGAAATCGAAGCTTTCTTCTCCGCCCGGCAGAAGCAGCTTCACATCGGCAAACTCAGCCCGAAACGATTCCGCAGCGGCGCGGAACCGTACCTCTCCCCCGCGCGCGGTCATGTAATCTCCAGCCCGGTTGTAGAGCTCGGTCAGGGGAACGGTAGGCACACCCATGCGGCCCGCAGTCCGGGATTGCAGAAACGACTCGCGCATCACCTGGGCGGCGTAAGGTATCGAGATCAGATCAATTTCCTCGTTCAGCGCGCTGACCAGGATGGTTTTCCAGAAACGTTCGATGGCTCGCTCCGTCTGGCCATGGCGGCGCAACCACTTCAGGAAGGATTCGCCGGTGTCACGCGGGGCGATGGGCGTAAGGGCCGCAAGCCCAGCGGCAATGGAAAGCTTGTCCGGCAGGGTGAGGCACGAGGCGCGCAAAAAAGCAGGCGCCGTATGTAGAGGAGCAGGCAGAGCCGAGGGCTTGATCACCGAGGCGCGTCCGCCGGGCTCGAGGAAAGTCATGCAGTCATACCAGCGAATCTTGTCGTCGACTCCAATGCGCCGGTAGAACTCGATCAGGTTGGTACAGCAGCCGAGTAGAACGTGCTGGCAGTTGTCCACAACTTCGCCGGTACCCGGGTGCTGGTAGGACGACGCCCGTCCGCCCAGGTAGGCGCGCCGCTCGAACAGGGTAACGCGAAAACCGCTTTCCGCCAGCGCGCTACCGGCAGCCAATCCCGCCAGGCCACCTCCTACCACCGCTACTTTTGGAGATTGTGTCCAACGCTCCGTCATCAAGCCAGGCGTTTCACCAAACCCTTTCCCAGGATGATGACCTTTTCTCGAACCGTGAGCTTGATCTTTTTGCCGAAGACGTCATACTTGCGCTCCGAGATCTTCTCCAGCAGACGGCGGTAAATGCTCACCAACACCCAGAGCGCGGGCTGGCTGTCCTCGTCGATGAGAAGCATTAACTCCCGGGCAGCGCCGTAGTATTCGCGGGCCCGGTCGGCCTCGGCCGCGAGCAGCCAGCGCAGACGCTCCGGAATGGCCGCCTGGCGGAACTCCGAGGGCACAATCTTGAAGCGGTCGAGGTCTTCGGCGGGGAGATAAATCCTACCCATGCAGGCGTCTTCCTGAATATCGCGGATGATATTTGTGAGCTGAAAAGCCAGACCGAGATTTTCCGCCAGCCCTTCGGCCGCAGGATCGCGATAACCGAATATGCGGATGCAAACCAGACCGACCACCGAGGCCACCCGGTAGCAATACAGCCGGAGATCGCCAAAGGTGCGGTAAAGGACTTGTAGTCCCTCCCCGGGAGGCGACCCGGGGTCGGCGCCGTCCTGAATATCCATGCCGGTGCCATAGGCCAACTGGTCGAGCAGTTCGACCGGGACCTTGAAGCGCCGCTGGGTGTCGGTCAGGGCCAGCAGTACGGGATCGTCAGTCGGGTGACCTGATTCGGCACGGTGAAAGGCATCCAGCCAGGCCTCGAGCCTCTGCCGTCTTTCATAACCCGGCAATTTGAAGTCGTCGGCAATATCATCGCAACGCCGCATGAAGGCGTACACCGCGCACAGCGCCTGCCGCTTGGCCGGGGGCAGGACCAGAAAGGCGTAATAGAAATTCTTGGCGGCCGAGCGGGTGATGCTGCGGCATACGGAATACGCGACCGCGATTTGCGACGAGGTCGGCGAGAATGGCGAGGGCATTGGCTGCACGGCGGCGCTCATACCCGGCTCCCCAGCAGCTTCCCCAGCGCTGCCCGGGCCACCAGCGCCAGTTTGCGGGTCTTGGAGATCGCGGGACGCCGGCCCAGTACGGCATGTCCCTGGCGCTCGATGGCGTTCAGAATTTCCTGCCCGCCGCGGCTGAACAATTCGACGTCAACCGCAAGTTCACGGTCCACCTGTCTGATTAGCGGCAAGCCGCGCTGAAACCACTGGCGTGCCCGCTCCACCTCGAATCGCATCATTGCACAGAATGCCGGCGTGTTGCGGGCCGCCGAAATGTCTTCTTCGCCGACCTGGTTGCGGCGCAGGTCCTCCCGCGGGAGATAGATTCGTCCCTTGGCATAATCATCGCTTACGTCTTGCCAGAAATTGGCCAATTGCAGAGCGGTACAAGTGAAATCGGAAAGCGCCTGCCGATCAGGATCGCGATAGCCGCAGAGATAGAGAACGAGGTGGCCAACCGGATTCGCCGAATAGCGGCAGTAGCCCAGCAGGTCGTCGAAGGTTTCATAGCGCGTGATCGTCTGGTCCTGCCGAAAGGCTTTCAGCAGATCATCGAAAGGCTGCTTGGGAATATCAAATTCTCGGACGGTCTCTTCCAGTGCAACGAAAACGGGGTGCCGCGGGGTGCCGGCATAGCAGGCATCGAGTTCTGCCTGCCACTGGTCGAGCATCTCGAGGGACGCATTGGGGTCGCCCACTTCGTCCCCCAGATCATCTGAAATTCGGCAATAGGCATAAACATTGAAAAAGTGCTGACGCAAGCGCTCCGGCAGAAACCATGTGGCGACGGAAAAATTCTCGTAGTGACTGCGAGCCAACCTGCGACAGTACTCCTGAGCGTCAGCACGGGAAGGCGCTTGCTCCGGGATAGCATATCCCGGGGGAAGGCGATTCCAGCCGTCAGCAACGGGGATGGGCGCGGTGCGGGAGTCGTTGCTGGCGATGGATGACATAGTCAGTTTCGTCCCCCGCAGTGTGAAAGTGCTGATCGTCAACCGCAAGACGCTCCAGCAACGTCTCTACAGCACTCGTGTAGAGACTCAACTGGTTACCGTTTACCTCTCAAGGCCGTCGTCGACCGTTGCCTCAGTGATCAGGCCTCAAAGACCAGGCCTCAGTGACCAGGAATGATTGCCGTCTTGATATCACCGTTGCGGTTCAGCATGTGGCGGAGGACCTGCTGCAACCGCGATAGGGGCGCCTCTCCGGTGATGTAGTCGGTAGAGCGAATCTTCTTTTCCGCGATCAGGGCGAAAGCCTTGCGCACCGTTTCGGGCGTGTGGTGGAACGTGGCCTTCAGCGTGACTTCCGAATAGTGCAAACGGTTGGTGTCGAGCTGGACCTTGGTGCCGCTGGCACATCCGCCGAAGAAGTTGACCGTCCCGCCCTTCCGGACCATGTCGATGGCCCACTCCCAGGCTTCCGGCCGGCCGACGGCCTCGACCACAACATCGCTGCCCCGCTTTTCGGGAGAAATCAGGCGTACCGCTTCCACCGCGTCTTTCACCTTGGTGATCTGCACCACCTCATGCGCGCCCATACGCTTGGCGGCGGCCACCTGGGAGTCGCGCTTCACCACGGAAATTACATTGCACCCGGTGGCCTTGGCCACCTGCACAAACATCAGCCCGATGGGCCCGCCGCCTATGACGGTGACGGTGTCACCGATCTCGACCCCGGTCTCGTGCAGTCCGCGCAGCACGCAAGCCAAAGGTTCAACCATGGCCGCTTCTTCGTAGGTAACGTCGGCAGGAATGGCCAGCATGTTGGTTTCAACGATGCGGCGTGGAATGCGAATGTACTCGGCGTAGGCGCCGTTGTTGAACAGCAGGTCTTCGCAGAGATTTTCCTGATGTTTGGAGCAATAGAAGCACATCTGGCAGGGCGCAGAGTTCAGCGCCACCACCCGCATGCCCTTCTTGAAGCCGCGCACGCCGTGCCCGACTTCCTCGATCACCCCGGCCAATTCGTGTCCGAAGAGCGCCGGCGGGACAATCATGCGTGCGTGATAGCCACGCTGATAAACCTTCAGGTCGGTGCCGCAGGTCAGCGCGACCTGCACCTTGACCAGTACTTCCCCGTCGCCAACTCGAGGAATGGGTACCCTTTCAATTTTTACGTCCTCTTTGCCATAGAGGACAGCCGCTGTCATCTTACCGTTCACGCTCGAATTCCTTCCCACGAGCTGCCCGGTTGAATCGCTATTTTCATAGAATCGGGTTGGGGGTGGGCAGCCAGGTTCAGAGCTTCGACACTGCTAGATAGCGAGAAGCGATGAGTAATCAACCGTTCCAGATCCATTTCACGGTTCATAACAAACTGCACCGAAGCCTCTTGCAGATCGACCGAAGCGCTATACGACCCCAACAGCGTTTTTTCATCTACACAAACTGCTCCGGGGTCAAATGTCGACTCCCCATGAACGGTTTGCGCGAACAGCAAAACCCGCCCGCCAGGACGCACCGCATCCATCGCGGTCCGGATCAAACCATTACCACTGACCGCCAGGATAGCTGCATCTGCGCCGCGTCCTTCGGTCTGCTCACGCACCGCCTTCACCACGTCGGTACGTGAGGCATCAATGCTGTTCCCCAAGCCGTAACTTGTAGATATTGTAAGCCTCTGAGGATACAAATCGGAAGTGACTACCATGGAGCCAGCCCGTTTAGCCAATACGCTCAACATGATACCGATGGGACCCTGACCTATTACTACAACCGTCTCCCCAGCCTGCAAACCCAGCCTTTCGATGCCCTTCATGCAGGTGTTAATGGGTTCGACAAAACAGGCTTGCTCGAAAGAAACGTCTCTCGGAATGCGCACCGTGCCCCGTTGTGCAATCCAGTCCATCACCCGGACATATTCTGCGAAACCGCCGCCCGAGGGTTCGAAGCCGGCGGTGCAGCCCACTTTCTTGTAAGTCTCGCACTGGGCAAAGGTCTTATGGCGGCAATAATAGCAATCGCCGCACGGGCTGTGATGGAACACAACCACGCGGTCGCCGGGTTGAAAGTCCCGCACCCCTGCGCCCACGGCCGCAATCACGCCCGCGGTCTCGTGACCAAAAATGCGGGGGGCGGAATGGGAACCAGTGGCAATCTTCTTCAAATCAGTGCCGCAGATCCCGCAGGTATGCACTCGGAGAAGCAATTCGCCGGGTCCTATCGGCGGAACCGGGACAGTCTCCAGGCGAACGTCATTCACGCCGCGATAGACGGCTGCCAGCATGGTGGCAGGAATGGCCTGCTTGTTCTCTTCGATCGCGAGTTGTCCGGCTATGGCCATAGTCGAGTCTGAAGCTGCTGCGGCAATTCTAGTTCCGGCCTCCAGAACTGGGATGCCAACCCGGTTCCGGCTCGCCCACGTCTTTTGGCTCGTGATTGTATTGCTCCAACCATCCGCAAAGGGCAGCCGCTGCCTTGTTGCTGTTCCTGGCCAGCCGCAGCACCCGCAGCCAGAGCCAGGGGCGGATCGCCACGAAGCCGGCAAAGGCCGAAGTGCGGAATTGCCCATCGCCGGTGACGAATCGACCGAGTGGCGGCATCTCAAAATCGGCTTCGTCGGAAATGGCTTTGAGCCCGACGAAGGTGATGTCGTGCGCCTGGGCGCCACGGGCCACGGCCGCCGCTTCCATATCCACCGCGTGCGCCCAGTAGGCCTCCGCCAGCTTGGCTTTCTGCTGAACGCTGACCGGTTGGTCAACACTGACCAGGATCCAATGCCCTACCGCGGCCTCTATCCGGCTTCCGTCTTTGGCGTCGATGACACAAACTGGAGCCAGCACCGTGCCCACTTTCAGCGTGGAATCAAGCGCCCCGGCAAAACCGACAGACTGCACCAAAACCGGTGCATAGAGATTGATGATGGCCTCGGTGGCCCGCCGCGCCGCTTCCTGCCCGATGCCGCCGCAAACCAGCACAGCACGGTCGTTCTCGAAAAATTTGTACCTGCGGCCGCCGTATTCGCGTTCGACTGCCTTCCACTGCTTAATCAGCGGGCGCACTTCGCGCTCCAGGGCCGCTACGATCGCGATTTTGGCGATATTCGGCAACGTCACTCCCGGCACAGCCCTTGGCGATGAGTCATGCTAGGCGTGTCCCCTCGCTGTTGACTCTCCAACAAATACCAAGCACTCGTTGGGATCTCCGATGTGGAACTCGGTCATCCCATACTCCCGGTCAAACAAATCCCGGATTCGGTAGCGGTCCTTGAACGTTTTCACATGCGCCCACAACGCATGGATGCCGGAAAC
>JAIQFF010000131.1 GCA_020073395.1 Terriglobia bacterium
GCTGGCCGCTCATCTTCAGATTGCAGGGATCTCCCGGGACCTGTTGCACCACTCGTTTTTCCGCGACGCTCCCCACGCTGACCTGGAACTGCGCAGCTCCGGCTTTCGGCGCGGAATTCATCTTCGACCACCCCACTCCATTGTGAGTCGCCACACTTCGGGTCTGGGTAACGCCCGCACTATCCGAGAGTTGAAACGACACCGGCGTGGGCTCCAGGACCAGGTTCCGGAAAACGTCAAATACGTAGGCCACACCGCTGATTCCGTCGGGCCGGCTGACCGGAAGGCGCGAGGGTTTCGCCAGAAAATTCACCGATGCGGGTTGACGGGCAGCCACCACATTAAACTCCGCCTTGTCCGTAGCCCCCTGGCTTATCAGGAGAGCGAGGTAGTGCCCCGCATTGTGCAGAGCTCCCGGTTCAATGACGATCGCCTCTCCCGGCTCCACATTGCGTCGCAATACCTGCGCTGGACTGACAATGTACAAGACAGCCTTGCCGGCAGCGCTGGTGGGAATCGACAAGGCGCTTCCCGCTTCGACCACTTTGGGGATTCGCAAGCCTTCGCCATCGGCCGCGGCGAGCTGAACCGCACTCGCCATGATCATGCCCATAAGCATCAAGCCTGCCAGCGCCAATGTGATTCTGTGTTTCATTGGAACCGGCCCACGCTGAATGTGCTGGTCACCACCCGATAGTTGTTTATCTTGTCGGCCAGGTCTGCCGGATAAGGCAGGGAAAATGCGACTGGGGTCTGCGGCAGCAACGCCCGGTCGGCATATCCGTCCGAGACCCAGATAATCTGTCCGCGATTGTCGTAAAACGTGCCCAGGATGTGCGTGATATTGACCACCTGGCCGCTCTGATTCACCAGTTGCCCGCTCAACGAAGTCGTCGGCAAGGGATTCAGTTTCTGAGATTCGATTCCGATTACCGGGTCGGCTGAGGCCGCGACCAGCGTCGAAGAAGGTTCAATGCGGACGTTGTCCACCTGGGAAAGCCGGGCCTTTTGAAAATCAATGCGGAAAGGCGTGACCTGCTTGGGCAGGAGCACATGAGAAATATTCTCAAAACTATCTTCGGTGGCGATAGCGGACCCATCCTTGGCCAGCAGAGTGGCCTTGACGGTCACAAACGCGGGAACGACATCCTCGTTCAGCAGCTCGCCCAGTATGATAGTGCCCCCGCCGCGGTCCACGGGATGCATGGCCACGATTCGGACGTGCGGCGACTCCACATCCTGAGCGCCCCAGTCATCTTCGGCGCCGCGGTAGATCACATCCCAGCGCAAATAATTGACCGGAATCACCTGCGGTGGAATTTTCGGTTCCCGGTTGATCGGCCATACCACCTGCCAACGGTCGCCTTCTTTCACGACGCGCAACTCGCGCACGTCCTGAAACGTGCCTACTACGCTCGACCAGTTCAGATTGGCCCGGAATTTGGCTTCGTCAGCGGAGGAGCGCAGCGGACTCAAGTCAAAACCTTCCAGGCTGGCGTAGCTCCGCAGACTGGTATAGCTGCCGGTCAGATCGCGAATAAAATCGGTTTCCGGAAACTCGGACTTGTTGGCCAGGGCGGCATAAGCCGCATTCCAGTTTCTCCGGCGGATCTCTTGCAGCAGAGCCTGGGCCGCGCCTTGAGGCGATGACGAATTACTGGTCGACCGCGGACTGGCCATCGCAATTGCAGTCTGGATCGGCCACAATGTGCCTGCCGCAATCAGGACCGCGGTCACGACGACAATAGTCAGAGCCAAGAGCCATCCGCGCATCACAAGAGTGTCCTCCCCAACACCAGGTCCTCGGCCGCGGCGGGCTGCCGAACCGTCTCCGGCTCGGCCTCAGGCTGGTATCGAGTTCGCTCGTCGGGAATCAAAAGGAGCAGCATGGCCAGAATGCTGCTGCCGATTGGCAGAATGCCCCACATAAGCCCTTGCCAGTGTGGCGGCATTTGTGGCGCGTTGAGCGGAGTGGCGGGTGGAACATCATCCTTGCTCCACACGTAAATGGTGCGATCCTCAAGATTGTCCACCCTGCGCCAACCGGCAAAGACCATGAGTGGCTCGTAGTACGGATCGCGTACAAAGACCCATTTCAGACCGTAGCGATCGGCGTGATGAAGGATCGCGGTCAGGGCATCGAGGCCCGACTTCCCGAAAAATTTGGAACTGGTCAGGGAACCGGCGCCATGCTCGGTCAGTTCCGGCAACATGCGGCCAGAGTTCCATTCACCATCGACACTGCTGGCGTCCGTCAATACCGCCAGGCGCGCGATCTTGTTTCCGAATCCGAGTGTGATGTAGCGATATCGATCATGCCCGTCGCGATTGAGCCAGGCGGCCACGCTGTCTATCTTCAGGTCCGATGCGTCCGCCGGCCTGTAACTTGACCACGCCACCGCCACAGCACAACTGGCTACCGCCGCCAGGGTCAATCCCACTATGGCGCGCGTGTGGAACCGGTCGATCAATTCCTTGGCCAGTAGCCCCACAAAGGGCAAGGCCAGCAAGGTCGCCCAGTAAGTGAACCGCTCCATGGTGATTACTTCAAAGGCCCGGCCCAGGAGCACTCTGCCGACCGGCGTTGTCCCTCCCAACCCCAATAAGAAGGCCAGCCAAAAACCCAACAGCAGCGGGCGTAGTCGAGGCGTAGAGGAACCGCGAAGCAAGATAAATGGCAGGGCCAGAATCACGGCTCCGTAAGGAACGACGAAATAGTTAATGCCCCACTCCGGGCTCAATATGTAACTGGCGCGGCTGGCATGCGGGATTGGGACTTGCGTGACGGGATATTTGAGCAGCGCGATCCAGAATGGCAGCAGCACGACCCCAATCGCCACGCCCACAAACAGCATCGCGCTAGCGGCCCGCACGACGAAAGCTGAAGTCGATTCTCGTTCGTTTCCCTCCCGGTCCAGCGCCGACAATGCCAACACCGGGAGCGCGAACAGCAAAGATCCAAAAATCAGAGTGGCGTGATGGGCGGCGGCGGCCGCGACCGCCAATGTCGCACCCTTGACGAAGGAACGCCAACCGCCTCGTCGCGCCCACTGATACAGATAAGGCATCGCGTTCAGGTACAGCGGAGCCGCAAAGGTGGTGGACAACTGGCCCGCGGAATACACCAGAAAAGATTCTGCCCCCAAGAAAACACTGGCCAGAGCTGCCAGGGACGCCGCCCGCGGGTCAACCCACAGCCGTGCAAAGCGGTAAACCCCGAAAGTCAAAAGCAAGATGGCGACAAGTTGCACCACCATGTACGCCATGTCCAGGCCGGTGAGACAGGAAACCAGGGCCAGCCATTGCTGGGCCAGCGGCGGATACGTGGTCTGGGAGAAGCCCGCATACCATTTCGGGTTCCAGGGCTCAAACCAGTGATGCACGTAATGGGACGCGAAAAAAATGTGGAAGTTGGTGTCGTACGACTTCAACGGAAGCTTTATCAGGAGAAGGGGCGCGTGAATGGCAAACGCCGCCAGAAAGATGAAGGCGGTGGGTATCGGCCGCAGAGCGCCGGTTTCAGCCCTAGGCAAAGTTTTCCTCCCGAACGGCGGTTCGATTCCCTAGCAGCCGATGGGGTTGCTTAAGAGACGCCGAAGCTACGACAAATAGGTGACAGCATCAGCCAACATTTCAGCCTGCTCCGGAATCAAAGCGGCGTCATAAATCAGTGACCGGAGTGGTGGCATTTTGAGTTCGCGGATGGGTCGCCTGCAGAGGCTGTCTTTGTGCTGGCTCGTGCTCGCCCTTGGTTCGTCACTGGGAGCGCAGACGTACAAGGTGTCTCCCGATTCTCCGCCTTCTCCCCCGGTGCAAAAAAACGACAAAAAGAGCGACAAGGTTCAGGCCACATCTCCCCCAAAATCAATGGGATGGGGGTCAAACATCCAAAACGCCCGCCTCGCCCGGGCCGCCGAAATGGCCCTGAAGGACGGCAAGTACGCGGCCGCTCTGGATTTCGCTCAGCGCGCCGCGCAGGGAGCCCCAAACGATCCCCAGTTGTGGTTCCTGCTGGGCTACACGGCGCGATTGGCGGGCAAAACACAACTTTCCATAGATTCTTACAACCAGGGTTTGCGCCTGAATCCTTCCTCGTTGGATGGGTTGTCCGGACTCGCCCAGGTATATGGCCACGCCGGCCGGTTCGACGAGGCGCTGCGGATCCTGACCCAGGTGCTGGCCTCCGATCCCAAGCGAACCAGTGACCTGGTAATCCTGGGCGAGTTACTGATGCAATCGGGCCAGTACCAGGACGCCTTGGGCAACCTGCGCCGCGCCGAACAGGGACAGCCTGCCGCCCGCCTGGAACTGTTGATTGCTCTCTGCTACCGGCACCTGAACCAGCTCGAACAGTCACTCCACTACCTCGATCTGGCGAAGCAGCGGGCCCCGAACGACCCTGAGGTACTGCGATCGATGGCGGGCTACTATCGCGACACCGGGAATTATCCTGAGGCGATTGCGGCCCTGAAGCCGATTGCCGGCAGGAGCCCCGGGCTGAAAGCCGAACTCGCCTACACCTACCAACTCTTCGGTAAGAGAGATGAAGCGGCGAAGCTCTACGCTCAGGCAGCCGACTCCGCGCCGAGAAATCTGGCCCTGCAACTCTCCGCGTCCCAGGCCGAAGTATCCATTGGCGGGCTCGACGCAGCCGAAAAATATCTCGATCGTGCCGCCGCCGTTGAACCGGACAACTATCGGGTGCACGCCATCCGCGGGCAAATGGCGCGTCTGCGGGAGAACCTGCCCGACGCCGCCCGCGAATACAGCGCCGCTTTGGATCGTTTGCCGCAAGTTCCTGCCGAGGGACCGCGTTACGGCATTCAGCTTCACATGAACCTGGTGGAGATCTACAAAAGCCTGCACGACGAAGCTGCCTCACACCATCACCTGGAAATCGCCCAGTCCGAAATCGGCACCATGAATGAGCAGGGTCCAGCCCGGCCTGAATTCCTGCGCCTGCGTGCACTGATCCGAATGAACTCCGGAGACCTGAAAGGGGCAGGGCAGGACGTCGATGAAGCCCTGACGATCGACGACAAAGACCCCAACACCCTGCAGCTCGACGGAGACCTGTTGGCCAAGCTCGGCCGACGTGACGAGGCCGTCGCCGCATATCGGAAGATTCTGGAGGGGGACCCGGCAAATCGCTTCGCTCTCACTTCCCTGGGCTATGTGTCCCGCGAAGCCGGGCACGATCAGGAGGCGGAGAAGTATTTTCAGCGCCTGGCCGCGGCTTATCCACGCTTGTACGTGCCCTACCTGGCGCTGGGCGATATGTACACCTCGAGGCGAAATTTTGCCAAGGCCGAGGCCAACTATCGCAAGGCTTTCGAACTGGCTCCGCGCAATTCTCTGATCGTTGCCGGAGGCATGAATGCCGCCATTGAAGCCCATCAGTATCCGGTTGCGGCGCAGTGGCTGAACCGTGCGTCAGGCGAAATGCAACAGGATGCCCAGGTCATGCGAGAGAAGGAACGCTACTTGCGCTGGGTCGGCGATTACAAGCAATCCGCCGAAGTGGGCCACGAGGCGATCAAGAAACTTCCAGCCGACCGCGACGTCATTGTCTACCTGGGCTATGATCTGCTTCAACTGGAGCTCTACGACGAACTGGCAGAACTCACTTCGCGCTACCGCGACACGCTCCCGAAAGAGCCCGACATCCCGCTGCTGGAAGGCTATGTCCACAAACATTCGGGACAGCTGGAGCAGGCACGTGAAGATTTCACTCACGTGCTGGACCTGGATTCCACCGTGGTCACCGCCTACGTTAACCGCGGATATGTGTTGAAGGACCTTCACCAGCCCGGGGACGCGGCAGCGGATTTCGAGTCCGCTCTCCGTCTGGACGCGAAGAACGGCGAGGCCCACCTGGGGTTGGCTTATGCCAGCCTCGATCTGCATCGTTCCCAGGTAGCGCTGCGGCAGGTGCAACTGGCGCAAGATCAGATGGGAGATTCGCTGCCCATCCACCTGATTCGGGCAACGGCCTATGGCGATCTGGGATTGCTGAACCACGCGGTGAGCGAATATCGAACAGCGTTGAAGTTTTCGCCCAACCAGACCGGACTCCACCTGGCACTGGCCGACAGCCTGTTCGGTTTGCATCGCTACCAGGAAGCCATCGATGAGCTGCAGGTGACGGAGAAACTCGCCCCCGGCAACAGCGCTACCTACGCTCTCTTGGCGCGCTCCTATGCGCATCTGGGCGACCGGGACCAGACTCTGCGATATGTGGGAATGGCGGAGCAAGCGGGGCAAAGCAACGTGTTTGTCTCCACTGGCGAGGCCCTGAGTATCATCGGCGAGCGTGACAGCGCCATGCAGCGATTTGAAAAAGCGTTACTGGCCCCAGGAAGCGATCGGCTGAGCGTGCGCCTCGCCATCGGCAAGCTCATGGCCCAGGATGGCCAGTGGGATGACGCGCGGCGCCAGGTCGCGCTGGGTTTGATGGAAGTCCGCGGAGGCCAGGCGCCGCCGCCTTCGGGTAAGCAGTGGTTGCAGGCCGCCGATGTATTTCTGGCCATGCATGAATTCGAATTGGCGCAGTCGTTCTTTGAACGCGCCCTGGCATCCGGGGCCCCGGAAACCGCGGTGCGGATCGGTCTGGCCAACACTTATCTGGCACGCGGCGACACCCCTCGGGCAGAAGCCCAACTCACCCAGGTCAATCGCTCCAACGCCAACAACAACGAAGAGCAGTCCTACGACTATCTGCTGGCCAAGGCCAATGTTTACCGCCAACAGCATAACGCCACGCAAGCGCTCACCGCCTTTGCGCAAGCCGCCGACGCCGCCGGAGAAGATGACGCGGCGCAGAGGGAAATGCTGGAAGTCGGAGGTACTGAAGGGCTGAGAATTAATCCTAAGGTTAGTTTCCAATCGAACTTTTCAATTACTCCAATCTTTGAAGACACGACGATCTACGGTCTGGACGCCAAGTTGGGGGTTACAAGTACCTCCGGCAATCCATCCCTGCTGCCGCTTCCCCGCTCTTCGTTGGAGACACAATGGACCGGCGCCTATCGTCTGCACCTCAACAATCTGCCCGACGCTACGGGATTCTTCCAGGTGCGCAACAGCCGCGGCGAGATATCGCTGCCCAGCGTAAACCAGATCGTCAACCGCGACACCACCGATTACTCCTTCAACTTCGGACTGAACCCCACTTTCCACCTGGGCGACAACGTCTTCACTTTCAATACGGGCGTGCAGGAAACCATGAGGCGGGATTCGCAAGATCCGTTGGACATGAACCAGAACCTCTTCCGGCAATTCGTGTACATGTCCACCAGTTCGTTTTTCAATCTGGTGGCAGTCAATGGTTTTGCCATCCGCGAAGCCGGGCCTTTCACGGAACGTGATCTGCGCTCCCGGGACCTGGGGGGACAATTGAACTTCCGCATCGGCAGGCCCTGGGGACGGACCGCTCTGCTGACCGGATACGGAGTTCGCGATCTGCAGTTCTCGCCGACGATCCGCGAGTTTTTTTTCACCTCGTCGTATGTCGGAGTTGAGCGCAAAGTGTCGGACAATTTCACCTTCAAGGTGCTGGCCGAACATCTGCGGGCCTGGCGCGTCGAAGGCAACCAGTTCGCAATTGCGCAAGCGCTGCGCCCGGCGGCGAATCTGGAGTATTCGCCCACCCGCAATTGGAGCGTGGAGGGATCGGTCGCTTATTCCCGCAACATGGGGTTCCATGTTTACGACGCGGTCCAGAGCTCATTCGCCGTTTCCTACGGCATGCCGGTCGGACGCCCCTTTAAGGATGGCGGAAACGAAGTCTTGCTGCGATATCCGATTCGCTTCTCCGTGGGCTTACAGCAAGAGACCTTTTTCGATTTCACTGGAGGGAATAACCACCAGTTCAGACCTTTTGTGCGTATCACTCTGTTTTGATTTCTTGAGACGACGGTTTCTTGAGACCACGCCCCCATGAGAATCTGTTTGGTTGCGACTTTTCCCCCGAGCGGCCGTCAGTTGAACGAGTACGCTTTTCACATTGCGCGCGAACTCCAGCGCAATCCGACGATCGAATTGATCATCCTGGCAGATGAACTGACCGACTATCAATTTGCCACCGACCAGAACGGCGAACCGCTCAGCTCCAGGCCGCAGGCCGAACTCCCGGGGTTCAATGTGATCCGCTGCTGGAAATTTAACGATCTGGCGACGCCGGTGCGTCTCCTGAGGACGATACGGAAACTGAAACCCGATGTGGTCTGGTTCAACCTGGTGTTCTCCACTTTCGCGACCCAGGAACGTCCGGTGGCCGCGTTTGCGGGGCTGTGGGCGCCGGCTCTGGCTCGAGCGCTCGGCTTCCGCACTCATGTCACGCTGCACCACATCATCGAGCACGTCGACTTTGCCAGCGCCGGTGTCCGGCAGGAAACATTGTTTCGCTTTGGCAGTGACATGGCCACCCGGGTACTGCTGATGGCCCACTCGGTTTCGGTTTTGCTTTCCGGATACCAGCGCACTCTAGTTGAGAAGTACTCCGCGCGCAATGTTCTGCTGGGCACGCACGGCGTTTTCGAGCCCCGCCCGATACCGCCCGACTTTTCGCTGCGCGGCAATCCCGACCAACGCATTCTGGCCATCGGGCACTGGGGAACCTACAAACGGCTGGAAACCCTGATGGAGGCTTTTCCGCGTGTCTTGCAGGAGGTACCGGAAGCCCGCCTCATCGTCGCCGGAGCCAACCACCACACCAAGCCCGGCTATTGGGAGTCGATCCGGGAACTGCAACGCGGAAACCCGCGCATCGAGTTTCGCGGCTATGTGGCCGAAGACGATATTCCAGACCTCTATCGAACCACCAGTATTGTGGTCATGCCCTACGATTCGGCGACCGGATCCAGCGGTCCGGCCCATCAAGCTTGCGAGTATGGAGTTCCCATCGTGTGCGCCGACCTGGCTGATTTTCGCAGAATGGCGGCGGACGAAGACATGGCCATCAGCTTCTACAAAGCCGGCGACCCGTCCGATCTCGCGGACAAGCTGGTCGCGATACTGCAGTCTCCCGAACAACAGCGGCAACTGGCCCACCACAATTTTTCCGCCGCGATGCGGATGACCATGCCCAGCGTGGTTCGCCACTACCTGCGCTGGTTCGAGCTGTCCCGGCACCGCCAGACCATGAGCGGCTTCGTCAGGTTTCCGCTATTTCAATCCCGACGTCGTCGAAGGCACGTGGCCAGCATGCGGCAATCTGCCAGCCCCTCGTGGAGCTGGACTTTGCATCCCGGGGCGGTGGCGGATGGCGAGGCGGCCCAGAGTCCGACGGAAGGCGCGCCAGTCGCAGGCAATCGTGACATCACGGATGCCCCCAATTCTGACCTGACCGGAAGTAAGTAATAAACCGTGTGGGTCGGACACTCCTGTCCGACGCTTTTGAAGTTGCTTTTTCTTGAAGTTGCTTTTTCTTGAAATTGTCTTTTCTTGTTGTCGTCTTGGGTAAACTTGCTTGCAGGAATCGCCAGCGGCTTACTTCGGCGGCACCGCCGAATCGTCATTCGGCTGCGGCGCGTCAGGCTGGGACGGCTCGTGAACCGGTTTGCCGTCGCGGCGCTTGAGCTCGATTGGACCAGTCTCTCGGCGCCTCGCTGCGCTCTGTTCCCCGATCTTGACTCCCACGCTCTGGTTGCTATCGTCGGCGACCTGGAATAACTTCAGCCCTTCAGCAGACTGCCGGGTGGCCAGGCCAACGCGGGCATTGGCCTTCTGCGCCAGCCGCGCCTTCTCGTAAAAGACCTGCGCGGTTTCAAGGTCTCCATCCATTTCTGCCAGGTAGCCGAGGTTGTTAAGCGAGAAGGCGCTGTTCGGATCAAGTTGGTAGGCTTGCAGGAAAGCCTTGCCGGCGGCTTCCCGGTCGTTACGGTTCAAGGCCGCGACTCCATGAAGATTGAGCAAACCCGCCTTCTCTTCAGGCGCTCCAACGGTTTGCATTCGCTGGCTCAGCCGTTTCGCGGTCTCTGAAGCCATCTCGCTGATCGGCTTACCCCTCCATGCTCCACTCTGGGAGACAATCACCCTTTCCTCGGAGTGCAAATCGGCGGCAGCCGTGTAATATTTCAAGGCTCCTTCGAAATCCCCCTCCGCCTCTTTTGCCACTCCCAGATTATTCAGAGTAAAGGGATTCTTCTGATCCAGGTTCAGGGCATGCTGCAAAACCAGCTCGGCCTCCGGCGCGCGTCCTTCCGACAGAAGCCGTACCGCGGCCACGTTTGACCGGTTGATTTCCATGGGAACATCATGAGCGTTGCTCAGGGCGCTCAAGAACGATTGTCCTTCCATATGCGGCGAACTGGCCCGGTCAACCACGGCATCGGTTCCCATCTGCGCCGCCAGGGCATAGAAACGCCGGGCCTGCTCCGCCTGGCCTTCAAGTTCGGAAACGTAGCCCATGTTGTTGAGGGTAAAGGGATCATCAGGATCGAAGAGATACGCCCTGTAAAATAGTGATTTCGCCTTTTCCAGCTTGTTCTTGCGTATCGCCTCAACGCCCTCACGGTTGAGGCGCTGGATCGGAGTCAGTTTGCTCCGCTTGGGCAGGGAAATCTTCAAGTCGCCGGCCCGGGCTGTTTGCACTCCCCACACCGCCCCCACGCACAAAACAACCAGCCATCCCTTCCAAGCCATCGGAGCCTTTCCTGTTGGGTCCTTCGGTACAGGCTTTCGCCGGTACTAAGATGCCCCAGAACCAGAGGTGTTGTTTCCCGTGAAAAAATTAATTTCCTTCAAGCTACCCGCCACCCCGGGAAGGCATCGAAACAGAGCTCTCAGAACGGGTCAGAGGGTAGGGTCAAAGGCAAGTATGAGACGATTTCTTGCGCTGTTTTTGTTCGCCGGACTTGCCAGTGCGCAGGGACCTTCGACCCCGTCCTCCATGGCAGTCATAGGGCCGAACCGGGACGTCTCAGTTCCAACCACGTCTCCTCTGGACAGCGACCGCATGTGGCTCGAACTGCTGCCGCAGCCTCACGGACAAACCACCCTGGTCGGAGGCACAATCCGGCTCCTGGACCATGTTCGGGACCAGGTCACGGTCCGCGTTTTTGGCGGCCGCGACATGGTCGTGCTTTTCGATGATCGTACTCACTTCTATCGTGATGGCGTGGCGGCCTCTCCCGGCGACCTGCAAATCGGTGAGCGAGTTTACCTGGATACCGCGATGGCCGGCTCCGGCATATTTGCGCGCAGCATCCGCATTCTGACCCAAAGCGCGAACGGACAGAGCAACGGACAAGTGCAGAGTTATGACGCCGCCAGTGGTGACCTCGTTCTGCGCGACGTGCTGGCCCCTGAGCCGGCGAATTTTCGGCTGGCTCCGGATGCGACCGTTCTGCGCGACGGCAAACCCGCTTCCCCCTCCGAGCTGCGTCCCGGCTCGCTGGTCAGTCTGAAGTTCAGCCCGTCGGCAAAAGGTCCGGGACTGGTGCGGGAAATCTCTATCCTGGCGGGGCCGGGAGGGACATTCGTGTTCGCAGGCCGGGTTTCGCACCTTGACCTGCATATCGGACTCCTGGTGCTCGTGGATCCAAGAGACTCGAAGAGTTATGACATCCACTTCGATCCAGCGCTGACTGGAGTGGAGGACCGTCTGCACGAAGGCGGGGACGTCATCGTGACCACAACGTTCGACGGCGCGAATTACACCGCCAGTTCAATCGTGGTCAATGCGGCCCCGGCAAAAAGGTGAGGATCCTATCGTCGGCGTCTCGCCCTCCAATCCAAAATCAGGCGGGCAAGGCCCGCCCATCGGGCCGGCAAGATGCCGACGTTACGCGCTCAAACGGCGATACGCCTTATCCAAAAACTCGAAGGCCACACCCGGTCGCGGTCGCGCGTTGGTAGGTATTGGCGGACTCCCTTAGGCATGTCCCGATAGCTGTGTTCCCATCGTGGAAAACTTTCCAGCAGGACGTCGGGATGATAGTACTGCATCGCGCTGCTGCCCCACAGCACTTCAAAGTGAGGGTTGAAGGTAAGAAAGGCTTGCAGCAGGTACTGCTCGGACCAGAAACAGAAGTTGGAGAGGACCGCATCGCGAGGGTAGTCCGAAGGCAGAAAAATATCGTGCACATGCACGATCACCCCGGGTTGCAGCCGGGGAAGGATTTCCAGATACTCGCGGACTACGTCGCTGCCGACGCTGACCACGTGGCTGGAGTCCAGGAACAAAATGTCTCCGTCTTGTAACGAGAGAAACAGGTCCAGATCAACGTCCTGGATGCGGGTCGGGATAAGGTTGGTAATTCCCTCCAAAGCTGGGCTGGGAAAGGGTTCTATGGTGATCAGCTCGCCTTCGATGCCATCCATGATGCGGTTGGCCTGCAGGGCGGCGGCAAGAATTCGTGTGCTGAACCCGCCTCCCACTTCGATGATCCGCGAGGGTCTCAAGTCGCGGACGATAGAGTAGGCGATTTCAGCATCGACCGCTTCAAACAGACCATTATTGTAGTGGTACTGAGTGGCGTCTGCCGCCCGGTCCGGAAAGGACCACTCTTGCTGATAGCGCGCGGCCAGGTGCCCGACCCAATTCACCTGCCTCTCCAGGCCCAGGTCGAAACCCACCGGGACGGTATCGGCTGCCCAAGGTCGCGACTCCAGGTCGTTGATGTCCGGCACCGGCCAGTAGAAATGGTTCGGGGTGACGGTAATACCCGTGCGCTGCAAGGTTCGAAAGCTGGACACCATCATCTTTGAAACGACCTCATTCTCGCGCAGCCTTCTGAGCAGGCGGCCCAACTTCTTTCTCACCGGAGAAGGATTCTGACGCTTAGCTTGGGGAGTCAGGTCAAGCGGCCCGCGGGACAGACGAGTCCCTGCGGTCCCTGCCTGCGGCAGATCCGAATCACGCGCAATACTATTCACGGTTCCCTTCCTGGTTCCGAACCAGCCGGCAGCCTGAATTGGCATTTCCCGGCTCACGAATGCGGGGTTAGATGTCGAATTCCGGCACGAGATGCTTGGGTGTGCTGTAAATCTTCGTTCAGGCAGAAGCCTTGCCCGCTTGAGAAACCAGCAGTAAGGATTCGAAAAAGTAACCAGTTACGGCCAACCGCATTGGGGAGCGGACCATCGAACCCCTGTTGCCGAATGCCCCAGGGGCAGGGTAAAGCGAAAATGCTCAAGCAGATAAGGATGGGCGGCTTTAAGGGAAGCAAGCCTTTGGCACCGTCGGGCCGGGTGGCGCGCGACACTCGGCGACCGCTGCCTTCGTTCTTTATCATCGGGCCTCCGCGGACCGGAACCAGTTGGCTACACGAGGTGCTAAGCCGACATGCGATCTTACCTTCTCCCACCAAAGAGACGCGTTTCTTCGATATTCACTTTGAACGCGGGTTTGAGTGGTACAACGCCCATTTTCCGACCTCGACTGGGGATCGGTTAGTGGGCGAGGTTGCACCCACATATTTCGCCTCGGCCCAGGCGCGGGAACGGATAGCGGAAACCATTCCCAACGCGAAGGTGGTTTGTATCTTCCGTGATCCGGTTGAGCGGGTGGTCTCCCTGTACCGGCTGAAGCGGGCGTATGGCATGATTCCGTGGAGCTTCGAGGAGGCGATCATCCGCGACTCTGAGCTCATGGAATCGGGTAAGTACGGTTCCTGCCTCAAGGCGTGGCTGCACACCCTGGGCGCGAACCAGGTCCTGGCAACGGTTTACGATGATCTGCGGGATGAGCCTCAATCCTATCTCGACTCCGTGACGGACTTTATCGGCATTCCACGATTCGAGCTAGGTCCGTCGCAAGTCGGGCGCGTTTTCACCTCTGAGACCATGACCTACCCACGAAATTACTATCGGACACGTAGCGCCACCGCCATGGCGGAATGGTTAAAGCTCCGGCAGCTCGACACCGTGGTCGCGGCGGTCAAGAAATCACCGCTCCTGAGGTTGGTCCTGGGCGGCGGTGCCCCCTTTACCAAGTTGTCAGTGGATCTCTCGCATAAGCTCTACGAGCATTTCCGGCCGGAGGTGGAGGAACTTGAAGGCCTGCTCAATCGTGACTTTTCGGCCTGGAAGTTGCCCTCTCTGCAAACCTCCGGTCCCGCTAGAGGCGACCGCCGGCGGTTTTCCCGTTAGCCCAAGAGGTCGAGCGGATGCCTTTGCATCTCCGGCTTGTGTACGGTCGAGTACAGTATCCGGTGTATTGTGGATTTCGGCTGATGCAGTAGCCTGAAGCTCGAGACGGTGATGGCCCCCAGAATTCTTGTCGTCGATGACACGCAGGCCATTCGCCGCTCCGTCCGCTTCCGTATAGAAAAAGAAACCGATTGGGAGATATGCGGAGAGGCCGAAAATGGCAGGGAGGCCATCGCGAGAGTTGAAGAACTCAAGCCCGATGTGGTTCTCCTGGATCTTTCGATGCCAGTCATGAACGGACTCGACGCCGCCCGGCACATCAAAGCGATCGCGCCCCATATTCACATCGTCATGTTCACTCTGCATACCTACCCCCAGCTATTGGACGAGGCCAGGAAGGTGGGTATTGCGAAGGTGCTCTCCAAATCAGGCGCGGCTGAATCCGACCTTCTGCATGCCGTCCGTTCCCTGCTGGCTGCCTGAGTGATGCCTTTCGGTGCCTGCGATTCGTGACAAGCCTTCGCGTCAAGAAGTAAAAGGGCCGATTTCTCGGCCCTTTTTTCTTTGCCACCAGCCTGGCTGGACGCGTCTATTTCACATGGATCGTTTTGCCATCGGCGTCAAGCGTGCCGTTGATACGAACCTTCTTGCCTTCGTGCGGCTTGACCAGGTCTTGGCGGTCAACCTCAAAGGACGTCCCGCTGGCGTCCTGCAGCACGTATCTGTCGCCGGTCTTCACGATCGTACCGGCGAAAGTCTGAACTTGCGCCTGCTGCGCCTGGGCCTGGGAATCGGGCGCTGTCTGCTGCTGAGCCGGTGGCTGCGAAGGTGAATTCGGCGATTGCGGATCCGATTGCTGCGCGTTGAGTTGAACTGCGGACAAGCCCAGACCCAGCAGCAGGCCCAGCGAACATAGTGAGTATGTGCATTTAGTCATAAGGTTCTCCCGAGAGATTTTGTGCTTCTAACGTTTGAGGGAAGCATGTCGTATGCCAAATCCCATTCCGTTCCGGCTTTATCTTTGGGGGAATCATAGGCGCCGCATTCTCACTGAGTTGGCCGCGCGCAATATCGAGCGCACATTTCACCTACACTGGCTCACCGCGAAAAGTAGAGGGATTCCTTTACGGATTGAGCATTCAGCCAGAGAACGGATCGAGCAAACTTTTCCGGGTTGGCAAGACTTTCCTGTCGAGTTTCGTGAAGGCTTCTAATCAAA
>JAIQFF010000300.1 GCA_020073395.1 Terriglobia bacterium
GTCGACAAGACCATCGCAGCGGGCTCGAGCACTGTTGGAGTGCCCATACGCATCAATGCCGCGCGCAACGTCTCACGACAGAAGCAGATCAGACTGCGACTCCAGACCAGGCCGCCTTCATGCGGAATGTAACTTGTCACGACGGACGCGGTCAAACAGCCGGCTTGCGCAATTCCGAGCGAGCCGTCCGGTTGTCCAACTACACGAGGAAAAGAACCATGAAGCTCAACTCTGCAATTGCGGTCGCGGTCGTGCTGAGTCTTGCCGTCGCGGGACTGACGGCATGCGAAAAGGGGCCGGCAGAGCGGGCAGGCGAAAAGATTGACGATACGGCAAAGAAAGTGGGCGACAAACTGGAAGATGCCGGCGACAAGATCAAGGACGCGGCCAAGGATGCCAAGAAATAAGGAACGGAAGCAGGCACCTGACCGCTGGCACGCGAACGGATAGTCGGTCAATCGCCTTATCTTGGCGGCACTGCCTTCGGCGATGGCAAACTCGACCCGACAAGCAAGGTCACTTTGCCGCAGTTCGGTGGCGATGTGGTGAACAGGGTTGCATCGTCTTCCGAATCTTCAACCATCAACACGCGTAAAGGCTGGTTCACGGGTTCGTGTATTCCAGGTGTCGCCTCGCGATGTAGCTCCCTCCGGCCCTCTCAGAAGTGATACTCGGGATTCTTTGGATCGAAGTCGGCGTCTTTGAGTCGCGCGCCTAGGTCCAGGCTTTCATACGCATAGTTCTCGACCAGCTGGACGGCCCAGTCATAGGTTCTGATCCTGATCAGGAGCTTGGTCTCGGCATCCTGGTTGATGACGAACCGGTAACCATCGTAGTCCTTTGCGCTCTGTTTTGGGAAGACCACGTCAAAGACCTTTGTCTTCCTGCCGTATACCATCTCCTCTGCGCCCTCGGAGAACATGAGCTCGCTGGCATCGATCGCTTTGCGGATGTTGATCGCCACGGTTTCCAGCAGGAAGCCAATCCCTGTGCTGGTAACCGGGCGAAGGTTGTCCACCATGAGGGCCGGATCCCTGGGGTCGAGATTGCGCGTGAGAAACCGCATTATCCCGCCTCGGTGCGCCCTGATGCGGTTTCCGTTCCAGCCTTCTACATACAACAACTCACTCCCCTTGTAGGGCGCTCTCACCCATCTCATGTACAAGCTGAACGGTTTCTTGTACTTGATAAGTATCGTCTCTTCGGGAAGCAGCTTGCCGGCAACGCGTTGCTGCTTGTGAAAGATGGCGGTGTAACTTGTGACGTTGCCGTAAGCGGCCTCTGCCTCCGTGAGCCATTGCTCTGGACTCGAGCTATCGGATGCAGCGACGCGGGCGGCCATCGCGGCAAGCACGAATGACATGAATAGTGCAGAACAGATGTTCCTGGTCACGTCCTTGTGCGAATCTGGGTCCGGTTGGCTGGTTACCGTATGTTACCCGGGGCGACCCGCCAGCGTCGTGGGCAGACAGCTATTGTTCGAGCTCTTCGACAACACGCCTATCGAACGCCTTCATACTCTTACCCTGCTGTAGAAAATCCGCTTCGCTATCTCTGCCGAGACGATGTAGGCCATCACAATGATCCCGATGAGTAGTAGGAACGAGATCGGCAGCGGGTCTAAACCAAGAATCGCTCCGAGCGGCGTGAGAGGCAGGAGCAGCGTCGCGACAACCACCAAGAGGGTCGCTGTGAGGAGGTACTTCGACGGTCTGCTCTTGAAGAAAGGTTTCCGACTCCTGATCACCAGCACAATCAGCGAAGCTGAAATAACGGACTCCAGAAACCAGCCGGTTCTGAATTGATCCTGACTCGCGTGCAGGATCAGCAGAAGCGCCCCAAAGGTGAGGTAGTCAAACACCGAACTCACCAGGCCGAAGGTAATCATAAACTTGCGAATCGCCTGGATGTTCCAGCGCCGAGGATATTCAATCATTTCGTTGTCCACCCTGTCGGAGGCGATCGTCATCTCCGGAAAATCCGTGAGCAGATTGGTGAGCAAAATCTGCTTGGGCAGCAACGGCAGAAACGGCAGGAACAGAGAGACTCCGGCCATGCTGAACATGTTCCCGAAGTTCGCGCTGGTAGCCATGAACACATACTTCAGCGTGTTCGCAAAGGTCGCCCGCCCCTCACGCACACCTTCCACGAGAACCCCCAGGTCCTTTTCCAGTAAAACAATGTCCGCTGCCTCTTTGCAAACGTCTACCCCGCTCTCGACGGAGATGCCAACATCGGCGGCATGGAGCGCCGAGGCATCATTGATCCCATCTCCCATATACCCGACCACGTTTCCAGCCTTCCTAAGGGCAAGGATGATTCGCTCTTTCTGGTTGGGCTCGATCTCGGCGAAGACGTCCGCGTCCGCCACGCGGCTGAGCAGCGCCTCGTCGCTCAGCTGCCGCAGGTCTGGACCCGTGACGATCTTCGTCTTCGATAGTCCCATCTGCTGGCTGACATTGGCCGCGACCAGGCGGTTATCTCCTGTGATGATCTTCAATGAAACCCCGAGGCCCTTCAAAGCGGAAATCGTCTCGATGATATTGACCTTGGGTGGATCAAACAGAACGAGGAAGCCTAAGAATGTCATGCCTGCTTCGTGCTCTTTGCCGATGCGCGACTCCGTTTCCAGGTTCCTATAGGCAACGCCCAAAGTGCGAAAGCCCTGACTGCTGAACGCCTCGAAATGCTGCTGGATTCGGTCCCGCACTGTGGCGATATCGACGACGGCTCCCGCTGCGGTTTCCGCCGTTGAGCAGACGCTGAGCACGTTCGCCAGAGCGCCTTTGGTCACCATCAGATACGTCTCCTGGTGTGCAACCAGGACACTCAATCGCTTCCGCAGAAAATCGTAGGGAATCTCGTCCGCCTTGCGGTAGCCGGACAGGTCAAAGGAACGATGCGTGCGGATGGCTTCGTCAATCGGGTTGGTAAAGCCCGTCTCGTAAACAGCATTCAGATACGCGTGAAAAAGCACCTTGTCGCTTGCAACGCCTTCCACATCGAGTGCGGATTGCAAGCGTACGATCCCTTCGGTCAGCGTGCCGGTCTTGTCGGAGCAGATCACGTTCATGCTGCCGAAGTTTTCAATCGAAGCCAGCCG
>JAIQFF010000132.1 GCA_020073395.1 Terriglobia bacterium
GGTCTCGACGGCGGTTTCGACTTCTATGACAACTTTCCTGCCCAGCCCAAGACGAAATCGCGCTGGGGCCGAGTGGAACGCCGGGGTCAGGAGGTGGTGCAGCGCGCGGAATCGTGGATGACCGCGCATCCTGCCGGACCGCATTTCGTGTGGGTCCATCTCTACGATACCCACGATCCCTACGAGCCGCCGCCGCCTTACTCGCAGACCTATAAAGATCGCTTGTACGACGGAGAGATCGCTTATGCCGATTCGGCGCTGGCTGGATTTGTTGGGTATCTGAAGAAGACCGGCCGGTACGAAAACGCCCTCATCCTCGTCGTCGGAGATCATGGCGAAGGCCTGGGTGAGCACCACGAGGAAACGCACGGTATTTTTCTCTACGACTCCACCACTCACGTGCCCCTTATCATAAAGACGCCTGTTAGACTGCCCGGCCACGACCATCCGGGAAAGATAGTTGACGCCCAGGTGCGAACCACGGACATTCTCCCCACGATCACTGGCTTGGTGGGTGTTCCTCCGCCAGAGGTCGTGGATGGCGAATCGCTGCAGCCATACTTGGGGGGAGTCGAGAGTAAAGATCGCAGCGCCATCGGCGAAACCGACTATCCTTTGCGCTTTGGCTGGGCGCCTCTGCGCTCGGTGCGCGCGGAGGGATTCAAGTTCATCGAAGCACCCCGCTCGGAGCTGTACGACCTGCATGCCGACCCGGGAGAGCTAGCCAACCACTACGCGGCGTCCGATACCACCGTACAAAAATTCCGAGGACTGCTGGCAGAGATCAAGGCCAATGCGTCTGTGCCGCCTTCGCAATTGCCTGACCCCAAGGACAAGATCGAAGAGCAGAATCTATTGCACGCGGCGATGATCGCCTCGGATGACAATCGCACCGATGAAGCGCGGCAGGCGCTCGCAAAAGTCCTGCAGGTCGATCCCAAATCGCCCACCGCATTACGACAACTGGGTGAACTTGAATTCCACGCCGGAGACTACGCCCGGGCCGCCGAGCACTTGAAGCTGGCCAGAGAGGTCCGTCCCGAGGACTCGACCGCTGCCTTTTACGAAGGCCAGGCGCGGGAAAAAACCGGGGACTTCGCCGGGGCCCGCGATGCGCTCGAAGCCAGCCTGAAACTTACTCCCGGCCAGTTCCCCGCCCGTCTGCTGCTCGGCCAGGTTTATCTCGCTCTCAAGGATCCCAAAAACGCTGAAGACCAGTTTGAGGCCGCATTGCTATTGCAGCCGAAGAGTGCGGAAGCGCAGCTCGGTTTGACCCAGGCGCAGCGGTCACAGAGATCGGAACACTGAGGATTACCCTGCAGGGTGCCCCGGTCCAAGCTCAGGGATTTTTCGTCTTCCACCGAAGGGCCGAAGGCATGGAGCTCGGATTCTCTCGTGCGGTAAAATTGCTAAGGCGTTCCCAGAAACCCCTGCCCAAGCGGAGCTTGGACGGGGCACCCTCCAGAAGTCTTTCAGCGCGTCCTCGCCCGCCGCGTGTGAACTATGTAAGTGACAGTGGCAAGAGAATGCGACTGCGAGAATTGTTTCTGGGTGGGCGGGACGCCCACCCGACAGCCGGCGGGACGCCGGCGCTACGCAAATGACCTACACGATCTATCTCTGCTTCGCGATTTTCTCCGCTTGCTGCAGGTGATTGAGGTCGTGGCCGGCAATCATTCGCACCATGTGGTCCACGGTTTCCTTCCCGCGTTCCGAATGCTGGCCGTAGTTCTCCCATAACCGGCGGGGCACGGAGCTGAGCAGCCGCAGGTTGTCCTTACGCAGCGTGCTAAACGTTTCGAGCGAAATCTTCGGGTCGCGGCGGCTGTAGCTGAACGTCTCAGCCCAGGCGTCCTGATCGAACGCCTGAATCGTGGCGCCGTTGGACGCCAGCATGACACGAAGGCGATAGCCGATGACCAGCTCCGAGTCCGCCAGGTGAGCGAGGATTTCGGCAATTGACCACTTTCCCGGCCCCGGGCGCCTGGTCAACTGCTTCCTACTGAGTCTCTTGGTCAGGGCGGTCAGCTTGCGCGGAGTGGACTGCTGCAGGCGCAGCGGGTCCTTCCCGTGACTGTGATTGAGCATGCGTTGCGTGTATTGCTGCGGCGTCTCCTGCATGGCCCTCCTCCTTCATAGACGAAACACTGTTTTGTTAAGCCAACCTTAAAAAGCGAAGGGAGCGCCACCAACGGCGCTCCCTTTGACTGCGAATTCGTGTGCAATCCGGCTACAGAAATATACTCCTGGAAATGTCGGCCATCAATAAAATTTCGAGACGCATCATAGTTGGAAGCCTCTGCCCTGCGTTCCGGTCATAGAGTATGGCCGCTCGGATAGAATGCTCAACTGCAGACGCTGAAACGAGAACTTCAAACTTGATGATTGGGGAGGTTGGCGTTGTCAGACTGCTTAACAGGCTCTCACTCGCCCTGCTGCTCATGGCAGGGACTCTGGTCTTGGCGGGTTGTCCTACACGCACCAGCATCGAAAGAATTAACCGTGACCCCGGGCGCTACGCGGGCCGGGAAGTTGCTATCGGCGGGCGCGTAAGCAATTCCTTCGGCCTGCTCGGTTCCGGCGTTTTTCAGGTGGAGGACGGCACCGGCCAGATCTGGGTATTCAGCCAGAGATATGGCGTGCCTAGCAACGGCGCTAAGGTGGGGGTCAGAGGAACTGTCTCGCAGGGCTTCAGTTTCGGAGGGCGCAGCTACGCAGTCATTCTGAAAGAAACCGAGCGTCGGCGCTAGCCATGAACCACGAAGGGGCGGACGCCTCGTCCGCCCGGCCGAGGGCAGCTCGGCACGGTTTGGGGTTGTCCCTGAACCCTGGAAGTGAGAAGAGGTAGAAGCCAGACGAGCTTTGCTCGTCCGCCCGGACGAGGGCGTCCGGGCCTACGTAGGCAATCTTAATTTTGGCGCGGAGGGTTGGCGACCGACATGGGGTCGGGTTGTGCCTGTGATTCTCGAATTTCCAGTTTCATCTGCCGGAGGTTGGTCGCTTCAGCTGGATCCATTCCGGCCTTGAGGTCGGATTTTTCTACAAAATAGCGCCATCCGGCGTGACGATCTTCCGAACTCTGTCCGGTTTCGAAGTGCTTGACCCGGAGTTCGGCGTTTTCTTTGCCTTTGACCACCAGCACCACTCCCCCGGATTCGTAGGTCCGGATGTTGTGGCGAATTATGGCGTATGAAGCCTTCGTTTCGTCGCGTGTCAGAGACACCCCACTCCTGGCTGGTGGAAAACTTGCGTTTGGTTGGTCGAAGAGCGTGCCCGCTCGTTGGTTTCCGCCGCGGGCACGCTTTCTTATTTAGAGTTTCCGCTCTGCTTACAGCGGACGGACGTTCTCAGCTTGCCAGCCCTTTGGCCCCTTGGTCACATCGAACTCTACACTCTGGCCCTCCTGCAGGCTGCGAAAGCCTCCTGCCTGGATCGCCGAGAAATGCACAAATACATCTTCGCCACTCTGACGGCTGATAAAGCCGTAGCCTTTGGCGTCGTTAAACCACTTTACTGTTCCTTGTTCTGCCATTTTGTTACTGTTTCCTTTTCAATCGATTTACGCTGTGAGATCGGAGGTACTAAAGGGCGGTTCAAGCTGGTATGCAAGAAGCTGCTCAACAACCGATTCTAATCAAACGCATCATTAGTTTAGCAGAAAAGTCCAGATTTAGGTGGATAAAATGCTTATGGCCGCCGGACCAAGAAAGACTTCGGTAACCGGGTCCGCCCCCCCTCCTTTGGGGCCTTTGCGACCTTCGCGGTGAAGCACTTGACCGCACAAGGTCGCAAAGAAGAGTTCCCTCGCCCTTCCTCAGTATTTTCTTTCACTTCCGCATCCAGCAGGTATAATTCTAAGGGCAAGAAGTTACTTGACCACGAAGACACATCGCTAAACCACCCTGCGCCTTCGCGATTGAGAGGACCTGCTTCTCTGTAGGCGCGCCAATACGCTGCTCCAAAGTCCAGCTCTTGATGCATGCAGGAGCGCTTCGCAGATCGGTAGTGGCCGGTAAGTGTTGACCAGCCTTGAGGGGAGTGCCCGCTCATGACTGTACGCCCCATGGAGGAGCGCAGCGATGTCGCAGTTCAACGGAGATAAGTCACGATTCCACCGGGAACGGAAGCAGAATATTCACCGCCGGCAAAGAACCCGGGAATTACTCCATGCGGCCGGACTCAGCGTAAGCAAGCCGGAGGCAAGCAAGAAGCCCCGCGGCGTCACCGAAAAACCCGCATCTTGAGATTTGAGTTACACTTTAGCCTGTAGTAAGAGGAACTTTATGAAGAAGCTGTTTGTTGGCAACATCCCCCACAGCACCACCGAAGCAGAGTTGCGGGCGCTGTTCGAACCCCACGGGGCCATCGAGCAGGTCAGCATCGTGACCGATCGCGA
This sequence comes from Terriglobia bacterium, assembly GCA_020073395.1. Taxonomy (GTDB): domain Bacteria; phylum Acidobacteriota; class Terriglobia; order Terriglobales; family Acidobacteriaceae; genus JAIQFF01. The sequence goes on from JAIQFF010000132.1 coordinate 4,397, forward strand.
CACCGGCCGTTCGCGCGGCTTTGCCTTCGTCGAAATGACTGATTCCGCGGAAGCGGAAAAAGCGATTGCGGCGCTCAATGGCAAAGAACTGGGTGGGCGCGCTTTGAACATTAACGAAGCCCGTCCCAAGACCGATCGCGGTGGCCCGCCCCGCGGCGGCGGACGCCCTGGCGGTAGTGGTGGACGTCCCGGAGGCGGTGGACGTTCGAGCGGTGGAGGTGGGCGCGATGACTATCAGGGCCATGCGCGTCAGCCTCGAGAGCCGCGCTGGTAAAGGAGCAAGACCGGTAGGGCAGTTGCTTTACGAGCACCGATCTGCCAGAAAACGATCTGCCAAAAAAATGTCCCTTGGAGGTGTCTATGTCTGGTCGAGGCCGTTCCAGCTTCACCAAGCGTCAGAAAGAGCGCTCGCGGCAGGAAAAACAACGGGAAAAGGCTGAGCGCAAGGTCCAGCGAAAGTTGGAAAAACCGGCAACCGGATCCGATGGGTCTTTCGAAATCTCCGCTGAAGACTTCGCAGCCGCGGCCGAACAACTGGCACTTCCCAATTCGCACCTGGAAGAGTAGCTGGACCACCTTCGATTCAAAGGCATGAAAAGCGCGGCTGCAAAGGCCGCGCTTTTTCAATGGGCGCAAGTGTTTGCACCCCGCAAAAATGAACCCTTCCGGTCCCCATCCCAGTCTAAACACAGCAGTGAGCGCGCCTTCTACCGCGAAGCCCAAACCCGCCATGACTACCGAGCGGCTGCGGACCGTCCTGCCTGCTGTTTGGGAACTCATGCGCCCGCGCAGGGGCCTGCTGGCTCTCGGCTTCGTGTTGATGGTCATCAATCGCGTGTCCGGGCTGGTGCTTCCGTATTCAACCAAATTCCTGATCGATAGCGTCATCGCCAAGCATCACGTCGAATTGTTGAGACGCCTGGTCTCGGTCGTGCTGCTGGCCACGTTCATTCAGGGAATCACATCGTTTGCGCTGACCCAATTGTTGTCGAAAGCGGCGCAGCGCCTGATTGCGGAACTTCGCCAGAAGGTCCAGGCGCACATCTCGCATCTGCCGGTCGCATTCTACGATTCGAATAAGACCGGCACGCTGGTGTCGCGCATCATGACCGATGTGGAAGGAGTGCGGAACCTGCTGGGGACCGGTTTGGTTGATCTGGTCGGCGGACTGCTCACCTCAGGCATCGCGATGGTCGTGCTTTTTCGCATCAGCCCGGAGATGACCATCCTGGCCTTCAGCTTCCTGCTTTGCTTCGCCATCGCGCTGAACAAGGCGTTCAGAACGATCCGGCCTATTTTCCGGCAGCGCGGAAAAATCAACGCTGAAGTGACTGGCCGCCTGGCCGAGTCCTTGGGCGGGGTGCGAGTGATCAAGGGATATCACGCGGAGGAGCGGGAAGAGGCCGTCTTCTCGAGCGGCGTGCGCCGCCTGTTGGACAACGTGATGAAGACCCTGACCGCCACGTCCGTCATGAGCCTTTCCGCCAGCCTGCTGATGGGAGTGGTGGGAGCGATCATCATGTACATGGGCGCTCACCAGATCATGGCGGGTACGCTGACCATAGGCAGCTTTTTTACTTACACGCTATTTCTCGGCTTCCTGGTCGCACCCATCGTTCAGATTGTGAACATTGGGACACAGCTTACAGAAGCTCTCGCCGGTCTGGAACGGACGCAGGAAATTCTGCGTGAGCGGCCCGAGGACGAGGACCCGAAGCGCACTGTAACCCTGGACGACATTTACGGCAAGGTAGAATTTGACCACGTTAGCTTTAGCTACGATGGCAGCCGCACGGTGTTGCACGACGTAGATTTTCAGGCCGAACCGGGAACGGTTACGGCGCTGGTCGGCTCGTCGGGCTCGGGCAAGTCAACTATTATCGGACTGATTTCCGCGTTCTACGTCCCTACGCAGGGGAGGGTTCTGGTCGATGGAGTTGATCTCAGCACGGTGCGCCTCGATTCCTATCGCACCCGCCTGGGAGTGGTGCTGCAGGAATCGTTCCTGTTCGACGGGACCATTCGGGAAAATGTCGCCTTTTCCCGCCCGCAGGCCAGCGAGGAAGAAATCATGCGGGCCTGCCACATTGCCCGGGTGGACGAATTCGCAGAAAGCTTTCCGGAGAAGTACGACACCATCGTCGGCGAACGCGGGGTGAAGCTTTCGGGAGGACAGCGCCAGAGAATTTCGATTGCCCGCGCCATCCTGGCCGAGCCGCGCATCCTGATTCTTGACGAGGCCACCTCCAGCCTTGATTCCGAATCCGAGGAGATGATCCAGCACGGGCTCTCGTATCTGATGCAGGGCCGCACCACCTTCGTGATTGCCCATCGCCTCTCCACCATCCGCCGCGCCGACCAGATTCTAGCGGTCGAGCAGGGCCAGATCGTCGAGCGCGGCACACACGAAGAGCTGTATGCCTTGCAGGGCCGCTATTTCGATCTCTATACCAAGCAACAGGGTCTGCAAAATAATCTGTTCCTGGCGCCGGGCGAGGGCGATGCGACCGTGCCAGCCGAAGACGGCGTTGCCACAAAAAATAACGATGGCGACGTAAATCCCGCCGATGCTATGCGTCTAATAAGAGGAGAGGTTCGCTAATTACTAACTCTGTCATCCCGACCGGAGCGAAGCGCAGCGAGCGGAGTGGAGGGACCTGCGGTTGCACGGCACAGTGGGAGAGCGTGACGTTCAACAAGGCGAGAAAATCTTGAACCGCAGAGGTCGCAAAGGACGCAAAGGAACACGTCGCAATCGATGACCATCAACCCCGACCAATCAAACAGCCCGAACGGCGCGCCCGCTATCCGCATCGTTGACCTTTGCCGCCACTACCAGATGGGCGAGGCGCTGATACGGGCGGTGGATGGCGTGTCGCTTCAAATTCAGCCGGGAGAGTTCGTCGCCTTGCTTGGCAGCTCCGGGTCGGGCAAGTCTTCCCTGCTGAACCTCATCGCCGGCCTTGACCGCCCCACGTCCGGAGCGGTGATCGTCGAAGGCCGCGACCTGGCCCACCTCTCGCGCGAAGAGTTGGCCAAACACCGCCTGCGCACAGTAGGCATGGTCTTTCAATCGTTCAACCTGGTTTCGCGGATGACGCTGGCCGAAAATGTGGAACTGCCGCTTCGCTTTGCCGAGGTCGATCGCGGCCAACGCCAGTCGCTTACGCGGCAGGCGCTGGAGCGCGTCGGCCTGGGCGCCCGCATGACCCACCGGCCCAGCGAACTTTCAGGCGGCGAGCAGCAGCGCGCAGCACTGGCCCGGGCATTGATCAATCATCCCAGGCTTCTGCTGGCGGATGAACCCACCGGCAATCTCGACAGCCATACCGGCACCGAGATCATGAATTTCATCCGCGAGTTCAACCAATCCCTGGGAATGACCATCGTGATGGTCACCCATGAGCGGGCCCTGGCCGAGCGCTACGCCAGGCGCATGATCCTGCTAGCCGATGGCAAACTGGTTGACGATCGTCCGAATAACGATCGTCCGCACGAAGATCAACCTAACCCGGCAGCGGTCACAGCCAGCCGGCAGAGGGAACGGCGATGAAGACTTATGACCTTTCCGAACTCGCCCTGCGCAATCTGCGCGAGTCGTCGCTGCGCAATTCGCTGACTACCATTGGCATTTCGGTCGGAGTGGCATCACTGGTCGCGATGCTTTCTCTCGGCATCGGCCTGCAAAAGTTAGCCACAAGGCATCTGGCCAAGTCAGGTCTTTTCGACACCGTGGTCGTAACCTCTCGCCGCGAGTTGCGTGGCTTCAACCGCGACGACGAAAGAAGTACCGCTTCCGCCGCTGAAAGCCGCACCCTGGATGAACCTGCCCGCCAGGAGATCGAACGCCTGCCCGACGTGCTGGAGGCCTATCCCGATATCCGATTCATTACTGAACTCAGCTATCAGAACAAGACCCACCTGACCATGGTGTCGGGCATCCCGGACTCTGCGCGGTCGAACGACGCTTTCACTGGTATCCCCGGCAGCTTTTTCTCTTCTGAAACAGCGCCTGAGGTCATCCTACAAAAATCGTTCGCCCTGGAGTTGCTGGGCAAGACGCCACCACCCGGCCATGAAGACGATGTTCCGGTTAGGGAATTGGCGAAGCCCCTTTTGGGGCAAGAGCTGGTCATGAGGTACGCGCAGCGCGTTTCCGCGCCAGAGTCCGCTGGAGAAAACACTCCCGCGAAATCCGGCGCATCGACTGTATCCGAATCCGACGCGGCTTATTCCGTGATCTCGCGCGAGCAGAAGCTCAACATTGTCGGCATCTCCGATCTGGATCCGGACAGCATGCGGGGCGCTGCCCGGGCCCGGGTGTTCCTGCCCTTGAAGCTGGCCCAGGACCTGCGTGTCATGCAGCCTTCCGACGTGCGCGACAGCATGCGTGGCTTCAGCAAGCAGCCCAGCTACTCTACGGTGAGCGTGCGCGTAAGAAACCCCAAGAACGTGGAAGCGGTTGAGCAGGCCATCAAGAAATTGGGGTTCAACACTTTTTCCATTCTGGATGCTACGCGCAGTCTGCGGCAATTCTTTGCCGTGCTCGATCTCTTCCTGGGAATTTTTGGCAGCCTGGCGCTGGCTGTGGCTTCAATCGGAATCGTGAACACGCTGGTCATGGCCATCCTGGAGCGGCGCCGCGAGATCGGAATCATGAAGGCCATCGGCGCCAGCGACGGCTATGTAAAAAAACTTTTCTTCGCCGAGGCTGGGGCCATGGGCCTGCTGGGCGGGGTAGTGGGCGTGGCGCTGGGTTGGGCCATCGGCCACATCATCAATCTGGGAACAAATATCTATCTGAAGCGCCAGGCTCTTCCGCCCGAGAGTTTCTGGTCAGTGCCGTGGTGGCTGGTGGGCGCAGCCATCGTTTTTGCCTTTATCGTCAGCCTGGTTTCAGGCCTGTACCCGGCTGCGCGCGCTGCCCGCCTCGATCCCGTACAGGCGTTGCGTTACGAGTAAACTGAAATCCATGCCTCGATTTCGCCGGCTGTTGCTCGCGCTAAGCACCCTACTTCCGCTGGTGGCGAACGCGCAAAGCCGCACGGACTGCAATGTCATCAACAGCCGCATTCTGCAGCAGGCGGTTCATTACTGCGTACAACTGCCGCCCGGCTATGATGCGAAGGAGTCCACCCATCGGCGCTACCCGGTGCTCTACTTCCTGCACGGCCTCGGCCAAAACGAGCAGACGCTGTTCAGCACCGGGGGATGGAGCGTAATCGAAGACCTGCGCCGCCAGCATAAGATCGCAGACTTTCTGGTGGTGGCGCCGGAAGGCAAGCGCAGTTTCTATATCAACTCGCCCGGCAATAAGCTTCGCTACAGTGATTTCTTCCTCCAGGAATTCATGGCTCACATCGAAAACAAATATCGCGTCCGCCCCGGACGAAGCGGGCGAGCCATCACCGGCGTTTCGATGGGAGGCTACGGAGCGCTGCGTTTTGCCTTTGCCCACCCCGAACTGTTTTCCGCCGTCAGCGCACAAAGCGCTGCCTTGATCACGCAAACGCCGCAGGAACTATCGGCTGCAGGACGTTCCGGTACGCCTCTGGGCCGGGTGATGGGACCGGCCTTCGGTGAACCCATCAATGTGCCGCATTGGCAACAAAACGATATTTTCCTGCTGGCAAGAAAAAACCGATTGACGCTGAGAAGTCTGGCCATCTACTTCAATTGCGGCCAGCAGGATGATTTTGGTTTTGAGGACGGCGCCGCCGCCTTACACCAGCAACTGCAGGCAAAGGGCGTCAAGCACGAATATCATCTCTACCCCGGCGACCATAGCTTGACCTATTTCCTCGTCCACATGGACGAGGTCATGGAGTTTCATTCCCGCATTTTCGGGGAGCAGAAGTAGTCCTATTTGCGTTCTTCGCGGCCTTTCTTCGCGACCTTTGCGGTTAAGGATGTTTAGCGCTAAGGCGAGAGTCAAACCCTTAACCGCAAAGGGCGCAAGAAAACAAATCACCGCAACGTCGTAACTCAGGCGGTCACAAAATCATCCCCGCCAGTTGTTGCCTTTTGTGCTTTATGACATCCTTTTGAACGGATCAGGCGCGATCCATTTCTATTCCACGAGGTGATCGATGGCGTGCAGCCCAGAGATATTGAAACGCGTTCCCCTGTTTGCCCTGCTCGACGAAGACGAGACTGCGGTTTTAGCGGCCCAGGTCGAAGTCAAGAACTTTGCTCCGCGCCAGCGCATCTGGAAGATTGGCGATCCGGGCGGACAAGCTTATGTCATGATCTCCGGGGCAGTTCGGGTCACGATGGTTGATGAGGACCAGCAGGAAGTGGTAGTGGACCAACCGGCGGAAGGCGAGTTTTTTGGATTCGCTTCCATGCTCGAGCAGACGCCCCACCAGACCGAGGCCGTCGCGGTCGTGGAAAGTGTGTGCCTGGAGGTGGACCGCGACGACATCGCTCACCTGCTGCATCGCAAACCTCACGCCGGGATGGACATGTTGACCGTGCTGGGCCGCCAGTTTCACGCCTCCCAGCATCTGGTGCGGCTGCGGGCCAACCGCAACCCCAACGACATCATCGAGGCGGACATGAGCTTCGGCGAGCGCATCGCCGACAGGGTGGCCGCCTTTGGCGGCTCGTGGACATTCATCATCACCTTCGCCCTGGCCATCACCGGCTACACCGCCGTGAATATCGTCCTGCGAGGAAAGGCCTGGGACCCCTATCCGTTCATCCTGCTCAACCTGTTCCTCTCCATGCTTGCAGCCATCCAGGCTCCGGTCATCATGATGAGCCAGAACCGGCAGGACACGAAAGACCGTCTGCGCGGTGAGCTAGACTACGATGTTAACCGCCGCGCCGAGTTTGAAATTCAAGGCCTTTCCCGTAAGCTGAATTCGCTGGGAGATAAGATTGGCGACGTCGAGGATTTAGTCCGCCAAAAGCTATAGCGCCAACGCCCACGTAGGGACGGACGTCCCCCGTCCGTCCGGCGGAGCGAAGCTCCGCGTACGGTTCTCCCCGTAGGCAAACGTTTCTGTCGCCCCGTTGGGGCCGGACATCATTTCGCTAGTTGACCCCGGGCTTACGCCCGGGGCTCAACTCCTTCGCCGCTCCGCGGCTGGGTGGGGTGCCGAGACAGGGCCGGAAGCCAGGGCGAAGAACGCCCAGCCACAGTTTCACCCCGGGCCCGCTACACCACTTCCGGAGCCGCCGCAGCAATCGCAAACTCCAGCTGCTGCTTTCCCAACACGGGATGCGTGGCCGTCAGCCGGACCGTTCCGGCCTGCTCTTTGGCGCGAATCCAAATGGCGCCGGTTCCGCCTATCAACGCGAACGGATTGTCCCCGATAAGTTCCGCCGGGCCGTCCAGGTCAAACCTGATGGCGTCGTTGGCAAATGGCCGGATGGCGTCAAATTCATCGGTCACCCGGAGCACCACGCGCGTTGTGTCGGCCCCGTCTGCGATCAGGCTGGTGTCGTCCGGCAACAGCGTGAACTTCTGATCGACGCCTTTCCCGGAGTACTTCTTAACGATGACTCGTCTGCCTTGTATGTAGCCCTCGAGCCGCAAGTCGCCCCATTTATGAAAGAGTTCGCCCAGTTCCACGACGAATGGGGCGTACTGAAGATGCGCAAATTGCTTCCGGTCGGGATCAACCGTAGCGACCAGTTCATCTGCGATGTAGAGCTTCACCTGGTCGCAGTTGGAACAGATCGCTGCCGTGGAAAACCCTATGGACGCATCGCCTCGCGCCCAGTGAAAGGCCGGCTCAAGCACGACCTCCTCGGCGGGGTCGCATTGCGACTTGTAGAAACCAGCCGCTGGTTTGGGCTCGCGGAAAATATCGGTGACACCGTGATAGCAGATGCGATCACCGGAGCCGAAATCGCCGTGCGTGTTGTAGTCGAAGGCGCACCAGCCAATGCCGCCGGCGTACTGCGGGTTGGAAGCCAGCTGATCGTGGATGCGGGCATGGCGTAGCGTATGTTCGGTGAGCCGTTCCACTTGGTCGATAGTCTTGGTGGGATAGGTGTGCCCGACGAACTCGGTGTTCAGGTAACGCGAGTGATTGGGTGGCTTCAGCGGAAAACCGAAGTCGTTCATGGTGAAAACGTCTTCCAGAAATTCCGATTCCTGAAAATAACGGATGCCGCCGGTCTGCCGGGTCGAATCCAGCTTGTGGGCCAGTGCGTTGGTGCGAACGTAGAAGTCGTGGTCGTCTTTCGACTCGTTAATCCGCACTCCCCACAGGACGATGGAGGGATGGTTCCAGTCGCGGCGAATCATGCGGCTCACGTTGTCAATCGATATCAGTTTCCACGGCTCGTCCCCGATGTGCTGCCAGCCGGGAATTTCCTCCAGCACCAGTAGTCCGATTTCGTCGCAGGCATCGAGAAAGTGGCGGGACTGCGGATAGTGCGAGGTCCGCACGATATTGCATTTGAGCTTGTTGCGGAGAATCTTCGCATCGCTGCGTTGGGCCCGGCCGGGCATGGCCTGGCCGACGAAGGGGAAAGTCTGATGCCGGTCCAGCCCGCGCAGCTTGATCACTTTGCCATTGAGCTCGAAGCCGTGGTCAGTGAATTGCGCATCGCGAAAACCGATCGTACGTGAGACTTCGTCCACCGCCTGCGCCCCGCGCAGCAAACGAACCTGCACGTTATAAAGATTGGGGTGCGACAGGTCCCATAGCTTAATGGGACCAAGTTTGTCCACGTGAATGGTGTACGCAACGGCTTCGGTTGCGGCCTGAGCGGCGGGAACGCGCTGTGTGCCCCTGGCCAACACCCGTTCACCTTCGCGAAGACTGACCTCAAGAGTCAGCGCCTCCCGCGACGCCTCCATGCGCTGGATGTAGCAATCGACATCCAGGCTGGGATGATCGGTCATCACGTCCTTTGGCTTGGCAAAGACATTTTCGATAAATGTCGCCGGAACTATGCGAAGCGAAACTTCGCGGTAAATGCCGCCGAAGGTCAGGTAATCAATCTGATAGCCAAAGGGAGGAATGTCTGGCCGCTCGCTGGAATCAAGGTTCACCGCGAGCACGTTCTCCCCGTCGAAATCGAGGTGCGGGGTGAGATCAAACGAGAAAGGCGTGTACCCGCCCTTGTACTCGCCCAGTCGCTGGCCGTTTATCCATACGGTAGCAGCGGTCATGGCCCCTTCAAAATCTACGAAGACGCGCTTGCCCCGGGCCTCGGCCGGAAGCTTGAAACGGCGGCGGTAGCTGGAGACGAATTCATAGCTCTTTTCGTCAAAACTGTGCCAGGGCAGGCGAACGTTGGTATGGGGAATCACGACGCGCTCGTATCCTGAGTCGTCGAAGTCGCGGGCGTGCGCCCCTTCCGCCACGGTGCGGCTGTAGCGCCAGTTGCGATTTAAGGGCAGAACCAACCGTCCCTGGACCGCGTTGGCTTCAGCCGCACTATTGGCTAAAGCGGAGCGGGCAATGGTCGCGCCCGCGATGAACGTGCCGGTTGTCTTGAGAAAATTGCGTCGATCCATGGCTTCCCTCTGACGTGCCTAGTCGGAATGATTGCGGGCTGCATTATCTAATATTGGGGCCGTTGCTGTAAACGCTTACACGCAAGTGGTGTGGGGCGGACACCTGTCCGCCGCCTTTGACTTGACTCTGCCGCTCCATTGACCCTTCCGGGGAACCACATAGAAAGCTCCAGGCATCAAGATCAAATTCAAAGGCGACGGACAAGAGTGTCCGGCCCACACTTCGCACTTCGCATTCCTTTTGCCCGGCAATCGTTGCTAAAATAGAGCTCTCCTCCCGAGACCCTTCCTCGTGGACATGCATGAACATTAAAGAAGTCGCGAAGCGAGCGAAAGTCTCAACCGCCACGGTTTCGCGCACCATCAACGATTCCGAGAAGGTAAGGCCCGGAACCGCGGCGCGCGTGCGCCAGGCCATCGAAGAGCTGAACTTCTATCCCAACACCCACGCTCGCACCCTGGTCTCAGGTAGAAGCCGGATGCTGGGGCTCATCATTTCGGACATCACCAACCCCTTTTACCCTGAGCTGGTGAAAAGCTTTGAAGATCAGGCAGTAGAACGCGGCCAGGAAGTGATCATCGGAAACACAGATTACAATCCCAAGCGGATGGCGGGATGCGTTCGGCGCATGGTCGAACGCAAAGTCGATGGCGTGGCCATCATGACTTCTGAAGCCGATCCTGCCCTGGTGACCGAACTGACCCGTCGCAACATTCCCACCGTGTTCATGGATACGGGCAAAACTGGTCTGCACAGCGCCAACATTCGCATCGATTACGCCCAGGGCATTCACGAGGCCATGCAGCATCTTTTTTCACTCAATCATCGAAGAATCGCCTTTATCGCGGGTCCCATGAATCTGGAGTCGGCACGCACCCGGCGCGACGCATACCTCTCCGGCCTGAAGTCCAGGGGACTCTCCGACCGGTCCATGATCGAAAAGGGAGACCACCGGATCGAAGGTGGCGCCATGGCCATGAGAAGCTTGCTGAAATTGCCCCATCGCCCAACCGCAGTCATTACCTCGAACGATCTGACCGCGATTGGGGCGCTGGGCGCGATTCTGCACGCCGGGCTGAGAGTTCCAGAAGATATATCGCTGATTGGTTTTGACGATATTTCGTTCGCACATCTTACCCAGCCGCCGCTCACCACCATAATCCTGTCGCGGACCCAGCTTGCGGTCACCGCGTTTGCCGCACTCGAGGCCCTTATCCGAAAAGATGAGGGGCCGCACACCGATTACTCCATCCCGACCCACCTGGTAATGCGAGCCTCGACCCGCGCCATCTAGGGACAGAATCAGCCCTGTCATCCGGAGCGAAGTAGTTGCTTCGCTTCGCGAAGCAGCCGCGCAGTCGAAGGGCCCCCTATTCCCT
>JAIQFF010000133.1 GCA_020073395.1 Terriglobia bacterium
TCGATTACAAGGACAAGCGCTAACTCGCCGAGAAAGCCGGGGACAAACGCCATGGGCGGATTCAACCTGCAGGAATTGATGTCGCAGGCCAAACAGCAATACGAGACTCTGCAGAAGAAGATGCAGGAAACCGTAGTCGAGGGCTCGGCCGGCGGCGGTACGGTGACCGTGAAGATGGACGGCAGCAAGCAGGTGCTGAGCATCAAGATCGATCCCGAGGCGGTGAAAGCTGGCGATCTGGAGATGTTGCAGGACCTGATCACCGCCGCGATCAACGGCGCAGGTCGAAAAGTCGATGAGGCCATGCAGTTCACGATGGGTGGGATGCTGGGCGGAATGGGAATACCGGGATTGTAAGAATTGAGTAATTGGGCAATTTCGTAAATGAGTAATTTGAAGACCCAATTCCGCAATTACTGAATTCTTTCAATTTCACAATTTCCAAATTACTCAATCTTTCAATCTTTCTATGTCTAAATTTGCGGAGCCGATGGCGCGGCTGATCGAATCGCTAAAGAAACTGCCGGGCATTGGGAGCAAGAGCGCGCAGCGGCTCGCCTTTCACATTCTTCGCTCCTCCAACGAAGATGCGGAGGCGCTGGCGGCGGCGGTACGCGATGTAAAGGCCAACCTGCGCCTGTGCTCCATCTGCAACAACATCACTGATGTTGACCCTTGCGTTTACTGCAGCAGTGCGACGCGCAATCAGCGCATGGTGTGCGTGGTGGAGGAGCCGACCAACATCGCTGCGATCGAGAAGACCAGGCACTTCAACGGCGTCTATCATGTGCTGCATGGATCGATTTCGCCCTTGCACGGAGTTGGACCGGACCAGTTGCGGATTTCGAACCTTATGCGGCGGGTGGAGGACGGCCAGGTCGATGAAGTGATTCTGGCCACCAATCCGACGATCGAGGGCGAGGCTACCGCGACCTATCTTTCCGGGCAATTGCGGCGCGCGGGGCTCAAAATAACGCGGATCGCGATGGGGATTCCAGTGGGGAGCGATATCGAGTATGCCGACGAAATCACCATGCTGAAGGCGATGGAAGGGCGTCGGGAACTCTAGCCGGCAGTACAGCCGAACTGCGAACTTCAGGCGCTGAAGCGCACCCCATTTCAATGGCTAAATTGGCACGACTGAGGTCGTGCCCTTCCCGAAGCCGCGCGCAGGCTGGGTTTTGCCACCACCTCCGATGTAACTGCGCTTTTCCCACTTGAGTAAATCTTTTCCTACGGGACCACACGAGGGTTTCTGATTCTGAAACCACAAAATACTAAATCATTGCCAGTCAATCGCTTAGGAGTATAAAAGAAAGCGAAAGGTGAGGCTCAAGGTTGGCACGGCGCTTGCACTAGGTAAGCCCATGTTCCTCCCGTCTCCGTTTATTTTTGGCTGGCACGAGATAGCAGTGACATTTCTGGTCAAACTGACCGGAGAACGCTTGTTGCCAGTGCGCGCCGCGTAGTGATGTGATCGCATCTCAACTCGACGCTACTCGAAACCGGGCCAACCAGCCCGGTTTTGCTTTTTCGGGTGCGGGGGCGGAGTTTAGAGCTTGCCCCCGGCCTTCAGCGTCCTGACTTCGGTGGTGGTTCAACATCTTTGTCGAGCTTCGCTCGACCGGACGGCTGGGGACAGCCGTCCCTACGTGGTTTGTGGTCACCTACGTGGTTTGCGGTTCTAATGCGCCTGTCTCGAGGAAATAGTTTTGTTCTTCCTGGGTGGGCTCCATGCCTGTGGGCCAGGCGCCACCGTTGTATTGCTGCATGCGGTTTTTCCACTTGAGGAATTCGGTGATGGTTTGGGGCTCGATGCGGATTTCGACACGGCGCAGGCTAGCAAGCAGCAGATTCATCTCATAGGACAACCCGGCCGGGGTGCGGAGGGCGCGTGCGGAGCGGCGGACGACTTCGACCTTGCGCTTGCGCAATTCCAAAAGGCCCCAGCCTAGGGGTAGTTCCTTGAGCTGAAGCAACGCCGGGGGAGTGAGATAGAAACGTTCACAACCCAGTCCCAGTTCCTGTTTTTGCCGGAAGGGCTTGTCGCGGTCGGCCAGGAAGTCGGCGCGGGAAATCTTGCACTCGATCAGTACGGAATGGGAGGCTCGCTTCCATCCGATGGCATCAGGCATTTCTCCGCTGACACAGGCCTGCTCGGAGAGAACCACGCCACAGCGATAGGCGCGCAGCCACTCCACCGCCTTTGCTACCAGTTGCGGGTGAGTCATGGTGTATCTGTACGCGGTGGCTGCGGAAGATGGAAGTGACTGAGTAGCTTCGCGCTGCTAGCTTCTAGCTGCTAGCTACTGGCTGGTTTCTGGCTCTGGTTTCTGCGAACCTTCATGGGCTTGATCATCACGGGGCGGCGATAGACGGTTTCCAGCAGGTGGCGGGCAGCGGCGATTGTTTCTGCCTGGTTGTCGCGGGAAGAATAGCCCTGGGCTGCGATCAGCAGAACTTTGTTTCCGTTATTTCCGTTCACGACTTGCAGGCGCCGGACGCGGTGGTCGTGGGAGGCATCGAAGGCGTTGGCCAGGCGAAGAATGGCCGCCAATCTTGCTACGTCTTGCCTTTGTCCCGGGGACAAACTGCGGAGCGGCCTTTGTCCGGCGCGAGGTAGAGCACCGCGATGATAGCGGGCAACGATCCCGGCGGTGAGCAGATCCTGCGCGCGCCAGCCCAGCGGAGGTGATAGGCGGCGAATCATCCGATAAGAGGCTTTATGGTGACCCTCCTCATCCTTGGACCTGCCTACGTCATGCAGCAGCGCGGCAGCCTGCAAGATGTCACGCTCGTGAGCGGTGGATCTTGACGCTTTACCCATGGCCGCCAATCCGTCATAAAGTTGCAGTGTGAGCCGGGCCACGTGCCGGGAATGCTGGAAGTCGGGGTCAAGCAACGAAGCCCACAGCTTGAGGCGAAGCAGGGCGGCGGATTCAGTTTGCTTTCGGTCGGGGAGCTGGCTGCGCCAAACTTGCCAGAGCGAGTCTTTATTCTTTCCCGTCATTTTTTGGAGATAGGTCTCGATTCTCTGGACGCGCTCCTGGTGAATTCGTTTTTGCCAGCGGGAGCGGGCATCGCCATCGGGGAAGACGTTGGCGCGCACGGCGGTAGGCCAGAGAACATCGAGATCGTGAATCTCGCCCAGCAGGTCTTGCATGTGCTTAAGATCGTCGCTCCAGGCAGCATGCTGCTCGGGCAGGAAGTTTTCGACGATGTAGCGAAAGCGCTTGATGCCGATGCGAAGCCGATGAAACGCCGCGGGGGAGCCGCTGCGCAGAGTCTGACGGTGCAGCTTGTGGGCTTCGGTCCAGCGTTCGAGCGCGAGATGTCGGAAGACCAGACTGCCCGGCCGGAACCTTGCCATCCGGCGGGGCAGCGAATGGCTCCAGCGCTGCCACTGCTTGCGGTCGAATTCTGAAAGCGCCTGCATCGCTTCCTGTTGCAATTGAGGCTCGCGGGCAGCGACGGATTGTAACAGCGGTCCGGTGACGGGATCGTCTGGCGTGTCCAGGAGGTGGACCCATTCCTGCATCACGTGCACATCGCGCAGTTCTCCCAGGCGGCGGAACAGGCGCTTCCCTGCTTTCTTCATGTCCTTCCAGGCAGGATCAGGATCGATGACAGCGACGCCGTCAGCCATAGAGCAACAGCGGCGGAGGGCCACTCGCAGGTCGTGTACGGGATCGGGCGCAAAGCTGAGACTGGCCCGGTCGCATTCCTCGAGGACGCGCCGCATCCAGAAAGCGAGGCCGGATTTTTTCTTGGCGGGCTTGGTGGGCATGGACGGAGTGGGCAAAGGCATCGTCAATCCAGCAAGCCGCAGGACGATGTTTCTTTCGCCCTTTCAGGGCTATCGTATTGTTACTCTTTCTTACCCCAGGGCTTGTGCCCTGGGCTGTATTCTGGCGCCGCTTTGCGACTTCTACGCTGCCGGACGCCTCCGATTTCGTCAGTGGACCGCCTCTTACGCCGGATTTGGCCGTCACGGAAGGCCAATTGGCGGTATTACCTCCGTAATGTGTATCTTCTCACAGTTTCGCATTACCCTTAGCCGGTACGAGAAGCCCTTTAAGAGGAGCCGCGTATCTCAACGGCAGACACAACCAAAGACAGCAGGATCGCGTCCGCCCGGGCGTTTGTCCACAGCCTGAACATATTGGTGAAATACGTTCGCCTCTATGGGCTCGACCATAAACGCACCGAAGGCCAGTTCGTAACCACGTGGAAAGAACTGCAAGACGGCCTGCCCAAAGGAGCGGACGGGTCGTTCCTGTTGGGAGTCTCGGAAAACAAGCTGCTGCTGGACGGAATTCCCCTGGAGACAGGACAGGCGGAGCGCAGCTTCGCTCAACTGCTGACCACTGCAGGCCTGGCCAGCATCCATTTTTCCAACCAGATCAACAAGGACGAATTTATCCAACTGGTGCGGGCTTTCGCCTTGGGCGGATCCAAGGCCCAGGACGTGGTCAAAGAGATCAAGAGCACCTTCGGGGACAGCAAGACGGCTTCGATCCGCATCAACGAAGTAAGATTTGTCGCTGCCGATCCATCTACTGGCGAGATCAGCATCGCAGCCCAGATTGCGGCCCAGACCCTGGGTCCAGAATTCAAGCAGTGGCTTAACGATCCGCAGAAACTTCTGCAGTTGATTGCTGCCGCGGAAGGCGCGAAGAGCGGTGGCGTTCCCGGGGGCGCTCCGGTAGGGAGTGTTCCGAACGCCGGTCCGGCGGTGGAGGGTGCTGCCCCAGCCACGGGCGGCGGAACCTGGGCGGGCGGCGTCGTTCCCCTGCAGGAAGAAGAGGTCATCCAGACCATCCGTCTGTTAACGCGGTTTGGAGAAGTGGGTGGCGACCCCAACGCCGATACCGCAGCCTTACAAAAGGAACTGACCACGGTTGACCCCAATACCAGAGTCAACCTGCAGCAGTTGCTGGGAAGTCTGGCGTCGCAGGCTTCTGTGGAGCAGGCGGACAACACACCCCTACTGATGAAGGCGGCTGAGCACATGGCCATTCGTTTCGCCCTGGAACGCTTCCAGAAGGGCGAAGTGAAAGTCAATGCCGTGCACCAGATGATGGAGCACATGAGCCGGCAGATGGACACCCTGCGCCAGATCCTGAAGTTGCAGGAAGACAAGATGAGCAAGGCCGGCATTCTGGTGGAGTCGCATGCCGACATCCTGGACCGGATGTTCTGGGCGGAAGTGCCGGAGGCGGGCAAGAAGAGCGTACTGCTGTCACATGAGGCGCCCTGTGTGCCGCCGCGCAACGTGCGCCAGTTTGTCGAGATACTGCTGGACCGCGGCGACAAGGAAACCGCGGTTTCCATCCTGCAAAATTACCTGAACTGCCTGGAGGCGAAAGACATCGAGCCGAGGCGCAAGATCGCGACCGGCATAAGCCAGCTGGCCGACCTGTTCGCGGCCGCCGGCGGAGAATTGATGGCGATGTCCATCCGTAAAATTGGCGACCTGATGGGCAAGGAGCCGGACCCCGACCTGCAAAGCATGCTGAGCGCGGCCTTTGTGCGCCTCAGTACGGAAGCCAGCACCAACAAACAGTTTGGCGCCCTGAATGAACTCTGTATCGCGATGGAAAACATAGCGAAGCAACGGCCGGTGCTGGCAACCGAACTGCGCCCTCGAATCGGGGTGGAAAACCGTTTGCCTGAGTTCATCGAAGAAGCGATGTACCTGCCCCAGCTTCCAGCCGACCTGCTCCAGGTTTTGCGCCGGACCTCGGGAGCGGCGGTGGAACACCTCTCGGAGCGGTTTTTCCGCTGCATGCGTCGGGAAGAGTGTGACCGGATCATAGACATTGTGAAGGAACTGGGAGCGCCCGCCCAACAGCAGCTGCGCGAGATGCTGCGCATGGGGCAGCCCCGCCAGGCCGCTTCCGTGGTTGGCCTGCTGAGCCGGCTGGATGTGCCCACCCTGCTGGAGTTGCTGCCTACGCGCCTTCCCGAGTGGAATCGTTTCTATCACGACGTGGTGGTGCGCCAGGTGGCCTACGGCGCGGCCCATGATCGGGGGCGGTCTCTCCTGGAACTGCTTGAAATTCTCGATGCGCTGGTCCTGCCCCAGGCGATTGATGAAATCGGAATGAGTGGCGATCGCACGGCGGTCCCGCCGCTCGTGGTCATGGCCGAGGCAGGTGAGGCTCAGGGACGCTCAGCGCTGATTCAGCTGAAGGCGGTAGAGTCGTTGGGCCGGCTGCGGGAAAACGATGCCGTGCCAGTGCTGCGCGGCCTGCTGGAAGCAAAGAAGATGTGGAGATGGAGCCATCACCGGGAATTGCGCATTGCCGCGGCCCAGGCCCTGGTAAAGATCGATCCACGCTATGGCAGCCAGGTTATGGCAGAAAGCGGACTGGAACCGGGAGAGTTGGCTATCGCCCCGCTGGATTCAGCGCCGGCCTGTCCGTGGGTAAGGCAGCGCCGCTACGAGCGCATTGTCTTGCGTCGGACGCTGCATGCGACCATCAGCAGTTCGTGGGGGAAATCCAGCATTCTGATTCGTGAATTGAGCCTGGGCGGAGGGATGGGCACCAAGGAGGACAATCTCCGCGTGGGCTCGGAAGCCAACATCGACATTGCCACAGGCGGCCGCCACATTCGCGGACAAGTATTGCTAAGACGGGCGCGGGTGAACGAAGTCGGGTTTGAGATCGTGAACACCGATCTCGAGAGCCGCTACCGGCTGCGCCGCGTTCTGATGGATTCTCTGGAACATTCGCCTGGAACCAAGGAAGGCGATTGGGACGGACAGCGTAAACCGCAATTGATGTAGTCCTGATTCATCCTAAAAAAACTCACCCCACCCATTTCGCAAAGTACGCGAAATGGATGGGGCACCCGCAGTCTTCGAAAACTCTTACTTTACCTTGGCGAAGATAATTACCAGCGTGTAAAGCGCCAGCGATTCGATCAGGGCCAGACCGAGAATGAGCGCGAACTGGATGCCGGAGCGGGCCGCCGGATTGCGTCCCAAAGCTTCGGCCGCAGCGGCAGTCGCCCGGCCTTGCGCCAGACCGCAAACCGCGGACGCAATCGCCATCGAAAATCCAGCGGCGATGGCCACCCAGTTGACCGCGCTGGCAGTTTCGCCGCCCTGCGCGAACACCGGCACGGCCAGAAACATAAAGGCCAGTGCCATGAACAAATAGCTCAATAATCTACGCATCGTGTTCTTCTCCTCGTATGAATTGCCGCCAGTGGGTGGTTGACGTCTCTTGAGAGTACAGACGCCCTCACGCTAACGGCTGGTTTCCAGTTTCCAGTTTCTGGTTTCCAGTCGCAGGAAACCAGAAACTCGAAACTTGAAACGGTCTTAATGTTCTTCCGCTACCGCACCCGACAGATACACCATGGTCAAGAGGACGAAGATATAGGTTTGCAGCAACGACACTCCGATATGAAGGCCTAGAAAAATAATCGGGACCCCGATCGGGACCAGCGAGAAAAACACCATGGTCACCATGTCACCGGCGAACATGTTGGCGTAGAGACGCACGGTCAGCGATAGCATGCGCGCGAGATGGCTGATGATCTCGATGGGAACCATGATGATGGCCAGCCACCACATGGGTCCCATGAAATGCTTCAGGTACGCGATGCCGTGGTGTCTGAAACCCTGGGTCTGGTAATACACGAAGGCGCAGACGGCGCATCCCAGGGGAACTACGGGCACGGCCGTGGGTGATTCGAAACCTGGAATCAGGCCGATCAGATTACATATCAGGATGAAAAAAGTCAGGGTCACCAGGAACGGAGTAAAGCGCTCGCTGTGATGCCCGATAATTTCATGGCTCTGTCCCTCAACGAAACCATGAACACCTTCAAAGACATGTTGCAGGCCGCCGGGCTTGTCCACCGAGAGCCGGGCACGCACCAGGAAGAACAGCGTCACCAGAAAGAGAAATACCAGAAACTCCATCGCCACAGCGTTGGTGATGGGGGCTTGCGGGTACTTGGGATCAATGTGGAAAGTTCGCAGCAGTCCAGTGACTGGACCGGCAAAGAGATGGTTCAGAATTTCGGTAAACCAGAGTTGTTCAGGCATGAATTGCGCTTCTAGCTACTAGCTCCTGGCTTTGACCGCTAAACACTAAACTTTCACAACGCGCTTGATTTCACGCTATAGGCTAGAAGCCAGTAGCTAGCAGCTAGAAGCCGCTCTTAAGAGCGACCCCCATCTCATAGGCGGCTTCGCACGCGATGGCAGCTACGGGCAGGAACAAGCCCGCAAATAACCCGTAGAGACTCGCGGGGGAAACAGTGAATATAACATAGGCTCCGAGGCCCATCAAAACGTAGCGCAGCAGGAAGCGCAACACCACTCCTCTGCTGGAGTGCACCTGGCCGGGCTGGGTCGCGCGGTCAGCAAGGGCGGACACAACCCGCTTCAGCCAGTGAAAATTCAAGTAAGCGACGGCGCTGCCGCAGAGGAATCCCAGGGCGATGCGCCAGCCATAGCGCCACCAGGCGGCTGCGGTCAGGGCAGCCGCCAGCACCAGCATGAAGCGAGAGATGCGCACCAGGGCTCCGGAGTAGAAGGCTTCGCTGTTGGGGTCAGTGGTCAAAGGCGCGGCGGTTGTCATCTTCAGGCCATCATTTGCGTGCCGAGGACAGCGCTGCCCGGATGAGCTCGACGAAGCCGGCGATGATGCCGAGGATCAGTCCTGCTAAATAGAGCCAGGTGGTGTGCAGCCAGCGATCCAGGGCTGCGCCAATCAGCCAGCCAGCGACCGTTGCGGCCGGGAACACGAAGGCCAGTTGGCTGTACCTTGCCAGCTGGACCCAGCCACTGCGATCCGGTTTCGAATTGTCGTCTTGACCAGACATGGCCACCAGCAGAGAGGATGCTCCGCTGCACCGTGTGCGTCTTAGCGTACCAGAGTAGCAACGGACGCGGTTTGCGCAATTCCCAGAGACCAGTTCACGATGCGGATGAATTGTTCAGGAAAGATTCCGATGTAAACAGTGGCGAATGCGGTCACACCCAGCGCCAGCCGCATCCCGGCACTGATGGGAAGCAGGGTCTTGTCCAGGGCTTCGCGCATGAACATCTGGTTGGCGATGCGCATATAGTAATAGAGTCCGAAGACGGCGTAGAGGACCGCCAGCGACGCCAGCACATAGTGGCCGCTCTCGATCAGGCTGAGGAAAATAAAATACTTTCCGTAGAACCCGGCCAGGGGCGGGATTCCGGCCAGGGAGAGCAGAAAAATAAGCATCAGCACAGCTTCGGTGGGAGCGCGGAAATAGAGGCCGGCGATGTCGTCCATTTCATCGCCAATGACGTTGCGCTGGCGCAGAGATGCGATCACGCCGAAGGCCCCCAGGTTCATGAAGGTGTACACCAGCAGATACAGCAAAATGCCCTTGAAGCCGTCGAAGAAAGCGGGCGCCGGGTAGGTGACCGAAGCCAGCGCGACCAGGCCGAGCAGCATGTAGCCGACGTGGGCGATGGATGAGTACGCCAGCAGGCGTTTGAGATTGCTCTGGGTCAACGCCGCCAGGTTCGCGCCGGTCATGGTCAGGATCGACACGAAGATGAGCAGCGGCACGTACACAGTCCGGAGAGGATACAGACCCCAGATGAAGATGCGCAGCAGCATGGCCCAGGCGGCGGCTTTGACCGCGACTGACATGAATCCGGTGACGCTGGTGGGGGCGCCTTCGTACGCGTCGGGCAGCCACTGGTGGAAAGGGATGGCTGCGATCTTGAAGAACAGGCCGGTAGCGACCGTGAGCAGGGCGATCACGGCGACCGGGTCAACGTGATCGGGGTGGGATGCAGCCAGCCGGACCAAGCCGCTCCTTATCCCCAGCAGGCTGGTGCTTCCGGTCAGACCGTAGAACAGGGACAAGCCATAGGCAAATATGCCGGAGGAAAATGCACCCAGCAGTAAATATTTCAGCGCGGCTTCATTCGACCGGCGGTCAGTGCGCAGGAATCCGACCAGCACGTAGGTGGAAATCGCCATCAGTTCCAGGCCGATGAAGATCAGCACTACATCGAAACCGGCGGCCATGCACATCATGCCCACTACTGAAAACAGGAGCAGCGAATAGAACTCGCCATGGTTTTCATGTTCGATCTCGAGATAGCGCATCGACATCAGGATGGAAATCGCGGCGCCGGCCAGGAACAGGTACCAGAAGTAAATGGTGAAGCGATCAACCACTATCGAATTCAGGAACGCCGATTCCCCCGGGAGGCCGGCCGCGTTCAAGGCCAGCTGAATCTTGACGATTCCGCTGGCAGAAAACAGAATGCCGCCCAGGGCGGTGAACGCATTGACGCGCTTCCACTGGGCGGGCAACATGAGATCCAGGAGCAATATGCCCAACGCGAACAGGGTCAGCAGAATGACGGGGAGCGCCATCAGATAGTCGACCCGGCCGAAATTTTGCGCCAGATTGCCCGACACTTATTTAGTTCCCTTCGACTGATTCAAAGCGGTCTGCACTGCTGCGGCATTCCCGGCGTCATCCGCGGGCCGAATCGCAGCATTCACACTCTGAACGCCAGGTTGCAGCCCGGGATAATCCTTTCCCCGCACGGTGTAAACGATCTGGTTCACCGGCTGTTCCAGAATCTGGAAAAATGGTTTGGGATAGAGGCCGATCCAGAACGCAACGATGACCAGGGGAGCGAAGGTCAGCAGTTCGCGCGGCGTAAGGTCGTGCAACTTTTCGTTCTTGGGATTGGTGACTGTCCCGAAGAATACCCGCTGGTAAAGCCACAGCAGATACGCAGCCGCCAGAATCACGCCCGGAACCGCCCATGCCGCCCACTTCCAGTTCTCCATGAAAGTGCCCTGCAGGATGGTGAACTCGCCGACGAATCCGTTGAGCAGCGGCAGTCCCATGGACGAAAGGAACATGATCATGGTGATGGTGGCGTAAACCGGCATGACGTTCGAGATGCCGCCATATTCGGATATTTCACGGGTGTGCCGCCGCTCGTACAGAATGCCGACGATCAAGAAGAGCGCGCCGGTGGAGATGCCGTGGTTGATCTGTTGCAGGACGGATCCACTCAACCCCGCAGGATTCAGCGCGAAGATTCCCAAGGTGCAGAAACCAAGGTGGCTGACGGACGAATACGCCACCAGTTTCTTCATGTCTTTTTGCATCAGTGAAACCAGTGCGCCGTAGATGATGCCAACGATGGAAAGGAAAATCATCCAGCCGCGCACCTTGGGGTGCATGACCACATCCGGGAAGAACGGCAGGGAGAAGCGGACGAACCCGTAGGTTCCCATTTTCAGCAGCACGCCGGCCAGGATGACCGAGCCCGCGGTCGGCGCTTCCACGTGGGCATCAGGCAGCCAGGTATGAAACGGGAACATCGGCACCTTGATGGCGAAGGCCAGAAAGAAAGCCAGGAATAGCAAGATGGCGAAGGTTGAACCGTATGCCGGATCGTGGAAGATGAGGGGAGCCGTCTTGTACAAAGCCTGAATGCTGAACGTGTATTGCCCGGTTTGATGGAAATTGTAGAAGTACAGGAACAGCACAGCGAGCAACATTAGAACCGAACCGAACAAGGTGTAGAGGAAGAACTTGATGGCGGCGTAAAGCTTTCGCGGACCGCCCCAGATGCCGATCAGCAGGTACATGGGGACCAGCATGGCTTCCCAGAAGACGAAGAACAGGAAGAAGTCGAGGGCCATGAAGACGCCCAGCATGCCGGTCTGCAGGACGAGGAACCAGATGTAGTATTCCTTGACCCGGTTTTCAATTGCGGTCCACGAGGAAAGGATTGAAACCCAGCCCAGCAGCGTGGTCAGCATGATCAGGAGGAAGGAGATGCCGTCAATACCGAGAACGTAACCGGCGCCGATCGAAGGAATCCAGTTGTTGGGAGCGCCTTCCATGAACTTGAAGCCGGGTTCGAAGCGCTGCGCCCAGAACCAAGGCACCAGCGGGACGGAAACCAGCAGCCCGGCCAGAGCAACAATGTTTGCGATCCAGCGGATGGCATCTTTGCTTTCTTTAGGGACAAAGATGAGCAGTAGCGCGCCGGCCAGCGGCGTGAAAAGGATGATCGAGAGAATGTGATTATGCATAAAAGCAGTCGTCGGTCGTCAGTCGTCGGTCGTCAGCAACCCTTGCTACCGCACTGCGTAATAGAAAACGAATCCTACCAGGCCAATCACCATGACCAGGGCGTACCACTGCACCAGGCCCCACTGCAGCAGGCGCAGGGGATACGACAACATGCGCGACAAAATTGCGGGGCCGTTTACCAGAATTCCGTCGATGATCCACTTGTCCCACCAACTGGAAATCGTTCCACTGAGCCGCGTCATCCAGCCGGCGCCGTTGACTGTGCCATCGATTATGCGTGAATCGAACCAGGACGAGGCTTCGCCCAGCCCCATTACGCCCAGGCGCACGCCTTTTATTTTGGAGCGGCCGGTAAAGGCGTAGTCATAAGCTTCATCCACGTAATACTTGTTAAGCAAGACGGTGTAGAGCTGCGGGGTCGCTTCGGCAATAGGCTCGGCGTAACCCTTGCCGGCGTCACGATAGGCCTTCCACGCCATGCCGAATCCGGCTACAGCAGCGGCGATGGAGAAAGCCATCAGGAAATATTCCACCGGGTTGGTGTGCTCTTCTTCTTTTTTCCCAGCAGCCAGCTGCGCCTCTCGTCCCTCCGTCTGAAACACCGCCGCCTCGCGGGCAAACACGGGCTCCAGGAATTTCTCGAAGCGATTCGATCCGCCCAGACTGTGCGGCCATCCTAGCCATCCAGCGCTGATGGCGCCGAGGGCGAGGATGATCAAGGGGACCGTCATCGATTTCGGGGATTCGTGAATGTGATGTTCCACCTCGTGGCTCATGCGCGGCTGGCCGTGGAAAGTGAGGAACATCAAGCGGAACATGTAAAACGCGGTCATCAGCGCAGTAGCGTAACCCACCAGCCACAACAGGCGGTAGGCGCCTCCTTCGGACGACCAGGCCTGCCACAAAAGTTCGTCTTTCGAGAAAAAGCCGGCGAAGGGCGGGATGCCTGCGATGGCAAAAGTCGCGATGAACATCGTCCAGTGAGTAATCGGGATGCGCCGGTGCAGGTCGCCCATGTTGCGAATGTCCTGCTCGCCACTCATGGCGTGGATGACCGATCCTGCGCCAAGGAACAGAAGGGCCTTGAAGAAAGCGTGAGTGAAAACGTGGAACGCGCCTGCGGCGAATGCACCGACTCCGAGGGCCAGGAACATGTATCCCAACTGAGACACGGTGGAGTAGGCCAGCACGCGCTTGATGTCGTTCTGCACCAGGGCGATGGTCGCGGCAAACAGCGCGGTGAACGCACCAATGAGCGCCATGGTCTTCATCGAACCGGGGGCCAGGACAAACAACGCATTCGACCGCGCCACCATATACACGCCGGCGGTGACCATGGTGGCGGCGTGGATCAGGGCAGAGACCGGAGTAGGGCCTTCCATGGCGTCGGGCAGCCAGACGTAGAGCGGAAGCTGGGCCGATTTGCCGCACGCGCCCACAAATAACAGCAGAGTGGCGGCGGTGATGATGGGATCGCCGATGGCGAAGTGCCCGCTGCGCGCCATGGTGGTGATCTCGGTCAAACGGAAAGACCCGAAGTACCAGGCGATAGTGAACATGCCGAGCAGGAAGCCGGCATCACCAATGCGGTTCACGATGAATGCTTTGTTAGCGGCGGTGCTGGCGGACTGACGATGGAAATAAAAACCAATCAGCAGATAGGAACAGAGGCCCACGCCTTCCCAGCCCACGAACATCAGGACATAGTTATTCGCCAGGATGAGCGTGAGCATGGTGAACATGAACAGGTTGAGGTATCCGAAGAAGCGGTAGTACCCACCCTCATGCGCCATGTAGCCGATGGAATAAATATGGATGAGCGTGCCCACGCCCGTAACAAACAGCAGCCAGATGGCGGAAAGGGGGTCGAGCAGGAAGCCGGCATCGGCATGGAACGCCGCCGGAGTGCCGTCGTGCTTAACGTAGTTCATGTGGCCGGTGTCGGCACCCAGCCAGGTGTAAACAATCTTCTCGAAAGGCTTGCCGGGATTGTCGTGGGCGTATCCGGTGTATTGCCAAACCGCCATGCAAGCAAAGACGAACGCCAGTGCCACTGCCCCAACACAGACCGCGCTGACCGTCGCCTTTTGCAGCTTGCGGCCGAAAAAGAACATGATGGCCGCGCCGAAGGCGGGGAGCAGCGGGACGAGCCAGATGTGGTTGAGGAAGAACATTGTTTTATTCAGCTAGAAGCTCATTTACCATTTCATCAAGTCCACTTCGTCAATGTTCACGGTCTCTTTATTGCGGAAGAATGCGATCAGGATTCCCAGGCCGACTGCGGCTTCCGCGGCTGCGTCGGTGATCACGAATATTGCAAAAATCTGTCCGTGCAGGCCCCATATCCGCGAGAAGGCTACCAGGTTCAGGTTCACGGCATTCAGGATCAGTTCGATGGACATCAGCACGATCACTACGTTGCGGCGGGTCAGCACGCCGATGACACCCAGAATGAAAAGGGCGGCAGCGACAACCAGATAGTGCAAGGTTCCGATTGGACTCATAAAAACCAGTTCTTAGATTCTTAGTTCTCGGTTCTCAGTGCTAGATCCTCTTCTTTGCCATGACTACTGCTCCGATGATCGCCACCAGCAGCAGTAAAGAGGCGATTTCGAAGGTGAACATATAGTTGCCGTAGAGCAGGACCGCAACCTGCTGAGTGTTGGACTGTTCCGGCATCTGGATTGCGCGGTCTGGGAACAATGCCCTGCCCTTGACGTACACCAGCACGAACAGTGCGCCCAGGGCTATCGCCGCGGCCAATCCGACCAGCCATTGTTTGTTGAACTGGTCTTCCCTTTGCGATTTTTCGATGTTGACCAGCATAATCACGAACAGAAACAGCACCATGATGCCGCCGGCGTAAAGAATGATCTGCACGCCGGCGACAAAAGGCGCATACAGCATCAGGTACAGGGCGGCCTGTCCCAGCAGCGATACGATCAGGGCCAGCGCGGAGTGCACTGCATTCTTGCGGGTGATGACCAGCACGGCGCTCAGCACC
>JAIQFF010000134.1 GCA_020073395.1 Terriglobia bacterium
TTCGACGGCGTAAGCGGCGCCATGCCCGAGGGCATCGATTCCGCCGCCGACCTGCCCAGGATCACCCAGGCCCTGCTGGATCGGGGTTACAGTGAAAAAGACATCCACAAAATTCTGGGAGGAAACCTGCTGCGCGTCTTTGGCGAAGTGGAACGGGTGAGCCGCGAGATGCAGGCCGAGGCCGCTCAGACCTCGACCAGTAAATAGCATTTTGTGAACTCTAGGATAGAATCATATTTCGCAGTCACCACAACCCACGTAGGGACGGGTGCCCTCACCCGTCCGGCCGGGCAAGGCCCGGCGCTCAGGAGCGTCCATGAGAAAGTGTTTCTCAATCTGTTTGCTGATTGCGGCAGCGTGTTCGGCAGGATTGTCACAGACCACGCCGGCACCCAAGACCGCGCCCGCGAAGAAGCCAGCCATTGCTCCTGCCGCGAAACCGGCGGCAGCCACACCGGCCCGGCCTACCGCCATCATTGAGACTAGCGCGGGCAAGCTGACCTGCACCCTGTTTCCCGACGTAGCCCCGATCGGAGTCGCCAACTTCATCGGCTTGGCCCAGGGCACCAAAGATTGGACCAATCCCATCTCGCACGCCAAGAAACATGGCGTCCCGCTCTATGACGGCACCATCTTTCACCGCGTGATCCCTAACTTCATGATTCAGGGTGGCGATCCCGCCGGCAGCGGCAGTGGCGACGTTGGTTTTGAGTTCAAGAACGAAACTTCCCCAACCCTGAAGTTCGACCGCCCCGGACGTCTGGCCTACGCCAACGCCGGGCCCGATACCAACGGCTCTCAATTTTTCATCACCGAGGTCGCCTATCCCAGTTTGAACGGCGGATACACCCTCTTCGGTCAATGCGACGAACCCAGCATCGCCCTGGTAAAGCAGATTGCGCGCATGGGTCGCGATGCCAACGACCGCCCCTACCGACCGGTCAAGATCATTCACATCGTCATCACAAAGGGCGGCGCTGCTCCAGCGGCCAAACCTGCCGCAGCCAAGCCTGCAGTCAAGAAGCCGGCCGCACCCGCAACCGTTCCAAAGTAGCGCCGGCGTTCCTTCGACTTCGCTCAGGACAGGCTCCGCCGGCAGTCGCAAGGGCATCTTGCCCTCGCATCTTCAAAATGAAAGGATCCCATGCCCCGTCAACCCGGTACCTACGCCATCTTTGATACCAGTGAAGGCACTATCGTCTGCCGCCTTTTCGAAAAAGAAGCGCCTAAAACCGTGGCCAACTTCGTCGAACTCGCCGAAGGCAAACGCGAATGGACCCACCCGGTCAGCCGCAAGAAGAGCAAAGACCGGCTCTACGACGGCACCATCTTCCACCGCGTGATTCCCGATTTCATGATCCAGGGCGGAGACCCTGCGGGCACCGGCTTTGGCGGCCCCGGCTACCAGTTCGAAGACGAAACCAAGGGCTCGCCACACAAGTTCGACAAGCCCGGCAAACTGGCCATGGCCAACTCCGGTCCCAACACCAACGGCTCGCAGTTCTTCATCACCATTGCCCCCACGCAATGGCTCACCGGCAAACACACTATTTTTGGAGAAGTAGTCGAAGGCTACGAGGTGGCGGAGAAAATCGTCGCCACCCCGCGCAACCGCCAGGACAAACCGCTAAAGGATGCGGCGGTGAAGTCAGTGGTGATTGAGAGGGTGTAGACCGTCAATTTTCCATTACAGAAATTTCCTTGGTACGGACTAGATTGCGGTCGGACGTAATGAGCGTGAGACCGAAAGCTTTCGCAGACGCGGCAAGGAAGTGGTCAGCGGGATCAGCATGCGGCAAACTGACCGCTGACAGCGCGGCGGCAACCTCAAAGTTAAGGGGGGCCTCGGTGAGTGGCATCGTAGTCAGGGCGCGCGTCACCCAGGTGGAAAAACCCTCAGGCACTCTGAGGCGCCCTTTGCGATGGAGGAGCAACGCCTCCCAGATGCTGACAGGAGACAACCAGAGTTGGTTCTGAACGTCTTCCAATGCCTTCGCGACGCGGCGACTCAACCGTTGAGGGTCGCTGACACTCCAAATCCAGATGTGAGTGTCCAAGAGCAGTTTCATTTCCGAAATGCTTCCCAGTCATCAAAACTGCCGGTAGGGCCGACAATATCACCTACAATTTCTATCGTGCCAGCCATGCATCCCAGCCAGCTCTTGGGGCGGGGTTGCGGAGTCGGAGGCACCACTTCAGCCACAGGCTTGCCAAAGCGGGTCACGCGAATCGGCTTGCGGGTTTTGCGGACTTCTTCGAGGATGCCGAGGCACTTGGCTTTGAACTCGGATATGGCGACTTCTTTCATCGCCCCATCGTACCATGGTCAATGACCATGGTCAACAAATCGTCGCAGGTGATGTCGAACCTCAAACTATCTCTGCCATTCGTTCGAGACATAGGTGGCTAGTGGGGTTCTAGCCTTCTTCGGTTTTCGGGGCTCGGGGGATCGCAGGATGTCGGCCTGGCGCTCTTTATAACCTGTTCAACAAGACTTTCGAGCGAGGCCTCGGGGCCGCTTTCCCGACTCGTCAGCGTTCCTCCTTCTTCTGCGGGCGCACCGGAGGAACCTCGCAGGTCGATCTCGGCATAGGTCTCGCCGAGCACTCCGGCCGTCGCTGTCGACACAACCGCATCCTCCGGTATCTTGAGTTCGTAGGGGGTTTGAAGAAACATGCTGACCTCGGCGGCGTGTTCTTTGAGTTCTGGTCGCACGCGCACTTCTGTTACTCGCCCCACGTCAACCCCAGCCACCCGCACGGGCGCTCCCGCCCGCAGGCCGTGGGCATCCCGGAAATATGTCTTAAGGAGCAAATGGTGCTGCGCGTGTTTCGCAAAGGTGAAAAAGATCACGGCAAGACCAAAAACAATCATCCCAACCAAGATGATTCTGCGCATCGGCCACCTCTATCACGCACACGGCCCTACACCCCGATCACGGCCACCAACTCCTTCACCGCCGCCGCGCTCTTATCCAACGCGGTTTTTTCTTCCGGAGTAAGTTTGATTTCGATGATCTGCTCCAGGCCTTTCGCGCCCAGTTTGCAGGGCACACCGACATACAATCCGTTGATCCCGTACTCGCCCTGCAGGTAGGCGGCGCAGGGCAGAATCTTCTTCTTGTCTTTGAGGATCGCCTCCACCATCTCAGTCGCGGCCGCCGACGGCGCGTAGTAAGCCGACCCTGTCTTCAGATATTTCACAATTTCCGCTCCGCCGTCACGGGTACGCTGCACCAGTCGCTCCACCGTGGCCGCATCCATCAACTCGGTAATCGGAATGCCGGCAACGGTGGAGTATCGCGGCAGCGGGACCATGGTGTCGCCGTGCCCGCCCAGGACAAACGCGGTCACGTTCTCAACGCTGACTTTCAATTCCTGCGCGATAAATGTGCGAAACCGCGCCGAGTCCAGCACGCCGGCCATGCCAATTACCCGCTCCCGCGGAAACCCGCTCATCTTGTAAGCCGCCTGCGCCATGGCATCCAGGGGATTCGAGACGATAATCAGAATGCAGTTGGGTGAGTACTGCACCACCTTGCCCACAACGTCTTTCATGATCTTGTGGTTGGTGTTGAGCAGATCGTCGCGGCTCATTCCGGGCTTGCGCGGGATGCCGGCGGTGACCACGACAACGTCGGAGTTCGCGGTATCGGCGTAATCCTGCGTGCCCAGCACATACGAATCGCGCTTCTCGATCGGCATGGCCTCCAGCAGGTCCAGGCCTTTGCCCTGCGGCACACCTTCGATGATGTCGATCAAAACCACATCCGCCAGTTCCTTGGAAGCGATCCAGTGAGCCGCGGTCGCTCCTACATTGCCCGAACCAACAATTGTCACTTTCTTTCGCATGAACTCCCTTTCGAGCCACGGATTTCACAGATTCACACGGATTCAACTTTCCTGGTTTATCCGTGTTCATCTGTGAGATCCGTGGCAGCTTTTTCAGATTGCAGCCAGCACACCCGCACCCATGTTCTCAATGATGTAATTCGCGAACTCGCTGGTCTTGACCTTGGTAGCTCCTTCCATGAGCCGCTCAAAGTCGTAGGTAACTTTCTTCTGCTCGATGGTGCGCTCCAGTCCCTGTTCCAACAGGTCGGCGGCTTCATTCCAGCCCAGGAAGCGCAGCATCATCACTCCGGAAAGAATCACCGACCCCGGATTGATCACATCCTTGTCCGCATACTTGGGCGCGGTCCCGTGGGTGGCCTCGAAACAGGCGAAGCCGTCGCCGATATTGGCGCCGGGCGCGATACCCAGCCCGCCTACCTGTGCCGCGCACGCATCAGAAATGTAATCGCCGTTCAGATTGGGCGTAGCCAGCACGGAATACTCGTCGGCCCGGGTCACGACCTGCTGGAAGATAGAATCGGCAATCCGATCGTTGATCATGAGCTTCTTTTTCCACGCACCTTTGCCATGCGTGGTGTAAATCGAATCCAGGACCTGCTTCACTTCCCTGTAAACCGACTGCCGGAAGTCTTCGGTAGCAAACTCCATGCCGGGCTCGATCAGAGCGGCATTCTGCTCGATCGAAAGGTTCGGGTCCTTATCTTTGTTGTCGAGAATCCAGCTTTCGCGCTCGGTGACTACCTTGTCGCGAAACTCTTCGGTCGCGAGCTCATAACCCCACTTGCGGAACGCTCCCTCGGTAAACTTCTGGATATTTCCCTTGTGCACCAGGGTCACGCTTTTTCGTCCGTTCTGCAGCGCGAACTTGATCGCCATGCGAACCAGCCGTTTGGTCCCAGTGATCGAAATAGGCTTGATCCCCACGCCCGAATCGAGGCGCACCTGCTTCTTGCCGCCTTTCAGCATGTCTTGGTTGAGGAATTCGATCAGGCGCGCCGCCTCCGGTGTTCCCTGCTCCCACTCGATGCCGGCGTAAACGTCTTCCGTATTTTCACGGTAGATGACCACATCCATGCGTTCGGGATGCTTCACCGGCGAGGGCACGCCCTTGTAATACTTCACCGGGCGCACGCAGCAATACAGATCGAGAATCTGTCGCAGGGCCACGTTCAACGACCGGATGCCACCGCCGACCGGCGTGGTCAGCGGCCCCTTGATGGCCACGCGAAACTCACGGATGGCGGCGACGCTGTCATCGGGCAACCAGGTATTAAACTTCGACATCGCCTTCTCGCCGGCAAACACTTCATACCAGGCGATGCGCCGCTTGCCCTTGTAGGCCTTCTCCACCGCCGCATCGAACACCCGCACTGACGCCTTCCATATGTCGCGCCCTGTGCCGTCGCCTTCGATGAAAGGCACAATCGGATTATCGGGGACCTGGTAGGTCCCGTTGCTGTAGGTAATCCGGGCGCCATTCGCCGGCACCGGCACACCATTATAGGAAGCCGCCATTAAACCCTCCGCGCTGGCTGGTTAACAATTAATAGTCGAAACTACTAATTATAAAGGTTAGCCGCCGGATGGCGACAGTCCACGAACCACGCGGACACCGCTGGTTACGTAGGGGCAGGTGTCCCACCTGCCCAGCCGAGCAAAGCTCGGCAAGGAATTACCGCTACAATGCCCGAATGTCCCGTCATTTCTTCCGTGGCCAGAATTCGTTCCGGGCAATCCTTTTCGCAATCTACTTCCTGGCCGCCGCATCCGCCCACGCCCAGCAACTCGCGCCGCCGAACCCAAGGCCGGCCTCCGCCCCGGTGCCCAACGCTCCTTCTCAATCGCCCCACGCCTTCTGGGACCGGACCAACATCCTCCTGTTCTCCGGCGTCGCCGTCTTCCGCGGCCTCGACTATGCTTCCACCCGCAACTTTCAGGCGCGCGGCCGCGACGAAGTCCTCATCCCCGACGATGTCGTCAATAATTCCGCCGCTTTTGCCAGCCTGGAGGCGGCAGGAACGCTCACCTCGGTCGGTCTCTCCTACTGGATGCACCGCGCCAACCATCACAAGATCGAACGCTGGATCTCAATAGTTCACATCGGCGTCACCGGCTTCGGAGTGGTAAGAAACTACTCGCTGAAAACGAAGCACTAGCGCCCGAGTGTGGGTCGGACACTCTTGTCCGACGCCTTTGACTTTGGTGTTGGTTTTTTTCTTACTGCCAGAGACGTGAGTGAGCTTTTTGGGGTGCTGAAGTTAAAGTCAAAAGCGTCGGACAAGAGTGTCCGACCCACACGCATCACAAAGTTGGAAGGTGCCGCTAAAACCGTCTTATACTGTCCGCAGGTATTACCTGGTTCTTAGGAGATATTCATGACTTGGTTCTCTCCCCTCCCAGCCCTCTGCATCCTTATTCTCGCAGCGCCGTACACCAGCCTGGCGGCGGAATCCAATTCCGACCGCTTCCAGTTCAATCACGACATTCGCATCCAGTCCGGGGAAAGAGTGGGCGACGTCACCTGCATCCATTGCTCCATTTACATTCGGGGTCAGTCATCTGGCGACGTCACCACTATCGCCGGAAACGTGTATGCGGAGTCAGGCACCTCGATCGCAGGAGACGTCACTGCCATCGGCGGCAACGTCCGGGTCGAGAGTGGCGCCCAGGTGGCCGGCGATCTGACCGCAATTGGCGGGAGCCTGCACCGCGACCCGCAGGCCACTGTGGCCGGCGATGTCACGACCATCGGAGGAGGAGGCGCCTGGATTTTTCTGATCTTCCTGCTGCCCTTCCTGTTCCTCGGTGGCATTATCGCGCTGATCATCTGGCTTATCCAACGCAGCCGGCACCCTGCCCCAGTCCCCGCCTACACCCTGCGCCGGAACTGATGGGCCCGTGGTCGCGGGCGACCTCGCCCGCGCTTGTTTGCGGCATCGGAGACTTGGGGAGCACAGATTGGTGAACGCGCCGAGGGCGGGACGCCCTCGGGACAGCCGGCAGGATGCCGGCGCTACATAAACACCCGCTGGTAAATCGCCCGCACCTTGCCAAAGGTCCGATCCAGTTCGCTCTCCAGCCCGTCCGGAAATTGGCGCTCCAGAATTTGCCCCGTCAGTCTCTCGGTGACCCTCCGGCCGTGCTCGGTTGCAGGCAGCCACTTGCCCGCTCGCCCGACGACTAGCCGCGCCACGTGTTCCACCGTGCGCGCCAATTCCGCGGCATGGTCGAGCACCCCCGCATCGGACTTATCCAGGACCCCTGAATCCACACAGCGCCACAGCCGGTCACGTAAGCTTCCCTGCTTGTCTGCCACGCCGTGCTTCACCAGCAGAAAGCTGGTAATGAAGTCAATGTCGTAGATCGCACCCGGAGAATGCTTGAAGCTCTTGTCGGGCCCTTCTGCACTTTCCAGTTTCGCCCTCATTTCTCGTACCGCCTGCGCGAACCCGGCATCGGCCGCAAATCTCTCGAACAGCGTCTTCAGCGTCGCCGCGGTGCGTTCGCCCTGGGTTTGAGATCCCGCCAGAAAGCGCAGCTTGGTGTACATCAGCGCTTCCCAGGCCTGCGCCTCGTGCTCGAAATACGCCGCCAACTGTGCCGGAGTGGAAAGCAGCTCGCCTTCGCCGCCCCGCGGCCGCAAGCGCGCGTCCACCGGAAACACCGTTCCGTCGCGGGTGTAGGCTGCGAGCGCGTGCATCATTTGTTCCGCAGACTTGGTCAGCGCGATGCGGTCGCCGCCTTCCCCGCACACAAACAAGACATCGGCATCCGACAACAGATCAAATTCCCCGCTCCCCAGCCTGCCCAGCGCCATTACGGCCAACCCCTCAGCATTGGCCAGGCGAACCGCCGTCGCCATCACGTCTTCTGCAGCCGCCGTGGTGGCCTCGAACGATTCGTACACATCGCGCAACTCGATAACGTCCCGCGCCCCGACCACGAACGCCCGGTGTCTGAAGTGCTGTCGCAGCATGGCCAGCTTCTCCGCGTAGGGGACCGGTGAATCGGCGAGGTAGGCAAACACGGGATCGCGGGCAGTTTCGGTCAGCCCCAGAGACTTTTCGAACAAATACCTTCCGCCGGCGTGTGCTGGGACTTCCTCCAACTCCGCCAGCGTGACAATCTCCTCGGGATGGCGAATCAGTATCTCCGTCAGATAGTCGCTCGTTTCGAACAGGACCAGGGCGCGACGCACTCCCTCCTGATATTGCAGCACGGTGGCATAACGTTGCGAACTGCCGAACGCCGACCCCAGAAACCGGTAAAGGTTCTTACGTGTCTGCGGGTTCAGGTCACTGCGACCCACAGTTTCATACAGGGACGGGGCGTCGATCGCCAGCCGTTCAAGAATCTGCTGGCTGGACGGGTCCGCCGTCGTCGGTTCGAGCGCGCTCAGCAATTTGAATTCGGCGCCGGGCAATTGCTGACGGCCGCGAGTCTGCTGCTGATAGATGATGCGCTGATAAATTTCGGCCACCGTCGCCATCCGCCGCTGCACCACTGACGTCAAGTCGCCCGACCTGTGCTCCCCCGGCGCATAACCTTCCATGGCGCGCTGCAGCACGCGGCGATCGGCCTCAGACGCCGGTAAACGGTGGATTTGCTGTCCCTCGCGCAGTTGCAGCCGGTGCTCCAGGTGTCGCAGGAATTCATAGGCGCTGGTCAGATCATGAAATTCCTTGCCGCTGATGTGGCCCTTGTCATGCAATTTGTGCAACGAGAACAGGGTCCCGCCCGATCGCAGCCAGGGTTCGGCGCCGCCGTACACGCGCTGCAGGCACTGCACCAGAAATTCAATATCGCGGATGCCCCCGCGATCGACTTTCACATCAATATTCTGTTCTGGCTGCCCCAGAGTTTTTCCCAACTGGCGCCGCTTCCGCATCTTCTCGCGCGCCACCAGCGCGGTCTTGATGGCGGCAAAATTCACTTGCTGGGTATAAACGTATGGCTGTACCGCCCGAATAAAGTCGCGGGCCAGGCCGGTGTCTCCGGCCGACTGCCGAACTTTGATCAGGGCCTGACGCTCCCAGTCGTGCGCTGTTTCGGCGTAATAAGTCAGCGCCTGCGACAACCGGATAGCTAACTCGCCTTCCCCACCCTGCGGCCGCAGGCGCAGGTCGATGCGGAATACCGGCCCGTCCCCTGTGATCCGCGACAAGATGTCGGTCGTATGCTGGGCCAGGCGGATAAAGTATTCGCGATTGGAAACCGGCGTCCGGGGCGGCTCCTCGCCGTCGCCGTAGATGTACATCAGGTCCACGTCCGAGCTGTAGTTCAGCTCGTTGCCTCCCAGTTTGCCCAAGGCGAGGATGGCAAACGGCGTGTCCACCCGCCGGCCCAGGGTATCGAGGTGTTGCGGCGTTCCGTAGCGCCGTTGCAGTTTACTGTCCGCCTCGCGCAGGGCCTGTTCGATCAGCACATCGGCCAGGGCCGAGATTTCCGCCGTAGTCTCAGCCAGGGGCGCGATCTTCAGAACATCGCGCAGCATGATGCGGACATACTCGCGCCGCTTGAAGCGCGCCAGGGTCAGCGCAACATCGTTGTCCAGCGAGCGCGTACGGAAGCGCGCCAGGCTCTCGTGAAATTCTTCCTGGGAAAAGCTGCGATCAAGATTTCTCTCCCGCAGAAAGGACGGCAGCAGGTCGGCATTCTGGACCAGCGTCTCGCCCAGAAACCGGCTGTGACCGAAAACCACAATGGCGTAGTGCGCCAGAAAATTATGCTGCTCCAGCAGGCGCACGGTTTCGGCCGACTCGCACAACCGCTCAAACAGAAGCAGCGCGCCATCCGGATCAGGAGCCTCCGCCAGCAATCCGTGCAAGGTAGAAGCCAGCCCAGGCGAGAGCCGGGCGCTAACGCGCTCCAGACTGACTTTGGCAAGCTCAGGATCGCGAAAACCACTGCCCGCGTAGGGGCGGGTACCCTCACCCGCCCGGCCGGGCAAAGTCCGGCTGTTGTCGTCCGGGGCACCAACCCCGGTCGGTTCATTTGTCAGTTTCGATGGAGGCAAGACGCTCGGCTCGGATTTTCAGCATACCCTCAATACCGCCTCGTCCCGAAATATTTCCGCACCCCGATGGTGTTGTAACGGCCCCAGGGCCCGTTGGGTCCAAGATCCGCCCCACCCAGGTTCCGGTCCCGCGCCCCAAACCGGGTAAACAGAAAATGCTGTGTCACCCGCATTTCGAAGCCCTTGCCCAGGTAAAGGCCCCCGCCCCACGAGTTCTCCAGTCCGATCGCAGCCATCGACCAGGTATAGAGCGTCTGCGGAAGGTTCTTGCCGAACAGGAAGCGTGGCTCTCCAAACAGGAAGAACCTGCGGAACTGGCCGCGGCCAAAGGGATGCGCTTCCACATATCCAGAGATCATGTAGCGTGCGAAGGCGTTGCACGGATCATTCACTCCTCCCGAAATTCCGGCGTCTGCCCGGCAGACGTTCGGATCAATTTCGTTATGTGGAGGTGCCAGGTCAAACTGTGCATATCCCCAGAAGGTGTCGCGGGGCAGGAACATCCGCTCCGAGCTGTCATGAGTCACGGCGCGTTGCGCGGGTTCAGTTTGTGCCGATGACAGGCCGGACATCGCCAGAGATACGAACATCCACAGCAGTGCCTGCTTCATGAAGCCTCCGCAAGAAATTTTGCTGCACTGACAGGAATCAGCCGCCCACCAGGGCGCCACATTGTAACCCGTTGCGCTTCGCAGTCCCCTCCGGTATTCTCGTCCCAATCAAGACTGGACGTTCAGCAGCGCCAAGGAGACTGTCATGAAGGCTGTGCGCAAGAGAAGTGTCCACGCATCTCTTGTCCTGGGATTGGTGATTCTTATGGCTGGATCCGCCCTCGCTGCCAACATCTACGACTTCACCCTGCCTTCAATCGATGGCAAGCCCATGCCGCTGGCGGATTTTAAAGGCAAGGTAGTTCTGGTGGTCAACGTCGCCAGCCGCTGCGGCTTCACACCGCAATACAGCGCTCTGGAGTCTTTGTATGAGAAGTACAAGGACCAGGGCTTCGTGATTGTCGGCTTCCCGGCCAACAATTTCGGCGGTCAGGAGCCCGGAACGAACGAAGAAATCAAGACTTTTTGTTCCCGAAAGTACAACGTGACATTTCCCATGTATAGCAAAGTGTCTGTTAAGGGCGACGACCAGACTCCACTCTACCAGTACCTCACCAAACAGACCGGACCATCGATCGCGGGCGACATCAAGTGGAACTTCACGAAATTCCTGGTTGACCGCAACGGTAACGTAGTGCAGCGTTTCGAATCCGCAGTGACTCCGGATTCGACCGAGGTGGTCTCCGCGGTCGAAAAGCAGTTGAGCCAGAAATAGTCGAGGATTTCAACCGCCAGCAAACGATTTCTCCTGATCTTGGTCCCAAGCTTGTTCTACGGAAATTCATATCAAATTTTTCTATTCCTCCAACAACTAGAATCAATCATTGGACTAAGTCCCAATAAAGCTTAGGGATACGTTTGGCCCGCGTATTGCTACCAGTCACGACACCGGGGGTGGACAATGCCACAGGAGGTCTCTATCTCCTACCAAGCAGTCAAGAGCAAGGTCTACAAGCTCGTCGATGCCATGGTCGAAGGGGACAAGAACACAGTTGAGGTCCAGGAGTCCATTCGGCGTTGGTGGAAACTCATTCATCCTTCCGATCGTGCCGTAGCCCAGAAATATCTGCTCATGGTGCTGGAGAAGTCGAACTCCACCCTGGGAGCCATCGTCCTCGGTCTGCCAGAGGTCAAGGAAGTGAAGCCGGCCCGCGACCTGAATATGGAAAGATTTCCGGCACGCCCAGATCGGACTGCGGTCAGCAGCCCGGTTTAAACCCCTCTTTATAGATCGAAAGGCCCGGCATGGCGCCGGGCTTTTTCTTGTTTAAGAGCTCAACTCGGGATCGTGCCCGGGCCAGACGACCAACCGCCGCTCTCAATGCAACGGTATCTGGAAAAGGTTGCGCTGCAGGTCGGTCTTAAGAAAGACGTATTCCGAAGGGTTCGGACCGGGCGTAATCAAGCCATGGTTGATCATGCTGGCGCCATGTAAGTCCGCCGCCTTCGTAGATGGATCGATTCCAGATGGTGGTAAATCCGGCAATGATTGTCCAGCGGGCACAGGAATCACGAACGTCTTTTCCCCGGGAGGCAGTGCCACATAGAAGAATCTTCCGTCGGAAGACCAGGCTGGCCAGCACCATGTAGTGCAGATTTTCTTGCTCGCGCCCCCATGGGTAGCAAGTGCGAGCATGGTAGGACTGGCCTCGCCAACCGCAAATGAGAATACGAGCACGGATTTGCCGTCGGGTGAAACGCCTACCTTCAGAATAGGCGAATCGGCTATTCGGTCTCGTTGCCCTCCGTTCTTCCCGATCCGAACCAGTCCCTCCGCTTTCTCATCGAGCGACCGAAAGATAATATCTCCGTCGCCGTCGAATGAAGCCTGATCCCCGGCCTGCGCGATTTGACGCGGTGGTGTCCGGCGATCCAGGTCTGCCAGCCAGATCGTCCGCTCTCCATTTCCTTCCGATACAGTAAAAACCGCTTCCTTCTCGTCGGGCGAAATATTGTAATCGGCAACCGGCATGCCCGGCAGCACGCTCTCAGTATTCCCCGAGATGAGGTCCATCGAACGCAAGTCGCCCGACCAGTTTATCCAGCCGAGTGGCGCCGATAAGGCGAGCTCCTTCGCAAAAAGGTAGAACACATGCCTGCCGTCGCGGGAGAAATGTGGAGCAACAGCGTAGCCCTCAGAGGAGATGGCTCGCTCGCCGGATGGGCTGTGAATCCATACCGAGCTACGGCGTGTTCCGACCGATGTCACCAGGGAATGCCCGTCTGGCGCTACCGCGATACCCTCCTCGTCGCTCGGGCCGAACGTGATCTGCTCTGCTTCTCCGTTCGGGAACATCTGGCGCCAGAGGTGCGAACGGTGCCCGATCATCACGCCCAGGTACATCCACTTTCCGTCCGGAGACCAGGCCGCTGAGGTGCATGCACCGGGTGGACCGACCTGCCGTCCCGCAGAGCTGCCATCAAAAGGCACCAGCCGGCACGGTTGATGAAACACGTGGCTTTGGTCCATTTCGACGACAAGAACCGACTTTCGGTCCGGTGACGCGTAGGAGTAATGCGCCATGGCGCGCTCATCTGCCGGGAAATAGACCTCTCGCCGATCCGCCCGGCTCTGAGTGGCGGTCACAATGCCCATGTTGGAACCAGCCTTCTGCTCGGAGAACAGGATTCGCTGATCCGTGATCCAGGTGAGACCGGAGGAGTTAGGCAGAAGCAGGGTCGGCTGGCCCCCGAGTACTGGAACCGTCCATGTATCTGGCCCCGTGGAAGAATGCGTGACACTAACATTGGAGTAGGCGATCCGCGATCCGTCCGGGCTAAAGACCGGTGCATACTTGCGGTCAGCATCGTTGGTGAGTCGCACTGGCTCGCCGTCCGGCAACATCTGGACGTAGATCTGGCCGCTGCTGAAGAAGGCGTCTTCGCCGCGCTTGAAGGTTACGATTCGCCCATCCGGCGACAGACTTGGCGCCACGGCCGAGTCGGTAAAGTTTGTGAGCTGCCTATACTCGGACGGTGTGGTGACGGGCGATGAACGTCTCTGTACAAGGAGCAGCGCCACGCCACCCGCGAGCAAGATGACGACCAGAACGATCGGGGCGAATGATCGATGCCAAAAGCCGACCTCGGCCGCCTTGGCTGGCGGCATCGGAGGGCTCTGCCCTTGCCCAGGAGCCGGCGCTGCCCCCTGTGTCGCTGCAATGAACCTATAACCGCGCCGGGGAAGTGTCTCAATAAACCGCGGGCTCTCCGCCGAGTCGCCCAGCACCTCGCGAATCTTATTGATGGCTGTGTTTAGGTTGTGGTCAACATCGACAAAAGTGTCGGGCCACAGTCGTTTCTGCAATTCCTCCCGGGTCACCACTTCGCCGGGGCGTTCCAGCAGAATACTTAGAACCTGAAAGGGTTGGCCGGTAAGTTTCAGCTTCACGCCGCTTTTGTGCAGTTCCCCCGCTGGAAGGTCAACTTCGAAGGTTCCAAACCGGACTAAGCGAGGGGAAG
Source organism: Terriglobia bacterium (assembly GCA_020073395.1). GTDB lineage: Bacteria > Acidobacteriota > Terriglobia > Terriglobales > Acidobacteriaceae > JAIQFF01. The sequence continues at coordinate 13,944 of JAIQFF010000134.1, forward strand.
GAACAGATACTTCCACAAAGGTTCGCCTCAAGTCTCGCCAGTCTAGCACCGAACGCATGTTCCACAAGCTGAGTTAAGCGTTTTCCGTCGACTGACTCAATCCTCCAACCGCATTATTTCTAGCAAGTTGGCTTCTGACTTTCTTTCGACCTTCTTCTGACTATCAATCGAGCGTCCCTGCATTGAGGTAGTCGCACTCAAAGCCCACTGTCGCCCCTCACCGCGCCACCCGCGCTGAGGAGGACGACATGATAACGCGGATTTTGTCGGGGGCCAGTTTCGGCGTCATGGCCGCCTGGGTTGGGATCATGGGACTTGCCTCTGCGGAACCTGCGTTGGGCGTCGTGGACGAGCCTCCCGCGATCACGGTTCTGGTGGCCAACTACTCCCAGGCCTCCCCTGCGGTCCTGGCCGCCGCCGAGCGCGAAGCTGGAAGAATTCTTGGGCAGGCTGGCTTGCGGACATCCTGGTTGGAGTGTTCAGTAGGGCCATCCGGCGTTAGCCTCGGAGACCCCTGCCAAGAAGCGCCTGCGGCTAACGGCATCCGGCTGCGCATTCTTCCTGCGCCGGTGTTGGACAAGTTCCAGGACAGTGTTTTTGGTTTTGCCGTCCATCCTCTTCTCGCCAGTGTGTATTACGAATTTGCGTTACGGCGCGCCAAGAGGGACGACGCTGAGTTCGAGCTCCCCATCATCTTGGGTTGTGTGATGTCCCACGAACTCGGCCACCTGCTGCTGGGTTCGAACAGCCACTCCGACAAAGGAATCATGCTGCCGCGTTGGGAAGTCAATCAGGTTCGGCAACTGATGATGGGGACGTTGCTCTTCACCCCCGACCAGGCAAGGCTGATCCGCCTGGAGGCGCAAACGCGAACGAAAAGTCAGAGAGACACCCGGACGTCCATCTCATTGACTCCGTAAGATTGAGTCTGTCAGGTTGGTGGCCTCCTCTGCCGACCCAATTTCTGTCATCCCGACCGGAGCGGAGCGCAGCGAGCG
>JAIQFF010000135.1 GCA_020073395.1 Terriglobia bacterium
TTTCAATCTCGTGGCCGCCAGCTTTACCGGAGTGGCGATTTCGTATGCCATCGGCCAGTCGGCCCCCATGGTCGCGGCTCTGTGGGGTGTGCTGGCGTGGAGAGAGTTCAAGGGCTCGGGCAGCCAGGCGAAAATCTATCTGTTCTTCATGTTCGTTTTCTATGCCCTGGCAATTTTGCTGGTGGCACGTGCGAACGGATGAGTTTCAAACTCTGACTCGACTCTAGTGACGAGGATGCCCTTTGGGAGTCCCTGATCGACGCCAATTTCTGGAAGCGATTGCAACGGTGGGAGCCGCGGCCACCGGAGTGATGACCACCTTGTCTGGAACCCTCAGCGCGACCTCCGGCACGCCTGCAGTGCGCTGGCCCAAGCTCACGGGCAGCCCGGTTCTGGATAGCCTTCACCCGGTAATCGAGCACTCTCGCGACGTTCGTACGAACGTGGACAAGATCGTCGAAGTCGCCAATTGGATGGCCTATGAAGAACTGCCCATGCCGGACTACCAGATGCCCTTCGACGTGGGAAAAGGCACGGCTGACGACCTAATTGATTTCGTATTGACCGCCGACTGCGTGGACACCGCGTTCACCGATTTTTCCACTCATGTGAAATTCCAGGTGGACTACGACGGGCGGCATTGGTCCGATTCCGACGCGCTGTTCGCCTGCATGAAGCGGGCAATGGACAACGGAATTCCAATTCTCGACGGCAAGTTCCTCGCCCACGTAACTCGGCCCGAACTCGAGCGCATTTTCGCCGGTAACATCGAGCTGCCCATGCTCGACGAAAAGATGCAAGTCTGGCATCAGATAGGCTCGGTGCTGGCCGACAAGTACAACGGCCGCTTCCACAATTTTGTGAAGTCCTGTCCGCCGCGCCTGTATGACAATGGCGCCGGAATCATCGATCGCATGGTGAAAGAGTTTCCCCGCTTCAATGACGTCAGCCCCTACGACGGCGCCACTATCAAGTTCTACAAGCTGCCGCAACTGGGAGTCTGGTTGGTTTACGCAGCGCTAAGAAAGAACAATCAATTCCCTCTCGATGACCTGGGCAAGATGACAGCCTTTGCCGACTACATCGTTCCGGTCGCATTGCGGATTCTGGGAATTATGAGTTACTCACCCGAACTTGAGCATGCCATCAACACCTACCAGGTGGTCCCGGGCGACAGCCGGCAGGAAGTTGAAATCCGGGCCCACTGCATCTACGCTACCGCGTTGCTCTGCGAAGAGGTCAATAACATTCGCCCCCAGGACCAGCAGATCATCATCCCGCAGATCGACGCCCGCCTGTGGACGCACTATCACACCACTTGGTGGCCGCATCATTTGACCAAAACGATCATGTACTGATCGCATCTTTCCATTGCCCGGGGTTTTCGGACCGCCGCCGGCTAGACGCCGGCGCTACAAGTTCTTTGCCTTGCTCAACAGGCACTTCCGTGGTGCTGTACAAAGCCAGACCGTTCGTATAGAAATTGACCCAAGACCTCGCTCGATGGTGCTCTTGCGAATTGCGGTGGGGAGCCGACAGCTTGTATTCCAGGCCCAGAACGCTCGACGAAGCGGTTCATGTGTTGACCCGGCACGGCGGCCAAATTCTGTCGGGAGGCACCGATTTCTTTCCCGCGCTGGGTGATCGACCCGCGCCTGATCGAGTGGTTGACATCTCCGGCATCACCGAAATCAAGGGCATCGCAGTCGAAGCAAACTGCATTCGCATTGGAGGGCTCACAACCTGGAGTGAAGTCGTGGCCACTCCGCTGCCCCGATGCTTCGACGCGTTGAAGAGCGCGGCCCGGGAAATCGGGGGGATTCAAATCCAGAATCGCGGCACCGTGGCCGGCAACCTTTGTAACGCCTCCCCTGCCGCCGATGGCGTGCCGCCTCTACTGGCGCTGGATGCAGAAGTAGAACTTCTCTCCGCCGCCGGAAAACGTCGCGTGCCACTGGCTGACTTCATCGTGGGAAATCGGAAGACCCTTCGCCGTGCCGATGAGATCCTGGCCAACGTGATTGTTCCCCGCGGGCTCGACGATGCCACATCCGCCTTTCTCAAACTCGGCGTCCGCCGCTACCTGGTGATTTCGATTGCCATGGTGGCGGCGGTAGTTAAGAGGGATGCGTCGGGCCGCGTGGCCGAGGCCCGCGTGGCGGTTGGATCGTGTTCCGCCACCGCTCAACGGCTCACCGCTCTCGAACGCGCTCTGGTCGGCGCACCGGCACGCACTGGACTATGCGCAGCTGTTTTGGCGGAGCACCTGGCGCAGCTTTCACCTATCGATGACGTGCGCGCGACTGCGATCTACCGCAACCAGGCGGCCTTGACCCTGGTTGGGCGCGCCCTCAACGCCTGCGTGGGGAGTTGCTGAATGGTCACGACGACCTCTCCACGCCCCATCCGTCATACTTCCATTGCATTTTCGGTCAATGGAAAAAGCGTGAACGCGGCAGTATCGCCGTTGGAGCGCTTGTCTAAAGTGCTTCGCGAGCGTCTCGGGCTGATGGGAACCAAGGTCGGCTGTGACGCCGGCGACTGCGGCGCCTGCACCGTCCTGCTGGACGGCGAACCGGTCTGCTCCTGCCTGGTCGCGGCCGGGCAAATCGAAGGCCATGAAATCACCACCGTAGAAGGGCTCGCCACGCGCCCGCCGATTTATGACCAGTTACAGAAATCGTTCCTTCGCCATGGGGCCGCGCAATGCGGCGCATGCACACCCGGCATGCTGGTGTCGGCAACAGCTCTTCTGGAACGCGATGCCGCACCCAGCGAAAGCGCAGTCATGGATGCGATCGGCGGTGTGCTCTGCCGCTGCACTGGCTACCGCAAGATCATCACCGCCATACAGGATGCTCGCTGCGGCAAGATCGCAGAACCGTCGCCCCTGGCCGGCAACGCGGTGGGCGCGAGGCTGGTGAGGATCGACGGCCAGAGCAAGGTTAATGGCACTGAGATCTTCGGCGCAGACGAAATTCCGCCGGGAGCGCTGGTAGTTCGCGTCATTCGCAGCCCTTACCAACGCGCCCGCTTCCGTTTCGGCGATCTGGAGGCTTTCATTGCCACGCATCCCGGAATCCACTGCGTTCTGACCGCCAAGGACATCCCCGGAGAGAATTGCTACGGTGTAATTCCGCGCTTTGCAGACCAGCCGGTTTTTGCTGAGGTCGAGGCCCGATTTCGCGGCGAGGCGGTCGCCGCCGTGGTGGGCGAATCTGAAGCCATCGAGGCTCTCGACCTGGCAAGCTTTCCGGTCACATGGGAGCAGTTGCCGGCGCTGACTACGATTGCTGCCGCGCTCGCGCCTGATGCTGAACGCATCCACTCCAACCGTGAAAATAACGTGCTGGTCCGGGGCCGCGTGGTCCGTGGCGATGTGGAGCGCGCTCTCGCTGAATCCGACGTGGTGGTCGAAGGCGAATACGAGACCGGCTTCATCGAGCACGCTTACATCGAGCCTGAGGCAGGTTTTGCCCGGCGCGTAAACGATCAGATCGAGATTCAGGCCTGCACCCAGGCCCCATACATGGATCGTGCCGACATCGCCAAAATTCTTGGCATCGCGCCGGAGGCGGTGCGCATTATTCCAACCGCGGTCGGCGGGGGCTTCGGCGCCAAGCTTGATCTTTCGGTTCAGCCCTTCGTCGCGCTGGCTGCCTGGCATCTTGGCCAACCGGTGCGCATGGTTTATTCGCGGCCGGAATCGATCATCGCGACCACCAAGCGTCACCCTTCACACATCCGTCTGCGCGTGGGCGCGACTCGTGACGGCAAGTTGACGGCAATGGACTTCACCGCTGACTTCAACACTGGCGCTTACTCTTCCTGGGGACCAACGGTGGCGGCGCGCGTGCCCGTCCACGCCTCCGGGCCCTACCATGTTCCTCACTACCGCGCGCTGACCCGGGCGGTGCATACGCATCTGGTGCCGGCGGGGGCTTTCCGCGGTTTCGGTGTCCCCCAAACAGCGATCGCCCAGGAGCAGCTTTACGACGACCTGGCTGACCAACTCGGGATTGATCGCCTGGAATTCCGAATCATGAATGCGCTGGACAATGGAACTCCCACCGTCACTGGCCAGGTTCTCGGCGAAGGAGTGGGAATTCGCGCCTGTTTCGAAGCGCTGCGGCCCAGGTGGACGACCGCACGCGCCGAGGCTGCGATCTTCAACGCCAAGGGCAGTGGTCCAGTCCGGCAGGGCGTAGGCGTGGCCGGCATGTGGTACGGGTGCGGCAACACTTCCCTGCCCAACCCTTCCACCATTCGAGTGGGATTGAAAGCAGATGGCCGCATCGCGCTTCACCAGGGCGCGGTGGATATCGGGCAGGGGTCGAACACCATCGTCACCCAAATTTGCGCCGACGCCCTCGGAGCTCCCATCGATCGCTTCGATCTTGTCTCCGGCGATACATCGATCACACCGGACTGTGGCAAGACCTCTGCCTCCCGCCAGACCTTTGTCACCGGCAAAGCCGCACAAATGGCCGGCACGGCACTGCGCCGCGCCATTCTGCACCTGGCCGACGCAGCGGAACCGGCCACCATCCAATTCAACGATGGCGGTGTCATGGTTAAAGAAGAGGATAAGCAGCGCACCATCAGCCTGCGCGATCTGCCCCGGGACCGGAACGGCTACGTGCTGACTAGCGAAGCCACTTTCGATCCGCCCACCAGCCCGCTGGACGAAAACGGTCAAGGCACTCCCTATGCTGTTTTTGGCTTCGGCGCCCACCTGGCGAAGATTGCGGTCGATACTGAGTTGGGAACGGTGCGCGTGTTGAAGATCACCGCTGCGCACGATGTCGGTCGGGCCATCAATCCAACCCTCATCGAGGGCCAAATTGAAGGCGGCGCCGCACAAGGTTTAGGGATGGCTCTCATGGAGGAATTTTTTCCCGGCAAAGGCGAGAACCTTCATGACTATCTGATTCCCTCCGCCGGCGATATGCCGCCGGTCGAGTCGATTCTCATCGAAGATGCTTCGCCCGTCGGCCCGTTCGGCGCCAAGGGGATCGGCGAGCAGGCGGTGATCCCTACGGCTCCCGCAATCCTCAACGCCATTCACGATGCGATCGGCGTACGCATACGCCGCCTGCCGGCCACACCCGACCGCATCCGCGCCGCTACACCAAACTTATGAAGATAACTACGATTGACGAGTTCTTGAAGTACAAGGTTCTGCCGGAACACAAACCCATCGTAGCTCTGCTGCGAAAAATGATGCACGAGCAGGCACCAGAGGCAAAGGAACAAATAAGTTACGGCATACTGATGTGGAAGCAGAAGCGCGGGCTGGCAGTAATCAGTCCAACCAAAAAAGACATTACGTTTGCGTTTTCGCGGGGCGCGAAATTTGGAGATAAATTCGATTTGCTGCAGGGTGTGGGAAAGGTATCGAAGCACATCAAGATCAAGGATCTGAAAGACACGCCGAAAGCAGCGCTCAAGTATTACATCAAACAAGCTATGCAGTTCGATGCAAAATAAAGCGGTACGCCAGAACGGCGTGACGGAATTTTAAAATCCTGTTCTCTTTGCCAGGCGTCCTGCTGAGCCTGCAAAGGAACCGTCTGGCTGATCCTTCGGGACTGAAGTCCCTCAGGATGACGCCCCAGGGAGTTTTGTTTACACAAGAGCAAATTGCCTTCTAGTCCATGGACATCGCCAATAAACCGTCTAACGCCATCCGCTGCGATGCCTGCCCGGTGCTCTGCTACATCAATCCGGGAAGGACGGGCGCGTGCGATCGTTACGCCAACGACAACGGACAGTTGGTCCGCATCGATCCCCATGTCGTTCTCGATCGCGCTGTGTCGCGTGGCGACTCTGTGGTTCCGTTCCTGGATCGCGATCGCGAATGGGATGGCAGGATCGTAACTGGCCCGGAGAATTTCGTCACCGCCATTGGTGCCGGCACTACATATCCCGATTACAAGCCCGCGCCATTCATCATCTCGTCCGCAGTGCAAGGCGTGGACATGGTCACGGTTGTCACCGAAGGGATCTTCAGTTACTGCGGGGTCAAGGTGAAAATCGACACCGACCGCCATCTCGGCCCCGAGACGAATCTTGTCCGAGCCCAGGGAGAACCGGTCGGACACGTCACCACCAGCGAATATGGTTCGCAGATGCTCTCGCTCGGCGGCGTCCGTCACCTGACGGGCGGCAGCCGCAAGGAAGGCACGGTGACCTGCGAGACTCTGCTGAACCTGTGCGACCGCACGCCGGTAGAACTGACCATCGACGGCGGCGCCACCGTGATTGTGCAAGCGGGCCAGCCGCCGGTGGTGGGCGGCGTACAGGAAGAGCGCATGCGGGTGGGCTGCGGATCTGCCACCATCGGCATGTTTGCCAAGCAATGGTTGGGCAAGGTGGACGAAGTGGTCGTGGTCGATGACCACATCACCGGCGTGCTCTCCGAGCATCAGGCGGGAAAGTTGTTGGGCGTTCCAGCAACGGGCATCAAGGTGAAGGGCCACCGCTCTACTCCGGGCCGGTATTTCCGCGTGGCCGAGCCGGGTACGGCCTGGGGTGGAACGAACATCGACGACCCTCTTTCTATTCTCCAGAATTTCAATCCCAAGTTGGCCTGGCCGAAACTACGATTGCTCATGGTAAGCACAACTGGCGAGCACTACGCCTATTTCGAACTGGACGAAGCTCTGCGGCCGGTGGAGAAAGAACTGCCCGCTTCGCTCAGCGAATCCGTTGCCCGCATCAAGGAGAATTGCGAGCCCGCGCTCTGCACGATTCTCTTCATGGGAGGCGCCGGAGGATCGCTGCGGGCTGGTGTCACGGAAAATCCCGTCCGGTTGACCTACTCCGTACGCGACTCGCTGACCCGCGTCACCTGTGGCGGCGCGCCGGTTTACGTCTGGCCCGGGGGTGGTATCACATTCATGGTTGACGTCAGCCGCATGCCTGAACACGCTTTTGGCTATGTGCCGACACCGGCGCTGGTTGCCCCCATCGAGTTCACCTTGAAGCTTGCGGACTATGCCGCCCTGGGCGGCTATATGGATCACGTTCGTTCCCTCGATTCCATCATGGACGAAAAGGGCCGCCGCCGATTATCAGCAAATCCGGACAACCCCTGGCCGCTGTCGCCGGAAAAATCGTCGAGTTCCGGTCCGGGGTCGGATCAATGAACGCGCGGGCCCAAATAAGATTGTTGGACGATGGCCGCCGTCTCCATCTAAATGACGGCCCGATTGACCTGATCGTCGAAGCTTTCGGAGAGGCTGATGAGATCAGCGCCGCGTATCGTGCGGCGGCAACGCGGTTCGTCACTGTGCTTGATGAACTCTGCGGTGAACTCACGTTTTTGCGGCAGGCTGCGCAAATAGACGGCACGCTTCCATCGGGTGCCATCGCAAGACGCATGATGGCGGCCGTGGCACCCTACTGCGAGCGGACATTCATCACGCCGATGGCGGCAGTAGCGGGCGCGGTCGCGGAGGAAATCCTGCAGGCCATGACAGCAGCGGCCAAACTTGCGCGGGCATACGTAAACAATGGCGGAGACATCGCTCTGCATCTCGCGCCCGGAGACCATTTTGTCGCTGGCATGGTCGAGCGGCCGGATCGTCCATCACTTTTCGGAACCGCAACCCTCGACTCGGCGCAACCGGTGCGAGGAATAGCAACCAGCGGTTGGCGCGGCCGCAGCTTCTCTCTCGGCATCGCTGACGCGGTAACGGTCCTAGCCGACCGTGCGGCAACGGCGGACGCCGCGGCCACTGTCATCGCCAACACAGTGGACCTGCCCGGACACCCCAACATTGTCCGTGTGCCTGCAAACAGTCTCGCGCCCGATACCGATCTTGGCGATCGACTGGTCACGCGGGGAGTGGGCAAACTTTCCCCTACTGACATCGCGGCTGCGCTCGACGCCGGTGTCGTCATCTCCCGCTCACTTCTTGCCGACGGACTGATTCGCTCAGCAGCGCTGCATCTGAGCGGAGGAACCCGGGTCGTCGGTCCAGAGCAGTTATCGACTTTCGCTAGGCCGCACAATTTTGATTTAGGGTGGAGCAGCGCTTCAGTGCTGCATTAAGCAATTGCTGAAGACGGCGGCTTCAGCCGCTGCGGTACTTACTTTGGGGTCTCCGCAGCCGGTTCAATCATAAGTATCTCAGGGCTGAAGCCCCAATTGTTTGAAGCGCATAATTGCCGGGCCAAGACCCTGCTCCACCCAAAGCAAATCGGCTTGGCAGGTTCGAAGTCCGAGAAAGCAGGAGTCCAGTTCATGCCTGAGGTCCAGGTTCGCAAGAAGTTCACAGCAGTTGAAGAAATCTTCCACGAGGGAGGCCCAGTCTCGCGCGTACCGCTGCGCCGTGCAGCCGCGCTGGCGGTCGTTCATAATCCCTTCGCCGGTGCATACGTCCAGGAGATTGCAGGCTTCATGGACGACCTCAAACCGCTGGGCCTGGAGATGGCGCGCTCGCTGGTCGTAGCCCTCGGTGGAGATCCCAAGGTTATCGAGGGATACGGCAAGGGAGCCATCATCGGTTCGGCCGGCGAACTCGAGCACGGCGCTCTGTGGCACGTACCCGGCGGTTACGCCATGCGCGAGATTCTCGGCGACGCGAAAGCCATTGTGTCTTCTACCAAGAAGGTGGGCGGCCCCGGCACCCGGCTCGATGTGCCCATCACCCACGTCCATGCTTCTTATGTAAGAAGTCATTTCGACGCCATGGAAGTGGGCCTGGCCGATTCCCCACGCGCCGACGAGATTCTCCTCGCCCTGGTGATGACCACCGGGCCACGCGTTCACGCCCGCGTCGGCGGCCTCAAGGCATCGGAGATCAAAGGAGAGGACGGATTGCGCTGATGGCCGAACAAATGAAAGCCAGCATTCGCAAGATTGCGACGTTTCTGGAAGAGACGCGGACAGAGATGGGGCGTGTCGTTGATCCCCCGACTCGACGCGCGGCCGCCGTTGCCGTGATTGAGAATCCCTGCGCAGGAAAGTATGTCGAAGATTTGTCCGAGCTGATGACGATCGGCGAAGAACTCGGCGAATTGCTGACGCAGCGAGCAGTCGCGGCCCTTGGCATTCCCGCAACCGCCGTCGAGAGCTACGGCAAAGCGGCAGCCGTAGGCGAAAACGGCGAACTCGAGCACGCCGCCGCGATTCTTCATCCCAAGCTGGGCGCTCCGGTACGGAAAGTTCTCGGCAAAGGCGCCGCGCTCATACCGTCTTCGAAGAAGCGAGGCGGACTTGGCGTTGCTCTCGACATCCCCCTCGGCCACAAAGATGCAGCTTTCGTGCGTAGTCACTTCGATGGGATGGAAGTCCGAATCAATGACGCTCCCCGGGCCAACGAAATCATGGTCGCTGTCGCAGTGACCGACAGCGGCCGCCCACTGCCGCGCGTCGGAGGCTTGACCAAGACCGAGATTAAGGGCGAAGACGGCCTGCGCTAGCGAACCTCGTAGCGCCGGCATCCCTTCGACTTCGCTCAGGGCAGGCTTTTGCCGGCTGTCCCGAGAGCATCCTGCCCTCGGCGCGGCGCGCGGGACGCCCGCCGGACAGCCGCCGGGACGGCGGCGCTGCACACCCCGCGTAGAATACTCGTGGCAATCGCCGCAGGGGTAACTGATGATCGTTCTCCGGTCCATCATTTTCGTTCTCGCATTTCAATTTCTCTTTTCGTCATTCCTCGCGTCTCAGACACACAAAGAAAAAGCCGACCTGCTCATCACCGGCGGCATCGTCGTCACCATGGACAGCACCCGCGCCATCCTCGACGACGGCGCTGTGGCCGTGAGAGGCGACACGATCATCGCCGTCGGCCCGCGCAACGAACTTGAAGCCAGGTACGCCGCTTCACAGACGATCGATGCCAAAGGCAAGCTGGTCTTGCCCGGATTCATCAATGGCCACACGCACGTTCCCATGACCCTGTTCCGCGGTCTGCACGATGACGTGACGCTCAATGATTGGCTCTACAAATATATTTTCCCGGCGGAGGCCAAGAATGTGAACGAGGAGTTTGTCCGTTGGGGCACGCGCCTGGCGGCGGCGGAGCAGATTCGCGGGGGGGTGACTACATTCGCCGATATGTATTACTTCGAGGACGCGGTAGCGGAAGAAACCAAAGCGGCCGGCATGCGCGGTGTGTTGGGCGAAACCTTCATCGATTTTCCCGCGCCCGACAACAAAGACGAATCTGAAATGCTCGCCTATACCGAGAAATTTCTAAAGAAATGGCAGGGCGATCCGCTGATCCACGCCGCGGTCGCGCCCCATTCGATCTACACCTGCTCGCAGAGAACGTTGCAGGATTCAGCAACTCTGGCGCGAACATTTCACGCGCCCATCCTGATTCATACCGGGGAAATGAAAAAAGAGTGGGAGGACAGTGAGAAACAAAATGGGATGTCGCCGGTGCAGTATCTGGACAAGATCGGCCTGCTCGGCCCGGACGTGGTATCCGCGCACTGCATCTTCGTGGACGCGTACGATGAGAAAACGCTGGCCAAGAAACAGGTGGGCTGCGTGCATAACCCCTCCAGCAACATGATGATTGCCAGCGGTGTTTCGCCCGTCGCTGAGATGCGCGCCGCAGGAGTGGCCGTCGGACTGGGTACCGACGGTCCTGCCGGAAGCAACAACGATCTAGACCTCATGGAAGAAATGGACCTTGCGGCCAAGCTGGCAAAGATCACAAAGATGGACCCACTGGCCCTGAACGCCAAGGCCGTGGTTGAAATGGCCACCATCGACGGCGCCCGGGCGCTGCACATGGAAAAGGAGATTGGTTCACTGGAGCCAGGAAAGAAAGCCGACTTCATCCTCATCAGCCTGGACGAACCCCATGCCGTGCCGATGTATGACATCTACGCGCAACTGGCTTACGCCCTCAAAGGCAGCGACGTGGAAACAGTAGTCATCGGCGGACGCGTCGTGATGCGCGACCGCCGACTGCTTACGGTCAATGAAGAGGAAGCCATCGCGAAGGCGCGCCAGTATAAGAAGAGCATTGCCGCATCGCTGGGCTTGTAGCGCCGGCCTCCGGCCGGCCCGAGGGGCGGGCGAGACGCCCGCCAGACAGCCGGCGGGACGCCGGCGCTACTCGATCAATCCGGCGACTTGTCAGCCAGATCGTAAGCATTCCGGCCGGTGGCCACGGTCACCAGGTCTCGTCCTGCCGCCTTCGACTGATAGAGACATTGGTCTGCTGCTTTCAGCAGTTCCTCCAAACTGTCTCCGTGCTCAGGAAAGGTAGCTACCCCGATGGAGAGCGTGATGGTTCCCAAGGCATGGTTCTTGTACTGAATATGAAGTTTCTTTATTGCCTCACGCAATGCGTTGGCGCGAATTTCAGCATTCTCCGCTGAAGACTCGGGCAGGATAATGCCGAATTCCTCTCCCCCATAACGACAGATCAAGTCGTCCACTCGGAAAAGCTTGCGGAACTGCTCGGCAATGGAGCGCAGCACCAAATCTCCCGCATCGTGACCAAACGTGTCGTTGAAGCGTTTGAAATGGTCGAGGTCGATGAAAAGAACCGATACCGGATGGTTCTTGCGGACGGCTCGCTGCATTTCGCGCTCCAGAGACTCTTCCATGAAGCGACGATTGAACAACCCGGTAAGCGGATCGCGGATGGACTGATCGCGGAGGGTTTCACGAAGCCGCAAGCTGGCCAGCGAGAGAGCGATCTGTCCCGCGACCGTAGTTGCCACCCGCTGTTGAGAATCCTGCAGACTCTCTGACCTGGAATCGGTACGCGGCCCGTCATCCCCAGCAAACTCGAGGTACAGGATGCCCAGCGTGTCACCCTGTCCAACCATGGGCACGCATAAGCATTTGTGGGTCGCACCCTGGGTCAAGTGCGAGCAGTTGATGCCTCCTCCTCGCTCGTTCCAATGCGGCTGACCACGGCGCAGGCTCCAGCACGCATCGGGAGAAAAGACGGTTTCGGAGACGCTAGTGCTGCCCCAGCGCACCGCCGCCTCCACCTGGTTCCGCGATGACCTGAACAGATACAAGGTTCCAACGAGGACCTCTGGCAAGAGCTTCTGCACCGACTGAGCCACCACCGCGCAGGCTTCCTGGGTTGTCCCGCAACACTCGAGCAAATCTCCCATTTCGCTTAACAGCGTCATCTGCTTGGTTCGTAGCTGCAACTCGGTTACCAGCTGACCAAGTACATCCGCATGTTTGCGCTCTGCCTGGGATGCCCTGATCTGTTCCGAGATGTCTTTGTAGATGGTGTAGGAGCCTCGCACCCGGCCCTCCACGGCCAGGGGAATGGCATGCACTTCCAGGTCGAGGATGTGTCCATCCTTGCGCCGCCGCCGCGCCGTGGTGTGCAGGGTCTCCCCGGCCAGGACTTTCTCGATTGAGGGGGTGGACTCCGTAGGAGCATCGGGCACGAATATGCGGCTCAGATCGCTGCCGACAAGTTCGTGCTGATCAAACGCAAACAGCCTGTCGAACGCGGCATTCGTCAGTTCGACAAGTCCCAGCTGATCCAGCACAACAATGCCAAACGGACTGTTCTCGATCAACGAATTCAGATGGGCCGTCTGTTCCTGAAGGTCAAGCGCAATCCCGTGGCGCTCGCTGACGGCAGATCCCACGATTAGTCCGACACCGGAAACGACCAGCATCAAAAGACCCACCTTGGAGGGAACGCCATCCACCGGCGGGAAAACGTGCACGGCCACGACCATGCCGAAATTGAGTGCCAGCAATCCCCCGACCACCCGGCGAATGCCCTGCCGCATGGCAATCCAGATGATCGGAACAAAGCTCAAATAAAACAACTGCCGGGAGCCCAGGCGAGATCCGAACATGACCCAGAGGACCGTCAGAATCGCCGCCGCCTGCCCGACGGCCTCTGCCACAGAAGCAGGGTCGAGACTGACAGCCTGCTTCTCTGTGCCCTCGTTTTGCTGGCTGGCTCTATGTACTTTCGGAAAGACCTGCCCTCTGACCCATGGGAATACATGAATCAGGAGAAACGGGGCAATCCCCAGTAACCCGATCCCATCGCCGGAGAACCATCCCCAGGAGGAGCTCCAAAACTCGCTCCAGGCAATCGATTTGTCAGCGGCCAGGCAGGTAACCCCAATCATGGTTGCCGCCACTGCGGTGGCCATGGTCACAAAGACGTAGCGCATCACATCCTGACGGCCTCGCAGTCCCAAATCAATTCGAAGCGGGCCGCGGAGCACGTAAGCCGCTGTGCCGTAGCACGCCGCGACCCCAGCCGATCCCACGGTTTCGCCGAAGGACGTGAGGGGCTGGTGATAGATCATCGCGCCTGCCATGGCATCGGCCAAACACACCAGCAGGGCGTACCAGGGGCTGATCCCCAGGACCAGAGCCAGCACCAGGCCCGTGGCTGGATACCAGGCCACCGATCCCAGGTGCGAGATAAGAATGACTGAGGGCTGATTTAGCGCAAGATACAGCAGTACGAACAGGATGGAAAGAATCGCGTGGCGAATGATCAGGCGGCCAGTATCCATGAATCACATCTCAGGGAATCACATCTCAGGCCAATACTCCGGAGCCCCAGTGGCCGGCGGAGTCGTCCGATATCCGCACTGTTTACCCGCCCAGTAATTGTCCTGAAGTTTAGGTTATTGGATATCGGCACATTAAAGGCTTCTCATGGTCACCTGGCGGTCACCAAAGTAACAGGATTTTCGGCAGAATGAGGGCGGCGTTAGGCCTGCACAATCTCAGGCGCCGACGTTGCCGGCGGCGTGTTGCGACTACGTTGCGTGCTGATGACGCCGTCCACGATCATCATGCCAATGCCCGGTAAGTCTCCGCGCTGAATGCTCTCCAGCACAGTCTTTCCTGCCGAATGCTGGGCTTTGTCGATCATGGCGAAGGTGGCGGGCCGGCCTACGGCAATCATCCCGCAGTCAAGCTTGCGGATCTTCGCTGTGTTGCCGGTCGCAAAACAGACGGCGATCTCAGCTGGTATCTCTCCCAGGGACGCCAGCATCGAAATCATGCGCAGGATGCCGAGCGGCTGCACCCCTGAACCCGCCGGCGAGTCCGTGCCCAGGATCACCCGGTCAAGCTGCTTCAGTTCCTTGGCCGTGCGCAACGTGAGCAGCGCGGCGCGCTCGTTGCCATTGTGGACAACCTCTAACGCGCGCGTGGATTTCTCGCACAGAGTCACAATCTGATCATCGGGCAATGCGGTATGGCCGCCGTTGATGTGTCCGATGACATCGGCGTCAGCCGCAAGCACGATGTCTTTGTCAATCAGACTGGAGCCGGGAATCGAGGGGCCGCCGGTGTGGATGGTGCTCTGTATCCCGAACTTGCGTGCCCAAGCCACCATCTGCCGGGCGGTGGCTCCGTCTTTTACGCTTCCCAGACCGACCTCTCCCAACATGGTGACGCCGGCTGCGGCCAGGTCTTTGAAATCTTCCTCGACCATGCCGTGCTCAATCACCGGCGCGCCGGCGTGAATTCTCACGCCACCAGGTCGAAACGCCGCGAACGCGCGCTGGGCAAAAATGGCCATGGCCTTCAGCCCCACCACATCTTTCGGGCGTCCGGGGGTGTGCACTTCACCGGCGGAAATCATGGCCGTAACTCCGCCATGCAGGTAGCTGTCAATCCAACCGATCTGGTTCTGGCGCGGCGTCCAATCGCCGGCCACCGGATGCACGTGGCTGTCGATCAGTCCCGGAGAGAGCGTTGTGCCTTTGGCATCGATGACCAGGGTTGCCCCGTCGCTAGCGACATCTTTCTCCTTGCCGACGGCGGTGATCTTCCCGTCCACTGCCACCACGGTATCGGAGTCGAGGATCGGCTTCTCCAGGTCACCGCTCAGCAGCAGGCCGATATTCCGGATTACAAGTCGGGTTTGGACTTTGCTCTTGCCGGGCTCATCCTGGGCCATGAAGCTCACCTCTTAGTCGAAGAGTTCAACCATGCCGGT
>JAIQFF010000301.1 GCA_020073395.1 Terriglobia bacterium
GGGCGGCCGAGGTTGGCGGCGTGACAGCCGGCGTGGTAGCGCCTGAATTCGCTGTTCAGTTCGCGCTCGGCGTCGCGAATGCTCGTGTGGTTGCGGATCACTAGGGGAGCGTCCACCCCCACAACTGCGGTGCCGCCTCCGGCCTCTGACTTGATCCAGCGTAGGATGTCGTCCGTGTCCTCCAGGCGCGTCACGTTCCGGAGGCTCAGGCCCTCGCGATTGATCGCAATGGACGCTAGGCCGCTTGGCTTTCCGTACCAGCCCAAGTCCACCCCGAGAAACATGGCAGTGCTGAACGTGCTCATGACCGGGGGATCAGTTCTACTGGGTCACCGACAGCGATTCGGCCTGGAGTCACGACGTAACTGTTCAGTCCCAGTACACCGTCGAATTCCTTCTGCACGCGCCGAAGCACGTTCAGGTCTTGCTTGCCGGTGTCGGGATCGAAAGTCGTCATGATGCAGCGACTGCGAAGATCGTCCATGCCAATAACGACCTTGCCAATTTGTAACTGTGCTCCCTCCCATTGGCGTTCTGCGAGCCCAGCCACTCCACCGATTACCAGGTTGGGACGAAAACGCCGGCGGTCGTAACCCACTGCAGCAAACATTCCATCCGTCGTGACCAAAAGAAGAAGGACATCGAAGCGGTCTTCTGCGTCGCTTCGAACGAGTCGAGCCCCCTGGCCTGCAGCGTCCTCAACATCGCGAGCAACCTGCTCTGTGTTCCAGGGGCGTTCGTCGACAAGCACGTCGCCATTCTCATCCAACATAGCTCGATGCCGAAGCAGTCCGGGCTTGGTTCGCGCCGTGAAGATTCGTCCGCTGGCGTTCCGGACTTGAATTATCCGGTCACCCGATATGCCGTGCTCAGTCATATCAGCGGTTTTCAATAACTCCCCCGCCATGGACTTGACCGGATACCGCCAGATTTCTTGGATCACCATTGTCTGTCACGCGACCGATGCGGCTCGCGACGATCGAAACCGTGCTGCGAGCCGCATTCATTTCAACACACTCAGGCAGCCTTCTTCCCACGCACCTTGCGGTCGTAGAAAGACCGCACGAACACGGCGATCTCGTTGCAGTGATCCTCCAGGGCGAAGTGGCCCGTGTCGAGCATGTGCAACTCTGCATCTTTGACGTCGCGCTGGAAGGCCCGACCACCCTCCTCGGTGAAGATCGGGTCGTTTGCGCCCCACACCAGTAGCGTTGGCGGCTGGTATTTGCGCAGATACTCGTGCCAGCGCGGATACTGAGCGACATTCGTCCGGTAGTCGTAGAAGAGGTCAACCTGAATGCGGTGATTGTCCGGCCGACTTAGGAAGAACAGATCTGTGTTCCAGTTGTCCGGGCTGATTGTTTCCGGGTTGCGCGTGCCTTCACTGTAGATCCACTTCACACCATCCGGAGTGAAGAAATTCGCCAGCGGTGCCTCAGTCTCTGGCGTGCGGTTTTTCCAGAGCGCGGTTCGCAGCGCGTCCCACACGCCGGTAAAGCCTTCCTCGTAAGCATTGCCGTTCTGCGAGACGATGCCTTCAATCCAATCCGGATGGCGCAGCGCGATTCTGAATCCGACGGGGGAACCGTAGTCCTGAATAAATAGCGTGAACTTCTTAACGCCGACGGATACCAGCAGCTTTTCCACCACTTCGGACAACTTGTCGAACGTGTAGGAGAACTGCGTGGGAGAAGGAGCGTCGGTGTTTCCGAAACCCGGGTAGTCCGGCGCTATCAAGTAGAACTTGTCCGCCAACTCCGCCATCAGGTTGCGGTACATGTGGGAGGACGATGGGAATCCATGCAGGAGAACCATCGCGGGATTCCTGGGGTCGCCCGCTTCACGGTAGAAGACCTTCAGGCCGTCAATGTCTGCGTATTTGTATTTCATGGTGTTGAGTTCCTTTCAGTGAGGAAAATTCATGATCCTAGGTTCGTAGGTACTGCGGCACGGGACTGCCAAGCATTGTGTCCATCTATTCCGGCAATAAGCCCCCTTTTTGAAATCGAGTCGGGATTCTGGATTTGCGTCTCCGAGTAGACGACTGTCTTATCGACAACGTTGGGTCTGTTCAGAAAGGCTCACGATGCAGGATGGGACGCGAGGCTCTTAGCGACCCCCGGCCGCGCAACAGCGCTGTAGGTGAGTTCGAGTTCAAGGCGTTAAGCGTCAGAAGGGCCGGACCTTCTCGTAGATTCTTCCTTGACTCCACGCTCCATCGAAGCCAGGCGCCAACGCGTCACGCATCTGCAGCCGGGCGCGGCATAGTCTGGTCTTTACGTTCGCTTCCGATAGGCCGAGTACCTGTGCAGTCTCGGCAATGCTGAGATGCTGTACATCCCGCAGGGTCAGTACGGTGCGATATCTCTCGGGTAGAGAATCCAGGGCGTTGGTGAGTGCTTTACGAAGCTCTTTCTGTTCCAACGCCTCGGACGGTATTTCTCGCCAATCTGCAAAATCCTTGGGGGTGTAGTCGCCGTCGTCTCCGAGTCGTCCTTCTTCGATCGATTCATAAAGGTGCCGGCGGTCTTTCCGTAGCTTCATCTTCGCTTCATTGATCGCAATCTGGATCAGCCACGTGCTGAATTTCGCTTCCTGACGGAAGCGTGCGAGGTTTTTGAAGGCCTTCAGGATTGCTTCCTGGGCAACATCCTCTGCGTCCGCATCATTCTTAACTAGGGACAGCGCGGCCAGGAACACGGCGCGTTCATAGGGGCGCACCAGGTCAAAGAAGGCATCCGAGTCGCCGCTCTGCACCCGCCGGATGAGAGTCACTTCCGCCGACGTCATCTGGACACCCACTGGAGACGACGTTCCCGTCTCCGGGCGAACTCGATCTCTTCCAGAAAACACGATCGTTTCTGTGCTCGCGGTCATCATTGGATCGCCTCCTTCAGCTGGCTTACAAACTGAGAGCAGTTGAGTTCAGACACTTGCCTTTTCGCGAGATCGCGCAGCAGAGTGACTCCGTGCGAATCGACGAACCACACTCTTTCGAGATCGAGGCTCACGTTCTTCTGGAGGGAGAGGGCTTCATCGCTGAGC
>JAIQFF010000302.1 GCA_020073395.1 Terriglobia bacterium
GTTGGGTGAGCGTCGTAGAAATCTGTGGCGCAGGGGAGAGCTTACCGATGCCGCCGCGGAGAAACTAGCTGCCGATGAGCAGCGCATTGCCGGAGACTTGAGGGCGCACCAGGCATCGGAGCACGCGGATACGGCGCCGAACACGCCCACGACCGAGCAGCACCGGAATCTCGAATTCCACATCCGCCTGCGTGCATTTGAACTCTACGGGGCGCGCGGCCGGGAAGACGGCCACGACCTCGACGACTGGCTCCGCGCCGAAGCGGAAATCAGGAAGCACGCCCGCTCTATCGCCGCCTAAGGATTAGGAGTGAGAGTCGAGGTGGAGTGCTACTCCGGGCGCAAGGCGGATGAGAGGCCGGTTCGTTTCCGACTGGACGGCCATGAATACATGGTCGAGCAAGTGCTGGACCAGTGGTACGGTCCCGAAGACGTGGTTTTCAAGGTCCGCGCGGACGACGGCAACGTCTACATCCTGCGGCACGAGACCTCAGAACTTGACGCTGACTGGAGTCTTATTTCCTTCCAGCTACCCAGCTGATTCAACGCGCCAGCGACCCGCAGAGCCTCACCCATCCATATCAATCCCATCCACGGCACCAATCTTGGGTAATTGATTCCCTTCTTTCACCGGGCGTATTTTCCATTCCAAAGGAGCTTTCCCCATGAATCCAAATCCCCCGAAGAAATCGCTAGCCACCGTGACCAGCGACCCACAAGAACTCGAAAACGAGATCCGTCTCCGCGCGCAGCAGCTGTACGAGGAAGGCGGACGGGAAGACGGCCACGAGCTGGATGACTGGCTCCGTGCCGAAGCGGAGATCATGCAAAAGAAGGCCCGCACCACCGCCGCCTGATACTACCTGTGCCCAGAGCGATCCTGGCCCCGACCCCTCGGGGCCTTTTTCATGCAAGCCGGAGAATATTCCATCACATCAGTTCCCCGAGTCGAGCTCTGCGGAGTATCATCAGGACGGGCGGGTCTAACCTTCATGCCTAACAAACGCGGAAACCCGAACTGGGGCCGTCCCATGCTGCCCGCTTCAGTCCTCTGCACCGAATTCGAAATGCAGGCGAGGCATTTACACCTGACACCGGACCAATACGTCGCCTCCACTCGCCTGCGCAAGTGGTGTGAAGAGAACAAAAATCAATACTACATCCCAGAATGGCTGCTCAAAACCTGGAACATGTCCGTAAATTCAGACCTCAGCGGCGCCGCCTGATTCTGGCCCGCCTTGTTCGGTTCTCTAGACAAAACCCGCTTCCCGCTTGACTTTGGGGCATTCTGGGCAGAGAATTCGCCCAACTTCGCGCGGGGGAGTGCGTACTTTCTTATCTCTCCTCATAAACCCCCTCCCTGCGATCGTTTTCATTCCGTATTTGTAAATCGTCCAATCGCAAGAAGAACGTCGGTCCTGCCAGGGCAGATCCAGCCACTTCTTTTCGTACTGTTGGATCTTGCCTTTTGGGGTTCCCACCAGATAGAAAATCTCCCGGGCCGGATCCCGCATCTCCCGCAAAATCGCTTCGCTCGGAATGCCGCGATCCATCACCCACATCCGTTTTGCTTTCCCGTAGGTCTTCTCGATCTTGTCCAGAAAACCGCGGAGCGTGGCGCGATCACTGGTATTGCCGTCCATCACTTCGTAGGCCAACGGAAAACCATCCGTGGTGATCACCAACGCAATCACCACCTGTAAACAGTCCGTCCGTTTATCGCGACTGTGACCGTACTTGGCCTTGGGGTTCTCTTCCATCGCGCCTTCAAAGTACGTGCTCGTCAGGTCGTAGAGAAGCACTTCGAATTCCGCGTGAAACAGATCGGCCCACTTCTGCCGCAACCACAGAAACAGTTCCTGCTTATGTTCCAGCACCCGATCCAGACAACGATACCAGCGATCCTTCTCGGCCACGGCAAAATCCGTTCCCAGCAGCGCATCCATGGCCGTGCTCAGATACCACTGCCGATGCACACGAAACTCGCTGCCTGGATCCAGCAGTCGATTCACCACCAGCAGTTGCAACACTTTCTCCCAAGCGACCTCTTCTCGCGATCCCGCCAAGCGAGAGTCCCAAAACTCATGTAAGCCCAGGTGCCGCCACAACTCGCACCCCAACCAGCAACTCCCGAAGACCCGAGGCCGCCGCAGTTCCAGGCCACTCACTTTTACTTGCAGACTGTCGACAGCATCGGCGGGGATCTCGCGGTCGTCGGGAAACAAACTCAAGTTCGCATACTCTTGCTGCTCTTCATCAAACACCGCCAGCGTCTTACGCCACGCCGCTTGCTGTTCGTCGTTGATCTCGCCGAGATAGACAACGGTTCGCTGCACCGTCTTGTTGGAAGCCAGGCGATGGTTTTCTACGATGCTGAAGTAGCGATGATCCTTGCCGTCTTTTTTGCGGTGGATGCTGCGCAGAAACATGACAACCGCAGAGTGCCAGATCTCCGTCCCCAAAGGAAGGTACTTGGTCTTCACTCTGCCGTTTTTTCAAATGCCAACGATGAAAACGCAAGACTTCGGCACGAAAATCATCACAACAAAGCCGAAAAATCTCCATAGCTGCGAAAGTTGGGCTAGTTCCGTCTGTTACTTCGCCAATGCATTAGCCGCGCCGGCTGCCAGAATGAAGCTCGTCACAGTGTCGACGACATATTCGTTTTCAAACCATAGGAAGGGCCAGTCATCCTTCAATTCTGGAAAGTCCGGTTGCACAATCACCACGCCCGGAATTATGCCCCCTGGAATGAACGAATAATCCGCCCGATTGTTCCCGTAAGCGATGAGCTTGGATTTCGTCCCGACCGTTGACACATACGAGACGTTCGAAGTCGGATGCCTGCCCAGCACGTAATCAAGACCCCGCAGTGTGTACTCTGATCCAATGATTTCCGGAAACCACCGATTGAGAAGATACATGCGCACTGCGAGCGCAGCCACCTGATGAGATCCGCCCCATGTCCCGGTAGCAATCGGTACACCGTAAGGATTCTTC
>JAIQFF010000136.1 GCA_020073395.1 Terriglobia bacterium
TCAGCCATGATGCAGGACTGCTCCCCGTCAATCATCTGCTGCGGCGATGCCGCATTGCGCGAGGGCATTCTGCAAGCCTGGCCGGAGGCCCCTCCGCAATATCTGTTCGACGAAATCTTCTCCCATCCCGGAGCCAGCGTTAACGGAAACCCAAAGCTAGCGGAATCTGACCCTGTCACCATCATCTATACCTCGGGAACATCGGGCGAGGCCAAGGGCGTCATCCTGACTGCCGGCAACGTGGCTCACATGCTGGGCTGCACTTCCGGACGCCTTGATCTGCTGATGGAAAACAAGCCTGGGCAGGACCGCGTGTTCCACTACCTTCCATTTTGTTTCGCAGGATCGTGGATCATGCTCCTGACTTGTCTTCTGCGACGCAATCTGCTCACGCTGAATATGGACCTGGGAAAGCTGGCGGGCGAAATGCGTGGCGCCGCGCCCGATTACTTCCTCAACGTCCCGGCCCTGCTGGAACGCATGCGTAAGGCAGTGGACGAACAACTCTGGAAAACAGGCGGCCTCGCTCTTGCAATTTACAGTCGCGCCAAGGCAGCATGGATGCGCAAACGAGACGGGCGGGCGCGGCTCTCTGACGCGATCTGGCTTGCCTTGGCCAACGCAGCGATCTTTCCCACCATCCGCAAGAAAATGATTGGTAACAACTTGAAAGCCCTGATTTGCGGCTCGGCCCCACTGAGCCTGGATACACAGCTCTATTTCAATATGCTCGGCATTCCCGTGCTCCAGGTGTATGGTTTGACCGAAACCACCGGAATTTGCACCCTGGACGATCCGCGCCACGTCGAACCGGGACGCGTGGGACCAGCCATCAGCGGCATCGAGATGAAACTCGGCGAGAGCGACGAGATCATAGTGCGCGGCCCCAATATTTTTCCCGGGTACTGGAACCGTCCACAGGAAACCGTCAGGGTGTTGCGCGATGGCTGGTTTCATACCGGAGATCAGGGAGAAGTCGATGGAGCAGGGAACTGGCGTATTATCGGGCGCATCAAGAACCTGATCATTCTGGGATCAGGCCATAACATCGCCCCGGAGCCCATCGAGGACGACCTGCTGAAGAATCTACCGGGCGCTCAACAGGCAGTGCTGGTGGGCAACGGCCGCGGCTATCTTTCGCTCATCGTGACCGGAAACGTTACCCGGGAACAGGCACAGGCAGCGGTGGACGCAGTGAATTCGCAACTGCCGCACTATAAGCAGATACGGGCACTTCATGTGCATACCGAACCGTTCTCGATCGAAAACGGATTGCTGACGGCAAACGGCAAGCTCAAGCGCGACCTGATTGCAGCACGCCTGCAGGCTGAAATTGAAGAAATGTACGCGGTCAGGCAGGCCTCATGAACGAGCGCCGGCCGGCGGATTGAAGTATTGCCGAACTTGCGGATTGACGAATTTCAATTCGAAAATCCTCAAATTCGTAAATTCGCCAATTTTCTCGGTCACCGGGTCTGATAGATACAGATAGAAGATGAACCAATTCAAAGGCCAAACGCTCTCCTGGGAGCTTAAAGACGGCGTCATCGAACTGGCCCTCCATCGTGAGCCGTGCAACGAGATCGGTTCCCTCACGCTCGAGGAGTTGGAGAAGTTTGCCTCGGCGATGGAGCGCATGCAAAACCAGGCCCACGCCCTGATTCTCTACAGCACAATGAAATCGGGATTCTGTGCCGGAGCCGACTTGCGCGAGCTCTATCAGGGTGCTCAAGGGATGGAAAAACAAGGGGCAGCGCGCAGCGTCCGGGAATTTCTGGAGCGCATCCACAAGGTGATGAATGCCATCGACAGCTCACCGCTCACCACCATCGCCGCACTCAATGGCGTAACTTTCGGCGGCGGTCTCGAGCTGGCCCTGGTCTGCGACCTGATCGTCGCCGACAAAATGGCACGCTTCTGCTTTCCCGAATTGCGGCTCGGTTTAATCCCAGGATTCGGCGGCATCCCGCGATTGAAGCGCGATTTGGGCAATGCCGTGGTGCGCGATCTGTTACTCACAGGGCGCAGCTTCAATGCCACCAAAGCTCAACAGGTTGGACTCGTAAGCCAGGTGGTGGGAGAAGGCGAGTCGTTGAATGCCGCCCGTGGCACAGCCGCTCAGCTGGGAAAGTTCGACCGCCGCACCGCGATTGCGGCCAAGAAGTTCATCAAGCCCATTCCATACGAGGATCTGCAACAGGAGATTGATATCTTCTGTGAGCTCTTTACCCAGCCCGCGGTTGAAGCCGGACTGAAAAAGTTCGTGGAGAGCAAAGACGCCCAACCATACTTGCCGTGACGTCTTTCGGCTAAAATGAGATAAAGCAATGGCGGACGATAAGAAGACTTTAGAAGAGATCCTCAACCTGGCGGCGGCCCAGTTCAAAGTGCCGCGCGAGAAGCTCACTGCCGACGACGATTTCTTCAAGACCCTCGGGATTGACAGCCTGCAAGCTCTGGATCTGCTTACCCGGCTCGAGCATCATTTCAACGTCGAGCTCCCCGACTACGAATTGCAGGGAGTATCTGACTTCAGAACGCTTGCCAGCAGGATACAAGCGAGATTGTAAGGCACTCCAGTCAGGAGTCTTCGCCGGGTAATCGAACATTCAAAGTGGAAGCGGAGTGGAGAGACAGGAACGGTTGTCCAGCTTACAGTTCTCAGTTCCCGTTTGCTGCGAGCGGTGAAATAAAGTATTAATGCTCAACCTCGACAAATACAACAGCCTGGGCGCGGCACTGCGCGAGGCGCTCGACCGTTGGCCGAATGAAACCTGCCTGATCGAGTCGGATCGCGACAAGGAAAAAACCCGCCTTACTTATTCTGACTTTAAGGAAATGGCGCTGCCGTTGGCGCGCGCCCTCGAGGACGCCGAGTTCAGTCCTGGCGACCGGGCCGCGATCATCATGAGCAACCAGTCGAAGTGGCTGATTTCAGCCTATGCCATCTTTCATGGCGGTGGCGTGCTGGTGCCGCTTGACTACAAGCTGACTGCGGCCGAGCATCTGCAATTGCTGGCGCATAGCAAAGCGAAGGTCCTGGTGGTCGAATATTACTTGTGGCGAGCGATTGTCCAATCGCCGGAGTTCAGAGAATACAGCGTACACACGGTTCTGGTCACCGAAGCCCCGCCGGGAGCAGATCTCACGGGAGCCTTCCGCTGGGAAGACTTTCGCCGCAAGGGCGATCCTGTGTTTGTACCGCGCCAGCGTCATGACGTGGCCTGCATCGTTTATTCGTCCGGCACCGGCGGCCGCCCCAAGGGGTGCGTGCTCACCCATGAAAATTATCTGGAGCAGTGTAAGGCACTGATTGCGTTGTATCCCTTCTGGCCGGGAGTACGCTACCTGAGTATTCTGCCTACCAATCACGCCATCGACTTCATGGTCGGCTTTATCGGACCGTTCGTCTGTGGCGCGTGCGTTGTGCATTTGCGCACGCTGCGGCCTGAGTTTGTGCGCGACGCCTTCGTGCGCTACAAGATCACCTATGTCAGCCTGGTTCCCATGGTGCTCAAGAACCTGGAACGCGGGCTGAGAGCCAAGCTGGAAGCGGTGTCCAAACCCAAGCGCTTCCTCCTGGGGCGATCGATTGCGGTCAACAAATTCTTCACCGGATGGCGTCCCGATGTTCGGCTGAGCCGGGTGCTGCTGCGCCAGGTGCACAAAGCCTTTGGTGGAGAATTGCGTGCCATGTTTACCGGTGGCGCATTCATGGAGCCGTCCACATTGCAGTTTTTCTACGATCTGGGCGTCCCCGTGGCTAACGGATATGGTCTGACGGAGGCCGGCACGGTGCTCACACTTAACGATCTGAAACCGTTCCGTGCTGATACCGTGGGCAAGCCCCTGCCGGGCGTGGAATTGCGAGTGCTCAATCCGGACGCGGAAGGCATTGGCGAAGTGGCGGCCACGGGCAAGACCGTGATGTCGCACTATCTCGACGACCCCGAACTGACCGCCGAGACTATCGTCGATGGCTGGCTGCTCACCGGCGACCTCGGCCGCTTTGACAGCACCGGACATCTGCAACTCTTCGGCCGCAAGAAGAACATGATCGTCACCGAGGGCGGAAAAAACATTTATCCGGAAGATATTGAAACTGTTTTCGACGGGCTTCCGGTGAAGGAGTACTGCATCTTCGCGGCCAACTACATCTGGCCGGCAAAGACCCTGGGCCACGAAATGCTAATTCTTGTTCTCCGCTTAGAGCCGGGACAGGAAGGGCAAGCGCAGGAACTCGGCGAAGCTCTTAAGCAGGAGATCATTGACCGCAACCGCCGCTTGCCTGATTTCAAGCGGGTGGGCGGATCTGTGGTCTGGGAGAAGGACTTTCCACGCACTGCTGCCATGAAGATCAAGCGCGTCGTTCTTGCCGAAGAAATCCGCAAGACCCTCAGTCGCGCCGCTGTAATCGAACTCTAAACCTTATGAGTGACCAAGCGTGATCGATTCCGGCACTTTCCTTGCGGTGGTTAACCCCGCCGCGGGCGGAGGGCGTTGTCGCAAAATGGTTGGTCCTGCGCTCGACCGCCTCCGCGCAGACGGGATCAGTCTGAAGGTGGTCGAAACCAGCGCTCCGGGCCGGGCGACTTCGCTGGTTCGCGACGCTTACGCCCAGGGCTATCGGAAGTTTATCGCTGTCGGCGGAGACGGAACTTCATACGAAGTCGTCAACGGTCTCTTTCCATCGGAAACGGGGGGACCCGCGACGCTTGCATTTCTTCCACTGGGAACGGGCAATTCATTCTTGCGTGACTTCAGCGACCGCGGTGTGGAGTTTGCCATTGAAGCGCTGCTTGCCCGGCGTTCCCTGGCTTGCGATGTTCTCCGGCTGACGCACCAGGACGGAGTCCTGCACTACATCAATCTCTTGAGCATGGGATTTTCCGCCGACGTGGCCACGTTGCGCGCACGACGTTTCAGCGCTTGGGGAGAGATCGGCTACCAGTCATCCATTTTTATCAGCCTGGCCCGTTTTCGCCGGCGTCCATTCCCTCTGCGGGTGGATGGGGAACCCAAAGTTGACCGCCGGCCGTGCCTGTTCCTCACCTTCAGCAACAGTAAATTTACCGGCGGCACCATGATGATTGCTCCCAAAGCTGAAGTGAGCGATGGGTTGATTGAGTACGTACGCTGGGGACCGATCGGGCGCCTGGGGCTCATTCGAAATTTGCCCACGCTTTACGACGGCACCCACATCAACCATCCGCTGGCGGAACGGCGGCCGGCGAAGCGTATTGATTTCCAACTCGATGCTCCCGTTGACGTCATGGTCGACGGGGAAGTGCTCACCTTGGGCTGCCAAAGCCTCGATGTGCTGCCTGCTGCCTTAAACGTCGTGGTATAAAAAGATTCCATGGCGAAAGACAGCAAGAGTCCGGCCCAATCGGCACAACCGCCATCATCGTCTGCGCGCAGGATTGTCGTCGGGGTGCTGATCGTCGCTGCTTTCGCCGCGGTGATCTACCTGGGACTGCGCAAGCGGGGAAGCCGCCTCGATGCATTCGCGAAATGTCTGGCCGAGAAGCAGGCGAAGATGTACGGCGCTTACTGGTGTCCGCATTGTGCTGACCAGAAGGAGATGTTCGAGTCATCCTTCAAATATGTGCCGTATTTAGAGTGTGGTGTACCCGGCTCGCGCGATGAAGCTCCGCGGTGCAAAGATGCCGGGATAAAACATTTCCCTACTTGGCAATTTGCCGATGGAGAACGCCAGGAAGGCACGCTGTCGCTGCAAACGCTGGCTACCAAGACCGGATGCAGCCTGCCATGACCGTATCTGCTACGCCGCGTTTCACCCGGCGCATTCTCCTCTCAATAGCTGTGCTGGCGTTGGGCGGCGTGCTGGTTTCATCGGTGTCGCTCTATCATCACTATGGCACCTCCGCGACTTCGTACTGTGACATAGGAGAAGACTTCAATTGCGACATCGTGAATCGCAGCACCTATTCGACGGTGGGCGGTGTTCCCGTGGCCCTGATCGGCGTCGTGGGATATCTCGCGACCCTGATACTGGCGACCGCGTCTCGCAGCAAGGCCGAGGTCCCTGCAGTGTTGGCGATCGCTTCGCTGGCGGGGTTGGCCTTTGCGCTCTACCTTACGTATATTGAAGGTTTCGTCCTGGCGGCATGGTGCATTTTATGCCTGTCGTCGCTGGCTTTGATTTTCAGTATCGCCGTGCTCTCGTCAACCCTATGGCTGCATAGCATCCGGCGAGCCGGCTGATCCCTCATGGAAGAAACCACCTTACCCCCAACCTCAGGCAGCGAAGACGCTCCAGACCTGGCGGGGGAGTTGCGCCTGCATGAACTGCAAAGCCGAATTTTCCGCAACACGCGGATGCTGCGCGTCTGGCTGCCGCCGGGATACGGCGCACCTGAGAATCAGACTCGGCACTATCCTGTTTTCTATCTCAACGACGGACAGAATCTGTTTGATCCAGCGACCGCGTACATCGGTGTTGACTGGCAGGCCGATGAAGCGGCTGATCGCCTGATTCGCGAAGGTCGAATTCCTCCTCTGATCATCGTGGGCATTGATAACGCGCAGAAGGAGCGCCCCCGGGAGTATCTGCCCTACCGATCGTTTCATCCGCCCATCATGCGGCCTCAGGGCAAGCGTTACCCCGATTTTGTGTTGAATGAAGTAATGCCCTTTGTGCATCAGCGGTACCGAGTTGCGCGAGGTCCGGAAAATACGGGGCTGGGCGGATCGTCGCTAGGGGCTATTGCTTCGCTCTACGCTGTGATGGAACGGCCCGGAGTTTTCGGCCGGTTGCTGCTGGAGAGCCCGTCCTTATCTATTTCCAACCGTCAGCTTCTGAAATCCGGTCGCGCTTTCCGGCAGTGGCCGGCCAGGATATTCATGGCAATGGGAACCAGAGAAGCGGGGAATGAAGATCGTGATCGGGAAGTCGTAGAAGACGTTCGCGAACTGGAACACGTTCTGCGGCGCGCCGGGTTAAGAGAAGACCGCTTGCTGGTGAGAATTGACGAGGGTGCTTCCCACAGTGAAAAAGAGTGGGCCAAACGGTTTCCGGAAGCGCTGACCTTCCTCTTCGGCGTGTCATCCTGAGCGAAGTGACTGCTTCGCAACGCGAAGCAGTCGCACAGTCGAAGGACCCCTACCTGTTTCACAACCTGCGGTTCGAGGGTTTTCCTTTTCCGCACCCACAAGCCACGCATTCCCACGCTGATCTGCAGCTTATAGGGGTCCTTCGACTCCGCTCAGGATGACTATTTGAGAGAAGAGATGTGCCAGCAGATCCACAACAACGCTGTCATCGCTGCAACCGAGAGCTGCAAGTGAGTCATCCGCGCCAACGGTCCCATCAGGAACAGCAGATAGCAGATGTACATGAGCTGCTGAACGCGCAGACCTACGTGCTGTTCGCGATGCGCCAGCGCCCAATCACCGAGCAGCAGGAAAGCCGGCGCCAGGATTACCAGGTCATAGACGGTCAAATGCGGCGACACCAGGACAGTGGCGAACAACAGCGCCGAAAAGCGAATTGACAGCGGTGCTTTCCGCCGCCAGCACTGAATTGCCAGGACGAGGATGCCCAGAGCACTGACCGCATACAAGGCAAACACGACGCGGGGCCATGGCAGCAGCAGAGACCAGAAGGAACGCAGCGAATGGGTCTGGTAGAGCCGCGGTTCAAGCAGCGGCAAGACTTCCCTAAGATGCATCAGCGCACGGAAGTAAGCACGCATGACCTCTGTACCGTAGTGCATCCAGGCCGCCGCCAGTTGAATTGAAGCCGCCGCCACAGCGCCAGCGACAATCTTCCACTCGCGCGCGAACACAAACACAGCTGCCGCAGCCAGCCCCAGCTGGGGCTTGAAGATGACGGATCCAATAGCCAGTCCTGCAAGTAGTGTTCGATCGCGTCGCAGTGCGAGATAGGCCAGGGTGAAGCACAGCAGCGCGAGACCAGAAGTCTGTCCCCAGGCCATCAGGTGAAAGAATCCCGGGAAGGCAACTGCCAGGATCAGAACTGTCCAGCGATCGGCCTGAAGACTGGGACAACACTTCCACACCGCGTGGCAACAGAAGGCGTAGATCAGGGCGTTCACAGCCAGCCACGCGGCCAGTGCCCAACCGTAAGGCAACCGTGCGAACGGCGCAAAGAACAGAGACATCTGCGGCCCGTAAAGCGGGACGTACAGACTATTGGGCGCTTGCGCCACCCACTCGCGGGCCAGTTGGGCCTGTGCCCGCATGTTGTAGAGAAGATCTCCGCGGCCCCGCAACGCGAGGTTTCCCAGAGTGTAGAAATGCAGGAAATCCGTTCCTTTAACCAGGCCGTTGCGATCCAGCAACCCGGGCACGGACATGTCCACGGCGTAAACAGTGCAGAGACAGACGGCCAGCAGCAGACCATGAATGCGGACGCGCCTGGCCGTGAGCCACGAGTTAATGTTCATGGCTGCAGCCTCGGGGGCGACTCGTCTCCGTTCAAGCGCCAAACCTGGCGGTCGTGAAAGTAGCTGAGCAATTCCTGGTTATCGCCGGCGCCCATATCGCGGGCCCAAACTACTTTTGCGGCGTCGATGTCCGCTGGGTTGTACACCCATTCCCAATCAACATCATGGTGCGGACCATAGCTTACGATCACCAGATGACGTCCCGGAGTGGCTTCCAGCTGGCGCGTGATTGCCACGCGGTCCAAATTGCCTCGGGGCCATGCCGGCTCGATCTGAGTGTGGGCCGCGGCCGCTCCAAGCCGCAATAAGACCATGGCACAGGCGATCACCGGAACGGCTCGCACCAGGGCAATCCCAATCTGTTGTCCGCGCCAGCGCCATAGCCGCAAATGGCGCATACACTGCAGCAGCAGAAGATAGATGAGGCCGGTCGCCGGAGCTACGTAGTGCGGCATCGTCCATGTTTCCACGGCCAGGCCGAGCAGGAAAAAGCCGCTCGCGATAATAGGGAAGCTCATTTTCCTGTCGCGCCAGATCCACGGCAAGGCCAGAAGCGGGATTGTGAACAGTGGTCCGAGGTAGAACTTCCACGACCCTACCAGCTTGTCCCACGTGCGGTAGGCGGCGCCGCCGAGCGTGCCGTATTCCTCGAACTTCGCCAGTTCCCAGCGATAGAAATCGCGCATCACCGCGTGCCGGTAAACAGGTTCGGGCCGAGGCGACTCCCACAAGAAATATGGAGCCGTCGCGTAGGTCCCACGATTCACCTGGTAAGTCATGCGGAAGGGACTGCCCGTGACTCGCCAGTAGTAGTAACCCATGCCCGCTCCAGTCGCGGCCAGAACGAGAACGATGGGTAACACCACGCGGCCGAACGAAACCGAAAATGAAGGACGTGACTTACCAAGTATCCAGATCGTCAATGCGGACGCAATCGGCAGGCTGAATACGAATCCTTCGTACGGCCGGCTGTTGGCCAGGATGGCGAGACCAAACGCCATGATGACGGCGTCGGCCACGCGAGGATTCTTTTTCAGCCGAGGCAGCGCTCCCAGCACCAGCGCCCCGCCCAGAGCAACCACAGAACCGCTCCAGTAGCCATTCATCCAGTAGGTAAGAATGCCCAGGCGCAGCACCGCCAACATCCCGCCGAGGAAAGCCCAGGCCGGAGGCATCCATCCCTGGAGCATCCAGGTGACGGCCGAGCACATAAGCGCGGTGATAATCAGCTGCCCCATCCACGGATGCCCAAGCCGCTCGCCGGCGGCCAGGACCAGACCCTGAGCGGGCGGGTACATGGACATATATGTCGGTTGCTGGATGATATGGAAGCTCTCGAAGTGCACCCACATGGGATGTGGAGGATTGGTCACGCGCCCGTGGGCGAAAGTGTCGGCCGCGAGCAGGTAACTGAATTCGTCATTCCAGCGAGGCGAGGGAATTCCGAGGACGGGAATCAGAGAAACCCGAAGCGTGACCACCAACAGCCCGACCACAATGACTGACAGAATCTTGCGCCGTGCCAGCCGTCGAAAGCGGTCTTCCACATACTCAAAGCCAGCGAGGCGTCGCTTGCTGCCGCCCGCGTTGCGTGAGGCAAAAAAAATTATCGCCAACCCGGCGATAACCAGGGTCAACTCGATGATCTGGATCAGGGACGGAGCGAGGCGGGCATAGAATCCGGCCATGTTCATCGAGAGGGCGGACCTCAGACGTCGGACCTCAGACCTCGGGCGGCAAACTTCAGACTCCGTATTTCAGGTGCTTTGCTGACGTCCGAGGTCTGACGTCCGACGCGCTTTACTTCCCTACTACCATCTTGTCCGTGGTCAGCTTGTCGAGAATGCCGGACGCCACATCGATCGTTTCCTGGTCAACCGTGCGGTTTTTGGCGATGGCGTCGGCCAAGGGCACGGAGACAATCTTGTTGCCGCGCAGGGCTGCCATGCAGCCAAACTCATTGCGATGCACCATGTCGATCGCTCCCAGGCCGTAGCGCGTTGCCAGCATGCGGTCGAAGGCGCTGGGAGAGCCGCCGCGCTGTACATGTCCGAGGACGACGGTACGGGTCTCGAAATTGGTGCGCCGTTCGATTTCTCGCGCCAGGATGGCAGCGATTCCGCCCAGCCGGGCATGCCCGAATTCATCCTTGCCCATGTCAACCACGATGGGCGCTCCATGTTTGGGATCGACATCGGTGGAGAATTTCGCGCCTTCCGCCACCACCACGATGCTGAAGTAGCGGCCGCGCGCGTGCCGTAAACGGATGGTTTCCGCGACCTTGTCCACGTCGAAAGGTATTTCCGGAATCAGGATGACATCGGCGCCGCCTGCGATCCCGCTGTACATGGCGATCCAGCCGGCATCCCTGCCCATCACTTCCACCACCATCACACGATTGTGGGCTTCGGCCGTAGTGTGCACCCGGTCAATGGCTTCCGTGGCAATGTTCACCGCAGTGTCGAAGCCGAAGGTAAAGTCGGTACCCGCGAGGTCGTTATCGATGGTCTTGGGGACGCCCACCACACTAACGCCTTTTTCGTGCAGTTGCTGGGCGACAGAAAGCGTGTCATCGCCGCCGATGGCGATCAAGGCTTCGATCTTGTGCCGTTTCAGGGTGGCGATACACCTTTCCAGTCCATCCGCCTTCTTCGCCGGGTTGGTGCGCGAAGTCCGCAGGATGGTTCCGCCGCGCGGAAGTATTCCACCTACGCTGGACAAATCGAGTGGCATGCTCTTGTCTTCCAACAGTCCGCGCCAGCCCTCCAGAAAGCCCACAAATTCGTCTTCGTAGTGGAAACAACCTTTGCGCACTACGGCGCGTATCACCGCGTTCAACCCTGGGCAGTCGCCCCCGCCGGTGAGTATGCCAACTTTCATTGCCTGCTCCTCATCGCGTGCAATGTGGTGTTCCGGCTTCACCGCGGCTCTGCTCAGCCGATGAAAGCGCCGGATACACTTCTGCTGTAATCACTTGCAACGGAACATAAAGATTACCACTAAATGGTGCATTTTTGTCCCGTCATGAGCGCCCCCGACTGCGATCAGGCAACTGACTGTCAGCGATGCTCTGGACAAAGTGGCGCCGCCGTCCCGCCCGTCGCTTTCGAGGGAGAGACGCGCTCGAGACAGCTGGCGGGACGCCGGCGCTACTCTGGCTGAGCCTCTCTTGCCGATTGCGCCTCGGCGAAGGATTCGCCACAATATCTCCGGCAACAACAAAATCGCATGCCGAAAATGTTAAGCATTCTGATATGGCTGGCAGTCGCCCTTCTGGGCGCACTCGCTCTCGCGACCGTCGCCTTACATCGCGGCGAGCAAATCAATGCCATGTGGCTGGTGGTCGCGGCGGTCTGCACCTATGCCGTGGGTTATCGCTTCTACAGCAAATTCATCGCGGCCAAAGTTCTGACCCTCGATGCCTTGCGCGCCACCCCGGCCGAACGCCTGGAAAACGGCCGCGACTTTGTTCCCACCAACAAATGGGTAGTCTTCGGACATCATTTCGCCGCCATTGCCGGGCCTGGGCCTCTGGTCGGTCCGGTACTGGCGGCACAATTCGGATATCTCCCCGGAACACTTTGGATTCTCGCCGGCGCGGTCTTTGGTGGCTGTGTGCAGGACTTCGTGATCCTGTTGTTCTCGGTACGGCGCGATGGCAAGTCGCTCACCGAAATGGCACGCGAGGAAATTGGACGCCTGGGCGGACTGGTGGCCTACCTCGCCGTGATCAGCATCATCGTGATCCTGCTCGCAGTCTGTGCTCTGGTGGTAGTGAATGCCCTCAAAGCCAGTCCGTGGGGCACATTTACTATCGCCATGACCATTCCCATCGCCCTTTTGATGGGTGTGTATTTGCGCACGCTGCGGCCTGGAAAAGTGCTGGAGACTTCCGCGCTGGGTTTCGTTCTGGTGATGCTCGCCATCTGGGGCGGGCAGTGGGTCTCGCAGACTCCGTCAGTGGCAAATTGGTTTACGTTCTCAGGTCCGGCCCTGGCAATCCTGATCATTATTTATGGTTTTGCCGCTTCTGCGCTTCCAGTATGGCTGCTGCTGGCGCCGCGCGACTACCTCAGCACGTTTGTGAAGCTCGGGACCATCTCGCTGCTGGCATTGGGAATCGTTGCCCTCCGTCCCACCCTGCACATGCCGCCGCTCACGCGTTTCATTGATGGCTCGGGACCGGTGTTCGCCGGCAATGTTTTTCCGTTTGCGTTCATCACTATCGCGTGTGGCGCGATCAGCGGCTTTCATGCACTGATCTCGAGTGGCACGACGCCCAAGCTGATCCGCCGCGAGACCCAGGCCCGCATGGTGGGATACGGCGCCATGCTGGCAGAGTCTATGGTCGCCATCATGGCGACGATCGCCGCCTGCGTCCTGCAGCCGGGAATCTACTTCGCCATTAACAGTCCCGCGGGAATCGTTGGCCAGGCGCCGGAAGCAGCGGCCGTGACCATCAGCAACTGGGGATTCCCCATCAGCGCCCCGGAAATGCATGCGTTGGCCCAATCCGTAGGCGAGCAGACGCTTTACAACCGCACCGGCGGAGCTCCCGCCTTCGCCGTGGGAATGGCGCATATTTTTTCCAACAGCCTGGGCGGACAGGCCCTGATGGCGATCTGGTACCACTTCGCTATCATGTTTGAAGCCCTGTTCATTCTCACCGTCCTCGATGCCGGCACGCGCGTGGGCCGCTTCATGGTGCAGGACGCCCTGGGGCACGTGTGGAAGCCGCTCGGCCGCACCAGTTGGTACCCGTCCATTCTCGCCACCAGCGCCCTGATCGTGGCCGCCTGGGGATGTTTTTTGTGGCAGGGAGTCAAAGACCCTTTAGGCGGGATTAACTCACTCTGGCCGCTGTTCGGCATCGCCAATCAGCTCCTGGCCACAGTGGCCCTGTGCGTGGCCACCACCATCATCATCAAAATGGGTAAGGCGCGTTATGCCGCAGTGACGCTGGGCCCGCTGGTTTGGCTGGTCGCCGTTACCTTCACCGCTTCCTGGCAAAAGGTTTTTGACCCCAATCCCCGCATCGGTTTTCTGTCGCATGCGGCGCAAATGGCTTCCGCCCCCGCCGCCAATGACCGGTTGATCTTTAACGATCGCCTCGACGCAGTGGTGACCTGCACCCTGATCGTGATGGTTGGACTGATCCTGATCGAGTCAGCGGTTGAATGGTTGCGCGTGCTGTCCGGGCGCAAGCAGGCACGGGTAAGAGAGTCGCCGTTCGTGACCACCCGCTTTGCTGAGGAGCAAGGATGAAAGAATTGACCCACGTGGAGACAGCCGCCCTCGGCTGTCCAGTCGAGCGCAGCTCGACCCTTTTCGCGTCCGGCGGACTTCGGGCGACAATTCGGCGAGGGATAACTCAACTCAAGTCTCTCCCTCCTATTCTGGCCGCCACCCTCCGCGAAATTTTCGACGAGTCGGCTTATGCCCGCTTCCTGAAGCAGAGGCAATTGGTATCCTCCCGCGCCGCGTACGCCGCCTTCCGCCAGGAACACGAAGTCGCCAAGGCCCACCGCCCCAGATGCTGCTGAAGGGGAATGTTGATGGAGGACGCGCGTCCCGCACAAACGTCTACAAGAGACGGGCGAGGCCGCTCGTCCTCCATCAAAGATTGGCAACAGTGAACGTCTGAAACTGAGATAAACTTCCTCTCATGCGCGTCCTGGGCGTCGATTGCGGCACCGAGTACACCGGCTTCGGCGTGGTCGAACTCGGCCCCAACGACAGCCTGGTCTGCCTGACTTGCGGTGCCATCAAGCTTTCGCCTCGCGAGCCCATGGCGCGGCGGCTGGCCATTATCTTTGATCGCCTCGGTGTGATCATCCACGAACACCGGCCCGACAACGTCGCCATCGAAGACGTGTTTTATGCAGTGAACGTAAAATCCGCCCTCAAGCTCGGGCAGGTGCGTGGTGTGGCCATGCTGGCCGCATCCTCCGCCGGACTGGATGTGGCCGAATATTCGCCTCTGTCCATCAAGTCCGCCGTGGTGGGCTATGGCAGGGCGGAGAAGCCGCAAGTCCAACACATGGTTACCCGCCTACTGAATCTCGATCAGGTGCCGGAACCGGCCGACGCCGCGGACGCCTTGGCCATTGCCATCTGCCATCTGCATACTTCCGCCACGCTTCTACGGCAGCGCGCCGTGGGTGGATGAACATCCGATC
>JAIQFF010000137.1 GCA_020073395.1 Terriglobia bacterium
GATCCCCATGTCGCCATGAATGTGAATACGCCCGAGGACTATGCAGCGCTGTTAAATCCTCACACGAGATAAATCCCTCTTAAGCATGAATCAAGAGAACGCGCAGCGGAACTCTTCTTCCAAGATCGGCGACTTCATGCAGTCGGTCTTACAGTTGAAGCCCCGGCTTGCCGTGTTCGATTGTGACGGGACACTCTGGTCGGGCGATGCCGGGTTCGGATTCTTTGAGTGGGAACTGCAGCGTGGCCTGGTTTCGGATGACGTCGTGCGCTGGGCCTGGGCCCGTTACGCCGACTACCTGGCCGGCAAGGTCAGCGAAGACGATATGTGCGCCGAAATGGTGACCATGAATCGCGGGCTCCTGGAATCCGATATGATGCGCGCGGCGGAAGAGTTTTTCGAGGAAAAGATGGTGGGCGGATTTTTTCCCGAGATGAGGGACTTGGTCTTCCAGTTGCACGACATTGGCTGCGAGGTCTGGGCGGTCTCTTCGACCAGCGAGTGGGTCATTCAGGCGGGAATGAAGCATTTCGGAATTCCGCCCGGCCGGATACTGGCGGCATCGGTCGTGGCCGAAGCCGGCAAGGTCACTGACCAGGTCGTCCGCATTCCCAGCGGCAAAGGCAAACCGCTGGCCATTCGAGAGGTAATTGCGCGCACTCCGGACGCCGTCTTTGGAAATTCCATCTGGGATGCGGACATGCTGGAAATCGCACGGCACCCATTTGTTGTTAATCCCACCACGGAACTGCTGGCCATCGCCGCTGAGCGGAAATGGCCGGTTTATCATCCAGAATCAGTTTCTGGTTCCTAGTCCCCGGCTCCCAGTTGCTTCAGGACCGCGGCCAGCGTGTCCATCGCCAGATGGCTGGCGTGGGTCGAGGCCTTGGGCAGACCGCCTATGACGCGAATCAGTTCTTCGCGGCGTAACTGCCGAGCTTCGACCACAGTCCTTCCCTTCACCAGTTCGGTCAGGAGCGAGGCACAGGCCATGGCGGGAACGCATCCCTGGGCGAGAAATCGAATGTCTTCTATGCGCCCGGCGACGACTCGGACAGTGAGTCTCAGGACATCGCCGCAGGCGGGATTTTCGATCTGGGCAGAGGCGTCGGGATGGATCACTTCACCGGGGTTGCGGGGGTGCTGGAAGTGATCGAGGACTTGGGGTGAGTACATCGGAAGCCTTATGTGCCGGACTCGAAGTCCACCTCGATCGGCTCAATCAGGGGCACCAGCCAGCTCAGCAGTTTTTGATGGACGGGATGTGGTCCGTAAGCATGCAGGGCAGCCTCATCACTAAATTTCATCACGCCGCCCAGTTCGTAGCCCTGTCCGCGCGGTGAAGTGTTGAATCCGACGAAGGTCTCCACCAGGCCCGGAATTTGGCCCTGCAGTTTGCGTATCTCGGCGATGACGCGTTGTTTCTGCTCTTCCGTGACTTCTGCCTTCCAGCGAAACGCAAACATGTGGATGAACATGATGGACTGAAACCCTCCGCGAGATTGTAGCGGGTAGCTGATGATTGTGTAAAAACCCGCCCTCCAAAAGCGGAAGAGGGGACCCGACTGAGACTGTACGATAGAGTCCGTGGCTTCCGACTACACTCCTCAGCGCGTGGTCTGCCTGCAGCCTAGCGCTACCGTCATCCTGGCTGCACTCGGCCGCCTCGACCGGGTCGTGGCTTGCACCCGGTATTGCGCCGATGTTTGTCCCGAGGTAAGAAATGGCGGACGAAGTATCGTCGCTGATTCGTGGACGGCGCAGGGCCAGCAGATCCTGGCCGCCCGTCCCGACCTGGTGATCGCCGCTGTTCCTTACCAGGAGAAGGCATTGGTGGAAATCCTGAAGGCGGGTGTTCGCTTTCTCGGCCTGGCGCCGAAAACGCTGGCGGACATTTACGCCGACATCGCCACCATCGCCGGAGCCGTGGGCGCGGGGGAGCGGGGAGAGACTGTGATTGCGAACATGCAGCGTGAGATAGAAACCCTTGGTGCACAGGTAAAGGGCAAGAAGCGGCCTCGCGTCTTTTGTGAAGAGTGGGGCAAGCCGTTGATTGCGTCGCAGAAATGGGTGGCAGAACTGGTCGAAGTTGCGGGCGGCGAGTTCGTGGGCGAACCTGGAGGACAGTCGTCAGCGGAATCGGTTCTGGCAAACGCCCCGGAGATCGTCGTGGCGGCGTGGTGCGGAGCCGGGGACCGCGTCCCGCTGCAGAAGATTGTCCGCGATCGGGGATGGCAGGAGATGCCTGCGGTGCGCGCCGGCCGAGTGTACTGCATCCGCGATGAGCTGCTGAATACTCCCGCCCCAACGCTGGTGCACGGCCTGCGAGCGTTGGCGTCGGCGATTCATCCCGATGCTTTTCCACAACCCGAAGGGCTAAGATGTATCGCTGAGGCGCGAGTTTGACTCATGCGCCTCGGCTAAGTGGTCCGGGGACACGCTATGCCTCCTGGTTCCGCATTCGCAGAAGTCAGGAAAGAGATCGACCGCATAAACCAGGCTGCTGGGTCGGTGGAAGACTTCATGTGGGAAACCGTGAAGGTGCTGCACGATCGCATGCTGAAGTACAACTGGGTCGGTTTCTACATGCTGGAAGAAAAGACCTTGGATTCGCAGCCGCGTATGCTGGCGCTGGGGCCCTTTCAGGGAGCCATGACTCCGCACACTCGTATCCCCCTGAACCAGGGTATTTGCGGCGCGGCCGCTTCCACGGGCAAGACCATCGTGGTGGACGACGTCAGCCTCGACAGCCGTTACCTGGCTTGTTCCACGGAAACCAAATCTGAAATTGTCGTGCCCGTATTTGTCCGCGGCAAGGTGGTCGGCGAACTGGATATTGACAGCCACTTCCCGGCCGCATTCGGAGATGAAGATCGCACCCTGGTCGAGTATTGCGCTTCCCTCGTGGGCAAGCAGATGGAAAAGTTCGCGGGATGAAGAGTGGGAAAGAGCAGGCGCGCGCCAGCGGGGACGGTCGGGCATCAGAATCGGCACGCCCTTCTCATCGGGGTCCTTCGCTATCCCTGAAGCAAGTGGTGGCCGCGCTGATTTTCAAGGATGACCTCCTTCTGGTATGCCAGCGCACCCGCCACCAGACCATGCCGCTGAAATGGGAGTTCCCCGGAGGCAAGATCGAAGAAGGCGAACAACCGCGCGATGCCTTACGCCGTGAATTGAACGAGGAACTCGGCATTGATGCCATCATCGGTAACGAAGTGGCGTGCCTCCGCCACGAGTACAACAACCGGTCTGCGGTGGAATTACGCTTCTACGCTGTGCGCGAGTACAAAGGCGAAATCGAGAACCGGATTTTCAAGGACATGCGCTGGGCATCACGCTCAGATCTGCCTTCGTTCGATTTTCTGGAAGCCGATCTGCAACTGGTAAGAGAACTCTCCGAAGGAAAGATTGCGTAGCGCACCTTAGAAATTAGTGCACACTTCAGGGGCTGAAGCCCGGCCCACTCAAGCCTCCTTGATTGCAGGGCCGAGGCCCTGCTCCACCCTCCGCCTAGCCGGGGCCACCCCGCAGCGTCCAAAACCAGGCCAGCGTCAATCCCACCATGATCACTGTCGTGGCCCAGGCCACCACATTGTAGAGGCGCGAGCTGACATACTCTCCCATCAAGTCCTTCTTGTTCACCAGCAGCAGCATGAAGACGAGCACAAAGGGCAGCACGATGCCGTTTACCACCTGGGACAGGATGGAGATCTTTACCAGGGGAATATTGGGCAGCAGGATTACGCCCGCCCCCGCCACGATCAGGATGGTGTAAAGCCAGTAGAACGCCGGAGCTTCACTGAATCGCTTTCCTACCCCCGATTCAAAACCCAGGCCCTCACAAACCGCGTAGGCGGTGGAAAGCGGCAGAATGGAGGCGGCGAACAGCGAGGCGTTGAACAACCCCATGGCGAAAAGGATGTACGCATAGTCTCCGGCTAGGGGATGCAGCGCCTGGGCTGCATCCTTCGCGTCGCTGATGTTGTGATAGCCGTGCACATAAAGCGTGGACGCGCAGGCCACGATGATGAACCAGGCCACAATGTCGGTGAAGACGCAGCCAGTGACCACGTCGAGCCGTGAAGCTTTGTACTGCCGCCGGGTCACGCCTTTCTCCACGATCGAAGCTTGCAGGTAGAACTGCATCCAGGGCGCGATGGTGGTGCCTACGACTCCGATCACCATGTACAGATAATCCGGGCGAAGGAACATTTCCTTGTGGGGCGGGACGATGGTGGCTTCGAGCGCCTCCAGCCAGGCGGGCTTGGCCAGAAATCCGGCAACGATATACGTGAGATAGAAGAACGATGC
This sequence comes from Terriglobia bacterium, assembly GCA_020073395.1. Taxonomy (GTDB): domain Bacteria; phylum Acidobacteriota; class Terriglobia; order Terriglobales; family Acidobacteriaceae; genus JAIQFF01. The sequence goes on from JAIQFF010000137.1 coordinate 4,312, forward strand.
GGCAAGAAATACTTTCTCCACTGTTTTGTACTGGCCCTTGACCACGATCAACCAAACAATGACGGCGCAGACGGGGACGGTGTAGTACTTGTTGAGGCCGAACAGTTCCAGACTACCGGCGATTCCGGCAAATTCCGTGACCACGTTACCGAAGTTGACGATGACCAGGCCGATCATCATAAAAAAAGTGATGCGAAGTCCGAATTCCTCGCGAATAAGATCGCTCAGACCCTTGCCGGTGACCGCACCCATGCGGGCGGCGATTTCCTGCACCACGATCAGCGCCACTGTGATGGGGATCATGGTCCAGAGCAGCATGTGTCCGAACTGGGCCCCGGCCGCGGAATAGGTCCAGATGCCGCCGGCATCGTTGTCCACGTTCGCGGTAATAAAACCGGGACCGACCACGGCAAAGAAGATCAGCAGCCGGATTTTCCAGCGTTTCAGAAAGGTCATGCGGCGCACACATTTCGTTGCAGTGACCGATCAGCATAAATGCAGGAAGGAAATCTGGATAGATCAAATCGTGTGGGTCGGACACTCTTGTCCGACGCATTTGGGTTTGACGTTGGTCTTACGGTACAAGGTCAAAAGGACTCATCCCCAAAAATCAAAGTCAAAAGCGTCAGACAAGAGTGTCCGACCCACACAACCGTCCTACAGGTTGGCTCGTAGCAAGCTGATAATGTCGTCGGAGGTGATGACTCCGGTCAATTTCTTGTTGTCGTCCACGACCGCCAGGGTCAGAAGATTGTACTTGTCGAAGAGTTCCGCAACGTCTTTCTCTTTGGCGCCGGCTCGGGTGGAGATCAGAGGTTCCTGAGTCAGGGAAAGCATGGGAGTCTCGGGAGTGGCCAACACCACTTTGGCCAGAGGTACAGCCCCCGCGAGGGTGCCGTGGGAATCTACCAGATAGATTGTACTCACGGTTTCGACCCCGCCCTCGAAGTGGCGCAAGGCCTCTATGGCATCGTGCACCGTGGCGCTCACGTTGACCGCCAGGTACTCGGTATTCATTCGCCCGGCGGCGGTGTTCTCCTTGAACTCCAGGAGTTCTACCATCTCCCTGCGTTCCTGGGGTTCCATCTCCAACAGGATTTCCGAGGTGCGTTCTTCGGGCAGATTTTCCAGAAGATCGGCGGCCGCATCGGGTTCCATCTCCTCCACAATCTCTGCCGCACGCTCAGAATCCAGGGACTCGACGATCGCTTTCTGAACTTTGGGTTCGACTTCCTCGAGAGCCCCGGCCGCCACTTCCTCGTTGAGGGTCTCAAACACCGCTTCGCGCTCGTCGGGAGCCAGCTCTTCAACGATATCGGCGATGTCGGCGGGGTGCAGTCTGGCCAGGCGCTCGTGGGAAATCTTGAGCTTCACCCGGCGAGCCGGATCGGTTTCGATGAGATCAACGAAATCCCACGGAATGCTGCGGGGAGGGATTTGCCGCAGCAGGGCTCGCAACGCAACCAGCGGAACCACGCCCTTCAGCAATCGCCGGATCGCACCGCGAGGCCCAACGTCAACCGATCCCACTTTCAGCACGGGACGGTTTCCGACGGATTCCTGCAACAGGTCCAGATCGTTCACCCGGACGACTTTCCTGCCAAAGACGTCGATGACCTGTTGATCCAGAAGATCGCGTCCCAGGAGCAGCATGCCTTCCGCACCATCGCCATTGGCCCAGTCGGCGGCGGGCGCGTCGGTGCGGATGCCCCCGTTGATCGAAGTGACGGAACCAAATGGCAGCATGCGGTCGCCGGCACTTGTTCTTACGATCAGTATCGCTACCCGGGCCCGGTCCTCCTGGGGGACCAGGGCCACTTCACGCACCTTGCCGCATCGGCTTCCGGCGGTGTCAAACACCGGAGTGCCCAGCAACTCGGTAAGCGCAAAGGTCAACATACATTTCGAGAATACTCAACTGACAGGTAAGAATCCACAGCTAGCTTTCGGGTTCCTTTGCTGAATCAGGACGCCCATCAGGAGGCTGCCCAGCCCCAAATCGAGCTCCGCGTTGACATTTCCGGGGCATAAGGGCAAACTACCGCATTCGCTGCAACTGCCTGTTTCCCGGCCTTGGCTATGCAATCGCCGTAGGCCGGACGGGGCAGCGAAGATTCCGGATCCACGAAGCCGTACTCAAAAAATCTTTGCCATGACCGAACAGCGGGTCTCCTACACGTTGGATTCGACGCTGGAGACCGTCGACAGCGCCGAGCAGGCAGCCAACCGGATTGCTTCCGAATTGGGCTTCGACGATGACGAGGTCATGAGGATCGCCATGGCGGTGCGGGAAGCCGCCGTCAACGCCGTGCTCCATGGCAATGCTTACGATCCCGGCAAGAAGGTCAGTCTGGACTTTGAGCAGACGGGCGGCAACCTGGTGATCACCATCCGGGACCAGGGCAAAGGCCTGGACCTGGAGAAGATCCCAGACCCCCTGGCGCCGGAAAATCTCTTGAAGACGTCGGGCCGGGGCATTTTTCTTATACGCTCGTTCATGGACGAGGTGCACATCAGCCCCTCCCAAACGGGCACCGAAATTAAACTTGTCAAGCACGTCCACGGTCCATCCGAGGGCGTTAAGGAGGCTTCCCAGTGAGCATGAAGACCAGTACGCGCCAGATCAACGGCGTCACCATCGTGGATTGCAGCGGCCGCATCACTCTCGGCGAAGGCAGCGTGATACTGAAGGATGTGGTACGCGAACTGCTTTCCAAGGGGCAGAAGAAGATCCTGCTCAATCTCGGAGATGTGAACTACATCGACAGCTCGGGCATCGGCGAGCTGGTGAGCGCTTTCACCACCGTGCGCAACCAGGGTGGCGAGCTCAAGCTGCTCAACCTGACCAAGAAGGTTCACGACCTGCTGCAGATTACCAAGCTGTACACCGTCTTCGACGTGAAAGACGACGAAGCCAGCGCAGTCAAGTCGTTCAGTTAAGTTCCCTACTATTATTTCTGGCGAGGGCCGGTTTCAGTCCGGCCCCGGCTGTTTCTATTTCGGGAAATCTGCCTGTTTCTTTTGCCTGCGAACGCCTGCCCGACCCTCCTCCGCCATACAATTCGTTCGAGGGTCGAGCAGCGCTTTTAGCCTGCATCCAAGGTCTTTTTACAGGTGCGGCTTCTTCCGCCGAGGGACGCGCCGCTTCTCACGGAGAGTTGTGCCCAGAATGCCGCCTGCCAACCCATACCCGCTTCTGGTCGCTACCGTGCTGCTGACCAGCCTGGCCTGGTCCGATTGTCTTCCCGTTGCCGAAGCAAGGAAACATGTGGGTGAGATCAAGTGCATCACCGGCACCGTCATACGGGTGAAGCAAGGCTCCCGTGGAGTTCATTTTCTGGACTTCTGCGACGATTTTCGACTTTGTCCTTTCACCGTCGTGATCTTTCCCAGCGATCTGAAAAGCGTGGGCGATGTGCGGCAACTGCAGGGCCGGATGATTGAGATCCACGGAAAGGTCAAGGAGTACGACGGGCGCGCAGAGATCATCCTCGAGGAATACCGGCAGTTGAGCGGCGCCGGCGCCCGAATTCCTCCTCTGCCGAAAAACTATGACGTGGAAAAGAAGGGCCGCTACAGCGCGGGAACGTTCAGCCACCCCAAGTCAAAACGAAAAACCTCCAAGCGGCAACCACCTGAAATAGTCACCCAGGCGCCGGAGGACCCGGAACAATAGGTAGCGCCGGCGGCACGCCAGGCTCTGGACGGTTGAATACTCCCGAGCGGAGGGCGAGACGCCCACCAGACGGCCCGCCGTACCCAGCGCTACGCGGTAGCTTCCAGCCTACGCGTCGGGTGCCGAGGCCGCTCGTATCAGCTGCGCAACTTTGTCTTCCAGCACGATGAATCGCTGGTATTCGTTACCCTCAAGAGTTCCCATCGAAATGTTTTCTTTCCTGTAGCGCATCGGGCTGGCGGCAGGGGTCCTCAGACCAACGTGGATCTCCCGTACAGCAGTTTTCCTTATGACAGCCTGGACGTTCTGATCGGTGATTCCGCCACACGCCATGATGACTGGACGTTTGCCAGCCTGCTGAACCAGCTGGCGCAGTATTTCAGCCCCTTCGACGGCCGTTTGTGTACCGCCAGACGTCAGGATCCGGTCCGCCCCAGTTTCCATCACCTGCTGCAGCGACCGGAAAAGATCGGCGGTCATATCGAAGGCCCGATGATAGGTCACCTCAATGGGCCTCGCCAGATCGACCAGTGCGCGCGTCCTCTGAATGTCGATATTCGCATCCGCGTCCAGAATTCCGAATACGACGCCATCAGCCCCTAGCTGTTTGGCCATGAGCACATCGCGTCGCATCACATCGAACTCATCGGCGCTGTAATAGAAATCGCCCGCTCGCGGACGTACCATTATCTGGAGACCGACCGAGATTTTCTGCCGAGCTGTGGCGATCAGGCCTGCGCTCGGAGTCACTCCGCCTTCCACCAGACTTCCGCTCAATTCCACTCTCTTCGCTCCACCACGCTCGGCGGCGATTGCGGAGTCCAGAGAGTCGACACAAACTTCGACAGTGAGGCCAGTGATGGACAGGGGATTACTCCTTAACGGTTACGCTGAATGTTCTGCGATACATTGCCAAGTCCCGTTGTCGCGGACCGGAACTGGCACAAGAGAAGCATCGTGGCAGGTTTCATCGAGTTCAACCCCCCGGAAGGCGAGGTGATTCTACATCCTTCTCGCTACACCATGCCCTTGCCTAACTCCTTAATGGATAGAACGATCCTCGCCCTTCCGAGGCCGCAAGGGCCCGCCTCGGCGAAGGGTCAGGAGTCAAAGTTGCCGGTGAACGTTCGGGCGATTCGGAGTGAGTCGCCGACCCTTACGAGCTGTCTTTTCAAGGACCCTGGTTCCTTCACCCCGGCAGACACTCGCGGACGGGTTGCGCTGATGATGCAAGATCTTGCGTGAGTGTGCTGCCTGCCTGGCTGTAACTGCCTAAATCTAAGGGTTCCCTACGGTTAACTGGGTTGGCATCAAAACTGCTGCACTTAGACTCTCCCCCGCCAAGTTAGGCTTTTCCCCACGCATTCATTTCAGTGCCTTTTGCTTTCTGCGATGGGGCTCCAACGGACAAAGACTTCTAAAGGAGAGTACTTTTCATGCCCGAGGCAAGCGCGCCACCTAAGAACCCGACAGACGAACATCGCGAAAAGTATTTCAGCTTCCAAATCAAGGGGTGGACAAATTTCGATCCCATGGCCAAGACGCTGGCCCGAGTGGCTGAAGGCATAGAACATGGCGGCGGATTCCTGACCCTGGTTGAAGTCCTGGAAGTCAAGGAGGATCTTGCTTCCATCGCCGATGAAGAAGTGAGGGAATGCTTTGCCAACATACTTGCCGCCAAGCGGCTGGTAAAGAATGTCCACGAACTGCCGAAGGAGCTGCTCGAGGAATTGCGATCGGCGCTAAAAAGCGAGGTGGACGTTCCTAAGAAGCCTCCTACTCTGGCTTCGATTTCTCCAACCGCCGACGAGTCGGGGTCACGGGGCAAGCATTGGCCATAAAGAAAACTAGTTGGAGAACGTCCCAGCATTCTAGTTGAATAAGCGCCTGTCTTTTCTCAAGTTGCTCGCGAAGCGTGACCCAATCGCTGCGTGAGTGACCCCCAATTTTGCGATAAGAGCTGAAATTCCGGCCGCGAAGCCGGATGGGGATGGAGGCCAGCTGAGCACAGTATTGTTGCCCGAATTCGATGATTCCTTTGACCGGGAGCTGGCGGAGTGGTTCGCTCTACGGAAAGGTGTCTGGTCTGGAACTGCGGCTGAATTGCTGGCCGCAGTGCAAAGCAGACCCGATGCGGGAAAAGGCGCGTGGGCCCAATCGGCGCGCACCCTGTACGCCCACCTGGAATCCCACCGGCACATTCTTCGTTCCTCGGGCGTAGACGTCCGGTTGCACCAGGGCCCGCCGCGAATGCTGTCGCTCCGGCCGTGTCCGGTGGGAAAATCCGAAAAAAAACCACCCGCGACCGCGTCCACTATTCACATCCCATCGGCTCCGCCCGTAGATGCGAACCGGCCGGTGGATGAGGGGAGAGTCGCGACCGCAGGTTCGGAACGGGCAAACTCCGCTGCCAACGAAACGTTCAAGCAGGACCTTCCCATGGCCAGGCCTGACTCTGCCGCTCGCTTTGTAAGCGGCCGGTACGCCGAGAGAGAGGGCTCTGGAGGCCGCGTCTTTGATAACACCGGAGAGGCCCTTTCGGCTGTTGCAGAAATGCGAGACCTGATCAGAGGCCGGGATCTTGATCTCAAGGCGGCGATAGAGATGATGGCCAACCGAGTCCATGAAATCACACGGTGTTGCGGGACCGTGGTCGGATTGCTGAAGCAGAATACGGTCGTGTACCCAGTTCGAACTGGCATCGGCGCGACCATGGCGGGACTTGATCTACACGCGAACTTCTTTCAATTCTGCGTCAGGACGGGCGGAGCGTTGCAGTTACGGGATGCCCAAAGACATCCTATCTTGGGCGCCATGTGCCAGCTGGAGGGGGTTGGATCCTTAATTATCGTTCCGATATTTCACCATCGGGAAGTCGTTGGGGCGATGGAGTTTTTTTACAAAGAAATGCGGCCCTTTTCAACCGGTCAGGTGATGGATCTGGAGCTCATAGCTGGAGTTGTCGGTGAGCATTTGAGCGCTGCCGCAGAAGTCGATTTGAAGCCGGAAGAAGCGCGTGACCGCTTCGCCAAGCCCCAGGCAAATGACAACCCCCAACCGCAGATTTCCGATACCACCGATTCCGCCATCTGGGGCCCTCTCAGCTCTCGCCTGGCTGCAGCACCCACCCGCATGGGGCGCGCATTGAAGAGAGTCTGGACACAAGGGGCCCAGCTTGCCCCAGTGGCCCAGGAGAACGTCACAACCAACAGTGCCCCACCGGGAAAAGAGGTGGATGGCGCCGAAGCGCAGACAGAAGCTCAGTCCATCGCACCGCCTGCGCCAAAGCGGGACGGGTCCTCGGAGCCGCAATAGGGTGGGCCTGGTGAGTAACTACACCATGCCCTTCCTCAACTCCTCCAACGGATAAAACGTCCCTCGCCACAGTACTCCACCGCGTCCCAGGGTCACGAATGTCGAACGCAGCATCGTGTAAACGAATAGCACTGTGCTGACGGGGTGCAGCACGAAGTAGTACGGCGGAATATCCGACTTCTGCGACATACCAACGTAGATCGAAAACATCGAGAACAAGGCGACCCCGTAACCCAAGCGCGCCCAACCATGGGCGAGCCAGATTCCGGCGAAGGGAATGAAGTTCACGAAAGCCAGGGCGAAACATCCGGCCAGCGCAAGCGGCCACCGGAATAACATCACGGCGAAGAAATTCTTGGTTAGATTGTCCACCACGCCCCACGCGCCTTTCGCCCAGCGGATTGAAATCAGGTCGGCACCAAAAACGCTGCGTTGCGCGTAGCCGGCGTTTTTAACAACTTTGCCTAGCTTCATATCATCGAGCACATCGAAGCGCAGTGCCTGGTATGTGCCCAATGCTTCGTACACGGTTCGGCGAATCATGTTGAATGCGCCAACGCCGATATGGTCTTTGGTTTTTGGATCGGCTACTTTCCAGGGACGGTGGCCAAAGACGAACAGCGTCTGGAAAAAAGCGATCATCATCCTCTCGCCCGGGTGCTTCATGATCATGCGGGGAAAAAGTACGAGATGATCCGCGCGTTCGAATTCCGCACAGGCCAGGGCACGGCGGAGAGCATCGGGCCTGAAGAGGACGTCGGCATCGGTGAACAGCAACCAGTCTCCGCTGGCCTGGTTGCTCGCGCTCCACATAGCGTGCGGTTTGCCCATCCAGCCAGCCGGCAGTTCGCCGATGTGAATGACTCTGAGCCGGCCCGGCGGCGCGGCGGCGGCAATCGTCTCCATGATCTCGCCAGTATGATCGGTAGAGCGATCATTTACGGCAATGACTTCGTAGTTGTCATATTCGAGTGCGAGGAGACGAGTAAGTGTGGCCTCAATGTCAGCGGCTTCATTGCATGCGGGAACAACAATGCTGACGCGCGGATTGCCCGGCGGCTTACGATCCCACTCCGCATCGGAGACGTCGGCGATCTTGGGCACACCCCGAGCCGCATCGGCCAAACGCCAGAGCCAGGCCAGGCCCAGGGCGCATCCTGTAATCCAGTGGAAATAATTCATCCTGCAGACATTTCCGGTGCACCGGGTTGTTTTTCTTTGTCGGTGCCCGCAGCCGGCGCGAATCGCATGCCGTAGAAAAGTAATGCAGAAGAGAGGACCATCGCGACCACCGGACCAATGAATGCAGTCTGCAGCGAACGCTTGTCGGCGACATAGCCCATGAGCACAGGAGACGGGACATCGCCCAGGGCGTGGATGATAAAAATGTTTACCGAGATGGCGGTGGCGCGGATGTGAGCGCCGACCGAATTAATCAGGGCCGCATTTAGAGGGGCCGTGTTGAACAGCAGCAGAAATGCCGCGATGGCGATTCCTGGCAGCATCGCCGGCCCTTTAGTAAACAGGGCCACAATCATTACCGGCACTCCCAGGGCCATGCTGACCGCGGACACTGAGTAGTAGGCGCTCCGATAGCGGCGGAGCAGGCGGTCTCCGAGCCAGCCTCCGGCCAGCGATGCGACGATTCCATCAATCACAATGATGGCGCCAAAGGTTTCGTTGGCCGATTTCAAGGAATAGCCCCGCGACTGGGAAAGGAAAGTTGGCATCCACACCTGCAACCCACCCAGCGCGAACGTCATCATGGCCATGCCCAGGGTAGCGGTCCAGAACGCAGGGTTTCGGGCCAGCCCCGCGATGGTCCCTCGCTCCCGGGTTTCCTCGAGCAGATCGCTACGGCCGCGCTCCGGCTCGGGTACGAACAGGAAGGCGAGCGCAACCAGAAAACCCGGGGCTGCGGCTACATAGAAGGGAAAGCGCCAGCCGTGGACAGGGCCAAGCTTGCCCCCCAGCAGGTACCCCGCCGCGGTGCCGACCGGGATTGCCAGGTAGAAGATACCCAAAATACGGCCGCGTCTCTCCTCGGAAAAAAGATCGGCCACAAAAGTAGGAGCGATGGTCACGAAGGTGGCCTCGCCGATTCCCACCAGGGTGTGGCGCAGGAGCAATTCACTGTAGGTGTGGGTGACGGCGGTCAGCAGGGTGAGCCCGCTCCAGAAGATGGCGCCCACCACGATGATCAGCTTGCGCGAGTAACGATCGGCCAGTGGGCCGACGAAGGGCGCGGCGATCATGTAGCAGATGAGGAAAACCGTGGTGAGAGCTCCCACCTGGGTATTGCTGATGTGGAATTCTTTCTGCACCATCGGCTGCACCGCAAACAGGACAGAGCGGTCGATGTAGTTGAGAAAGTTCAGCGTGGTCAGCAGGACCAGCGCGGTCCAGGGATAGAGTTTGCGTTGGGTCACTTGGGGAAGGAATATAACACGCACGTGCATCCACAGCCTGTCATCCTGAGCGAAGCAGACCGATTCGGAACGAATCGGTCTGCGCAGTCGAAGGACCCCTACCTTATCCGGAAGGCTTCACAGACACTTTCCAGCGGACGCAAAAAAGCTATGCATCCCGCATTGATCCGGTGATAGGGATCCTTCGACTCCGCCTGCACTTCGCATTGCGAAGTGCAGGCTGCGCTCAGGATGACAGCGTACGGTGAGACTGTCACTGGCGCTTCTTCCCTTTCGGTCGCGGCCATTGGGCAACCACTACCGTCGAGATTCCGCCGCGCGGGCGGAAATCTCCCTTCACCTCAGCCCACACCGGCTTGGCCCAGCGCACCACATCTTCCAGCACGCGATTCACGATGTTCTCCTGGAAAATCCCTAAATTGCGGTAAGACTGCAAATATTCCTTCAGAGACTTCAATTCCAGGCAGCGTTTGTCGGGCATATAGCGGATGGTGACAGTGCCGAAGTCGGGCAGACTGGTCTTGGGGCAAACGGAGGTAAATTCCGGGTCGTCCACCACGATCTCGTAACCAGGAAACTGATTGGGCCAGGTTTCGATCGCGGGGAACTTGTGATCGAGACCGGCCGCGGCGTGGGCCTCGGTGTAACGCGGCTTCGGCATATCGCTATTGTAACCAGAGGAATGTAGCGTCGGCGTCCCCGCCGGCTGTCCGGCGGGCATCCCGCCCGCCCATCGGGCCGGCGGGACGCCGGCGCCACCAAACCCGGTTCCTTGCCAGATATCGTGCATCTAACCTTTTGAAGCGGTTAAGGTTCAGCTCAGGCGTGCGGTGATACATTATCTAACTGCAAGATGGCATTGACTGCAAACAACA
>JAIQFF010000303.1 GCA_020073395.1 Terriglobia bacterium
AGGGTCCGGGTGGTACAGCTTCGATCACAAGGGCGTCCATTTTGTTGGCCTCGTAAATGTCGCCAATTTGAAAGCCGGAGGCATGGGATCGCTCGGTCACGAACAGCTGGAGTGGCTGGAGGGCGATCTAAAGGGCCGCTCTGCCAGTACTCCGATCGTGCTCTTTGCACACATTCCGCTGTGGACCATCTATCCCGATTGGGGCTGGGGAACCGACGACAGCGAACAAGCCTTGTCTTACGTCAAGCGGTTCGGTTCCGTGACGGTGTTGAATGGCCACATTCACCAGATTATGCAGAAGATTGAGGGTAAGGTTTCGTTCCACACCGCGATGTCAACCGCTTTCCCCCAGCCTGCGCCAGGAACAGCTCCTTCAGCCGGACCAATGAAGGTGCCTGCTGACCAATTGCAGCGGGTGTTGGGTAATACCGACGTGAACTATCTGGTCAGCGGTGGCAGCCTAGCCATCGTTGACTCGCCGCTCGGGTACTCGGGCTCTTCTGCTTCAGGGAGTGGACGTGGCTTGGCAGTCGTTGACTCACTGTTTGGGTAAACCGGTAAAGATCCGATCCAAACAAAAGAAGATCAAGCAGGAAGACAAAACTAGAAAAGGAAAAAGAACAATGACAACGAAGAAAATATGGATTGTAGGTTTGGCAACAACGGTCATGATTGCGATGATGCTGCTGGGAACACCGAGTGTTGCAGCGAATGACCAGCCGTCAGGGGCAAGCGCAGACGTTAAAATTGACAATTTCAGCTTTGGGCCGCAGACGCTGACGGTCTTTGTAGGAACTACGGTCGTCTGGACCAACCGTGATGATATTCCCCACACCGTGGTTAGCACGGACGGTGTGTTCAAGTCCAAGGTGCGGGATACGGACGAGAAGTTCTCGTACACATTTACCAAGGCGGGGACATACCCCTATTTTTGTTCGGTCCACCCGAAGATGACAGGGAAGGTCGTTGTGCAGTGAAGCCGCGCTAACTCTAGATGGCATGCAACGAAAGCAGTAGTGAGTGTGTCAGGATGAAGTGTTTTCACGAACCGTTTTCTTCAAAGCGAGCCTTGAACGATATGAATGCGAACTTGCCACAAGTCGTTAGGAGGGCCGTTAGGGATGATCTGGATCTCGTCCATGCCACTCAGGCTGGAGATGTATCTGCCTTCGAGGAACTCGTGGACCGTTACGATCGCAAACTCCTGCGAATTGCTGAACACATCACGCACAATCACGAAGACTCCCAAGACGCGGTCCAGGAGGCCTTCTTGAAGGCTTTCCAACATGTGGGCGACTTCCGGGAACATTCGCAATTCTCGACGTGGCTGATTCGCATCACCGTGAATCAAGCGCTCATGAAGCTGCGAAAGCGGCGCACAACCAAAGAGGTGTCTCTCGATGAAGATTTTCTAGCAGAGGGAGACATGCTTCCACGCGAGGTCGCAGATTGGGCGCCCAATCCTGAGGAACTCTACCGGGCGTCTGAATTGCGAGACATCCTAATCAAGGCATTGGAAGGTCTGCGCCCAGCCTTGCGAACGGTCTTTGTGCTACGGGACATTGAAGGGCTCTCAATAGATCAGACGGCAGAGGTCTTGGACTTAAGCCCCGCCGCAGTGAAGGCGCGGCTATGGCGAGCTCGGTTGCAGCTTCGCGAACTGCTAAGCGAGTACTTCAGCAAGCACAAAGAGCCTCCGCGAGTTCGAGTTAGGCCCGAGATAGTCCCGCCTCGCAAGGTTGGTCTCCTCGGAAAAATGTCTCTCCGTCTAAATGGCAGCACGGCCTAAAGCAGCTTTCTCGAGAGTCGCAGAACTGAGGTCTGGATGGCTCCAAAAAGCAGGGCCTAGTTTCTGCGCACGAGGCCGAGCTTTCCAGCATTCGACCTCTGCTTCAGTTGTTGGCAGTGGCCGGGTATACAGGTCTCCACGTTGACGCCTGCTCTTGAAAGGTTGTGATCCTTGGCCTTCTTTCCAATAAAGGGTTTCCTCGGCACGGGCGCCACGTTTGAGGCGGATCTCAATCTCGTGGTACAGGTCGTTATGGGAGTAGCGTTAATCGCGGGATCTCTGCTCGCGAAACGAAAACGCTACGCAGCTCACGGGGTTTGCCAGACGACGGTGCTGCTTTCGAATCTGGGGATGATCGGGTTGGTGATGTGGCCTTCGTTCCAACAGCAAGTGAGGCCAGCGCTTCCTGAGGGTTTGCATAAGTGGTATTTCGCGGCGGCTACAATTCATGCGCTTTTAGGGGTCATGGCCGAGCTTTTGGGCCTCTATATTGTCATCGTCGCAGGCACGCACGTTCTTCCGCAGTTCCTGCGCTTCAAGAACTGGAAACGGTGGATGCGAGCAGAGCTGGTGCTTTGGTCTATTGTCGTGCTCACCGGTATGGGGACCTATTATGCATGGTACATAGCGCCATTCGGGTAGCTGCGTGCTCGGGTGATCTTAGGCACAGTTGAGCAATTGTCAGACGGCAAAGGGGGGACGGGGAAATCTGGCGACATCTCGGTGTTTTGGGGAATATTTCTGGGCTAACGGAGTTTTAGATAGTAGCTTGACAACCCGACAAAAGGATCGACAAAGAAGAATTGGGGGCAAGTCGTGAAAGAAGAGAAGCTTTCTTATTCAAGGAGCCTGTATGTTTGAGGGACTGTTTCAGCCAATGCATCTGCTGGTCATTTTCGGAATTGCTCTGCTCGTGTTCGGCCCGAAAAAGCTTCCGGAACTCGGCAAAGGAATCGGAGAAGGCATCCGCGGCTTCAAGGCAGCTATTCAAGGTGAAGAGAAGCCCGCCAGCACAACGGCGACCAACACCGCCAACGACAAAGCCTGATCAACGGGTGAATCGTGGGCGTACGAACGGAATCCTATCCGTGCATATCCTCGGATTGCTGGTTTTTGGGCCAAAGCAACTGCACGCCGGTTTGGTACACGTGGCGCGGGCTAAGCTTAGTTAGACCAGGCACTCCGCAACTCCAAGC
>JAIQFF010000004.1 GCA_020073395.1 Terriglobia bacterium
GCCGAGCCTTGCCCGGCTGGGCGGGAGGGCACCCGCCCCTACGTGAGTCGTGGTGGCGCGTGCCGCGGAGCGGAACACATCGATATACTCAAAACCATGAATCAGGAGAAATGCGACCGCGAACTGGGAATGGGACGCCGCATCACCCGCCGCGATTTTCTGAACGGGGTCGCGGTAGGGATCGGGGCCCTGGGCAGCGCAGAGTTGAAAGGGTTGCCTTCAGGCGCTGAAGCAGCCGAGGACGCGATTCATTCTCCGGCGGGATTCTACCCGCCCGCGCTCACGGGTTTGAGAGGCAGTCAGCCGGGCGCCTTTGACGTTGCCCACGCCCTGCGCGATGGAACTTTCTGGGACACCGCCGGAAGCCCGTCCGACACCGGTGAGACCTACGATCTGATTGTCGTGGGCGGTGGCATCAGCGGCCTGGCTGCGGCTTATTTTCACCGCAAGGGGGCCGGTCCTAATTCCCGCATTCTCGTTCTCGACAATCACGATGATTTCGGCGGGCATGCCCGGCGCAACGAGTTTCGCGTGGGCAAACGCCTGCTTCTCAGCAACGGCGGGACCCAGTCAATCGAGAGTCCATCAGAGTACAGCGAGGTCGCCAAGGCCGTTCTCAAAGACCTGGGGATCGAGACGAAAAAGTTCTACAAGGCCTACGATCAGAAGCTCTACGCGCACCTGGGGACGGCATGCTTCTTCGACAAGGAGACTTTCGGCGAAGACCGCGTGGTGCCGGGCATGGGCTCGCTCCCATGGCCCGAGTTTCTCGACAAGGCTCCGCTGCCGGAAAAGGTACGGCACGAGATTGTGCGGCTTTATACCGAGAAAAAGGATTACTTGCTGGGCTTATCGCGCCAGGAAAAGCAGGCGCGTCTAGCCAAGATCAGCTACGCCGGTTTCTTGACCGATATTTGCCATGCCGATCCTGCCGTTCTGCCGTTCTTCCGTACTTATACCCACGATCTGTTCGCCGTGGGAATCGAAGCCATCTCAGCCCTCGCCTGCTACAGAAACCCCGACGACTACGGGGCATACCAGTACGCGGGCTTCCACAGCATGGACCTGGGAGAGACTGCAGAAGACGAAGGCGAGCCTTACATTTTTCATTTTCCCGATGGCAACGCCTCGGTCGCGCGGCTGTTGGTCCGGTCACTGGTCCCCGGATGCATTCCAGGACACACGATGGAAGACTTAGTCACGGCCCGCGCCGATTACGGCAAGCTGGATCAGCCTTCGTCCCCCATTCGTATTCGCCTTAACGCGACGGCCTCGCGGGTACGTCACCTTGGCCCGCCCGATGCGGCGAAAGAAGTGGAAGTCGCCTATGTGCGGGAGGGAAAGTTACAGAGCGCCAAAGGAAAGGCCTGCGTGTTGGCCTGCTACAACGGCATGGTCCCGTACCTCTGTAACGAACTGCCGGAGACGCAGAAAGAGGCGCTGCATTACGGAGTCAAGGAGCCCTTCATCTACACCCACGTCGCGATTCGCAACTGGACGGCGTTTCACAAGCTGGGCATCCGGCAGATCGTTTCGCCTGGCGGGTATCACTGCTTTACCATGCTGGACTTCCCGGTCAGCCTGGGTGCGTACAAGTTCCCCAGCAATCCTCAGGAACCCATGGTCCTGTTCATGCTGCGCACGCCTTGCAAACCCGGTCTGCCGCGCCGCGACCAGTACCGCATAGGAAGATTCGAGCTGATCAACACACCCTTTTCTACCTTCGAACGGAACATTCGCGACCAGTTGCAGCGCATGCTTTCCCCGGGCGGATTCGATGCCTCGCGAGACATCGCAGCCATCACGGTAAACCGCTGGGGACACGGGTATGCGTACGAATACGATTCGTTTTCTGACCCTCAGTGGGCGCCGGAGGAGCGTCCCTGCGTGATCGGCCGCCAGCAGTTTGGACGCATCTCCATTGCCAATTCTGACGCCGGCGCCAGCGCTTACACCGATGCGGCCATCGATCAGGCCTATCGGGCGGTTCAGGAACAACTGAAAAGTTCATGATGCCGCCAGCGATCCAATCCGCTTTGTCATCCTGAGCGGAGTCAGCCCGTTCGCTTGCGAACGGGCTGATGAAGTCGAAGGACCCCTATCTCAGGGAAGAAGCTGTCCTGCGTTCTTTCTTGAAGCGCGATCGGATGAAGACAATAAGGCCGCCAGCACTCCCGTTAACATAGGGGTCCTTCGACTTCGTGGCTGCTTCGCCAAGCGAAGCAGCCCCTCCGCTCAGGATGACATTCCAAAGGGGTCGAAGTGTTAATCGGTTTGCTTGGTGATGTTCAGCAGAACTCCTACGCAGGCCAGGGTCACGAACAGCGACGAGCCTCCGTAGGACACGAAGGGTAGCGGGATCCCCTTGGTCGGCATCAAGCCCAACACCACGCTCATATTGATGAAGGCTTGCACCACCACCATGCTGGTAATCCCGACCGCGAGCAGGC
This sequence comes from Terriglobia bacterium, assembly GCA_020073395.1. Lineage (GTDB taxonomy): Bacteria > Acidobacteriota > Terriglobia > Terriglobales > Acidobacteriaceae > JAIQFF01. The sequence continues at coordinate 2,451 of JAIQFF010000004.1, forward strand.
GGCCGAACATGTCCTGAGTGCGGAGCGCAGTGCGAACTCCACGCCACAGGAAGATCCCAAAAAGCAGCAGAAGGACCAGCGAACCCAGCAGGCCCAACTCTTCGGCGGTCACGGCAAAGATGAAGTCGGTGTGCGGCTCAGGAAGGTAAAACAGTTTCTGCTTCCCTTCCATGAACCCCATGCCGGTGATGCCTCCCGTGCTAACCGCAATAAGCGACTGAATAATGTGGAAGCCCTTGCCCTGCGGGTCCGAGTAGGGATTGAGAAACGCGAGAATGCGGTCGCGGCGATAGGCCACATGGAAAATAAGGAAATAGAGTGGTAGCAACGACGCCAGACCGGCGTATCCCAGCCAGCGCAGGTCGAGGCCGGCCACGAACAGCATGCATGCGGTAATCGCGGCGCAGGCGATGGCAGTACCCAGGTCCGGCTGAAACACGATCAGGCCGAGAAACATCAGGGTGGGCAGCACCGCGGGCAACAGCGTGTTTCGCCAGTCATTCATGGCGTTGATGCGGCTCTCCAGAAAGAAAGCGAGAAAGAGAATGATTGCGATTTTGGCGACTTCAGACGGCTGGAAAGAGAACCCGCTGAAATGAATCCAGCGGTGGGTGTTGTGGGCGCGGTCGAGAAAAAAGACCGAGATCAGCATCAGCGTGGTGAGGCCCAACACCGAGAACACGACCCCGGGATGCTTGTAGCGGCGGTAGTCGACTTTCATCGCCACGACCATGGCTGCGAGGCCGCCGGCGGCCCATCCCACCTGCCGCAACAGGAAGTAGTACCCGGACCCGTAACGTTCCTTCGCCATGACCGCAGACGCGCTGAATACCATCACCAATCCGATAAATACCAGGATCAGGGTGACGGTAAACAGCCAGCTATCGACGCTTACACGCTTGGCCATGGGGAATTCATTTCACCACGGAGGCACTGAGACGCGGAGGGGAATGTCTGTGAATTTCCGGGAGGGCTGTAACTATCTTGGTTCCCCTGGGAAAGGCTCGTGTAGGCGCGAGCGCCCCGCTCGTGCGGCGAGCTACCACAAGCCACGTGGGACAACCGCCCCCGACTGTCCCCACGTGGTCTCTGGCGATTCAAGAAACAGCACGAGCGGGACGCTCGTGCCCACATTGGCTAGGGTCGGGCCTCGGCGGCCAGGGAGTGTACTACTTCTTTAAAGACCCTTCCCCGGTGCTCGTAGTTCCGGAACTGATCGAAACTGGCGCAGGCCGGGGCCAGGAGAACAATGTCCCCAGCCGCAGCCGTCGCCGATGCGCGTCTCAGCGCGGTTTCCAGGGTCTCCGAGTGGTCAACCTCGACGTTCTTGATCTGGGACTCGATCTTTTCCGCGGCCGCGCCAATCGTATACACCCGCTTGACCCTCTGCCGCAGCAGATCGTTAAGCAGCGTATAGTCGCTGTCTTTGTCCTTGCCACCGAGAATCAGGTGGACATTTGCCGGGAACGATTCCAGGGCCTTGATGGTCGCATCCACGTTGGTCGCCTTGGAGTCGTTGTAGTACTCCACGTCGCGAATCGTCGCCACATATTCCAGCCGGTGCTCGACCGCTTTGAAGGCGCGGACGGCCTTGGCGATGCGCCCAGGCTCGCAACCCATAAGCACGCCGGCGCAAACCGCGGCCAGCACATTCTCGACGTTGTGGCCTCCCTTCAGCGGTATTTCCGAGGCCAGCATGATCTCGCGCTGGCCCTTGGTATCGCGAAAAAGGACCCGCCCATCGTGGACGTACGCCCCCTGCTTTACCTCTTCCTTGCGGCTGAACCAGAACACTTGCGCCCGCGTTCGGCCCGCCAGTCCGGCACAGGTGGGATCATCGGCATTCAGGACGGCAAAATCTTCCGAATGCTGGTTTTCAAATATGCGCGCCTTGGCGTTGGTGTACGCCTCGAAAGTGCGATGACGGTCAAGGTGGTCGGGCGTGATGTTGAGCACGACAGCAACTTTTGGACGAAAGGTCTGGATGGTCTCCAACTGGAAGCTCGATACTTCCAGCACCACGACCGTGTCAGCTTTCGCCCGCTCGACCAGGGAAATTGCCGGGGTGCCGATATTGCCGCCGACAATGGTCGGGAATCCACCCGCCGCGACAATTTCACCGGCCAGCGTGGTGGTCGTAGTTTTTCCGTTCGAACCGGTGATGGCGACGATGTTCCTCGGCAGGAATTGTGAGGCCAGCTCAATCTCGCCAATCACGGGCTCGCCAAGGGCACGAGCCTGCAGCAGCGGCGGCGAGTCCACGGGAACGCCGGGGCTGACCACGATCAGGTCCTGCCCCCGAAAAGTACGCTCACCATGCCCGCCGGTTTCGACCACAATGCCGTGATCGAGCAGGACCGGAATTTCTTCTCCCAGCTGATCTTGCGGCTTGGCATCTGAGACCGTGACCTTCGCACCCCGGGCCTGCAGAAACAAGGCCGAGGCCACGCCGGATTTGCCCAGGCCGACGACCAGCACGCGTTTGTTGGCAAGATCCATCAAGAAACTGCTTCTGGCTCCCGGCTTCTGGCTTGAAGCCTGTGGTCTTTGGCTAGTGGCTAGGAGCCAGCAGCTTTTATCTTAGCTTTAGTGTAGTCAGGGCGAACAGGGCAAACACCAGCGATCCGATCCAGAAGCGCACAATAATTTTTGATTCCGACCAGCCCAGCAGTTCGAAGTGATGGTGCAGCGGCGCCATCTTGAAAATGCGCTTCTTCCTCAATTTGTAGGACACCACTTGAAGAATCACGGACAGCGCCTCGATCACGAAGATGCCGCCGATGAAGGGTAGCAGCAGTTCCTGCTTGATCATCACGGCCACCGTGCCGATGGCGCCGCCCAAGGCGAGAGAACCTACGTCTCCCATGAAGACCTCGGCGGGGTGGGCGTTATACCAGAGGAATCCGATGGCCGCTCCTACCATGGCCCCGCAGAAAATCGTCAGTTCGCCGGCCAGCGGCATGCGCTGCAGTTCAAGATACTGAGCGAAGGTGGCGTGGCCGCTGACGTAGGTAAGCACTGCCAGCGCCCCGGCAGCAATGACGGTGCACCCGATGGCCAGACCGTCCAGGCCGTCGGTAAGGTTCACGGCGTTGCTCGACCCGACGATGACCAACACGACAAAAGCGACAAAAGGAAGAAACGCCAAGGGCCAAAGCGCAGGATTGTTCACCAGCCGTTCGATCACCAGGTCGGGATGAAACTGTTTAATGAAGGGAACCATCAGCTTGGTTGAGTACGAACCCTGGGTTTGCATGGCAATCAGCGCAACCGCAATCACGACGCTGACGGCAATCTGCAAGCCCAGCTTGGCTCTCGAGGTGAGGCCTAGATTCCTCCGGTTCACCACTTTGATGTAGTCGTCGGCGAATCCAATGGCGGCGAAGGCGCAGGTGGCAAAAACCGCGATCCAGATAAAGAGGTTGCTCAGATCGGCCCATAACAGCGTCGGCACAACGATAGAAATGGCGATCAGCAGACCGCCCATGGTCGGCGTGCCGGCCTTCTTCTGATGGGCCTTGGGCCCTTCTTCGCGGATGAACTGTCCGATTTGAAATTCGCGCAGACGGTTGATGACGATAGGTCCGACGATGAGTGCCGTGAAAAGGGCGGTGAGGCTGGCGAATGCTGTACGAAATGTCAAATACCGGAAGATACGAAATGGCGGGAAGTAGTGGAACAGCTTCAGGTACAGCAGCCAGTAGAGCAATCAGCCTCCCATCAGTCGTCGGTCTTCAGTCGTCAGAATTCGATGTTTGAATTAATGATCGGCGGTCTTTGATTTGCCTGACGACCGACGACCGACGACTGCCTCCAAAGCTCGTTCCAACTTTACCCCGCGCGACGCTTTGAGCAGCACCACGTCGCCTTCGCGCTTTTCGCGTGCCAGCCACTCACCGGCTTCTTCGGGTGTGACCACGAATTCTGCCCTGATTCCGGCGCGGCTTGCGGCCTCGACCATCTGCTGCGCCAGGCCTCGCACCCCAACTAATATGTCGATCCCCTTGTCCGCCATGTGCTGGCCTGAGCGGCGATGCAGTTCTTCTCCCGACGGACCCAGTTCCAGCATCTCGCCCGCGACCACGATGCGGCGCTTGGCTGGCATTGCAGCCAGCGTGTCCACCATCGCGTTCAGCGCCGTTGGATTGGAATTGTAACAATCGTTGATGACTGTGATGTTGCCCAGTTGGACGACCGCCCCCCGTTTGTCTGCGGGAGCCAGAGTCGCCAGTGTCTGGGTGGCTTCCGCTGGGCTCAGGCCTCGCTCGATTCCGGTCGCGACCGCGGCCAGGGCGTTGTAGATATTGTGCGTGCCCACGAGGGGCAAAGTGGCAGCTTCCCGGCAGCCGCCGGCCACGACATCGAACGCCGAACCGGCCGCGCCGCAGGACTCGATGTTCTCCGCACGCACGTCCGCTGTCTGATGAAGTCCGTAGAGCACAACCTTGCCGCGAAAGTCGCGGCCGAACTGGGAAACGTACTCGTCGTCGGCATTGAGGATCGCTTTCCCGCCCGCGGGCAGGGCTTCAATCAGTTCGTACTTCGCCCGCGCGATTTCGGCCACAGACTTGAAGAATTCCAGGTGGACCGGGGCCACGTTGGTGACCACTCCGATTTCGGGCTGCGCGATTTTGGCCAGGGCGGCGATCTCTCCCCGATGCGACATACCCATCTCGATGACTGCGGCCTCATGTTCAGGCTCGATTTTCAGCAGCATCAGCGGTAGACCGAAATGATTATTGAAGTTGCCTTCGGACTTCAGCACCCGGAAGCGGGAAGAGAGTACATGGGCAATCGCTTCTTTGGTGGTGGTCTTGCCCGTGGATCCGGTCACACCGATCAGCGGCTTCGCCCACAAACGGCGGACGGCGGCGCCCAAAGTTTGCAGAGCCACCAGGGTATCTGGCACCGCCAGCAGACGGGTCTTCACCGCATAGCGCGCCAGTTCGTCCCTGCGGACGACGGCCGCCACGGCACCCTTCTCCAGCGCCTGCTGGACGAAATCGTGGCCATCCATGCGCTCGCCCTTGACCGCAAAAAAGAGCTCACCGGGCTGGATGGTGCGGGAATCGATCGAGTACGCCTGGGCAATCGCCTTGTGATCGAATTCGCCGGTGGCCGAAATGAATTCGGCGACTCTCGAAAGCGGGAGTTTCATGCGCGTTTTCCGGCGGCGGCGTTCGACGACTTGCAGTCGTATCCGGCGTCGCGCAGCACTTTCTGCGCCACTTCCACATCGTCAAATGGTATCGTCCCGTCCCGCATAATCTGGACTTTCTCGTGACCCTTGCCGGCGATGAGCACAATGTCTCCCGGATTCGCATCGCGGACCGCCAGCGCGATGGCAGCTTTGCGGTCGGGTTCGGTCTTGTATTTCGTGCCCGCGCGTTGCAGTCCCACCATGGCGTCATTAATGATGGCTAGTGGATCTTCACTGCGCGGATTGTCCGAGGTCAAGATTACGAAATCGCTGCCCCGTCCGGCGGCCTCGCCCATTAAAGGGCGCTTGGCCCGGTCGCGATCGCCGCCACAGCCAAAGACGGTGATCACCTTGCCCTTCTGGCCCGCCTGCTGAACGAATTCCCGCGCCAGCGCGGTCAGGTTTCGCAGGGCGTCATCGGTATGAGCGTAGTCGACCACCACGGTGAAGGGCTGCTGGCAGTCCACACGTTCGAAACGGCCGGGAACGCGGGTAAGCGCCGCTACTCCCTGGGCCATCTTATCCGGCGCGCAGTTCCGCGAATAAGCCGCACCCGCCGCCGCCAGAATGTTGTAAACATTCACCTTTCCGATGAGCGGAGAAAACAGCGGAATGGTTTCCTTCGGGGTGATCAGATCAAATCTCGTCCCCCGCAAGGTGATTTCGACTTTCTCGGCGCGGAAGTCGCCCTTCGCCAGCCCGTAGGTTAGCACTTCCGAACTACGCTTTTTGCTAACCTTCACCAGCTTCTGGCCGTATTCGTCGTCGGTGTTGAGCACGGCTGCACGGGGCGCCTCGGTGCCGCAGCCTTCGAACAATACCTGTTTCGAGGAAAAATACTCTTCCATAGTGCGATGATAATCGAGGTGGTCGCGAGTCAGGTTGGTGAAGACGGCGACGTCGAATGGAATCCCGTAAACCCGCTGCTGCTCCAGCGCGTGTGAGGAAACTTCCATCACCGTCTCAGTTGCGCCTTGTCCCAGGGCCTGGTTCAGAACACGATTCAGTTCCAGAGCTTCTGGAGTCGTGTGCGGCGCGGGAAGAGTCTTTCCGGCAACGTGATATTCGATGGTCCCGACCAGCGCGCTGTTGCGGCCCGCGGCGGTAAAAATGGATTCGAGCAGAAATGCGGTCGTACTTTTCCCGTTCGTGCCGGTGATGCCGGTGATGGCCAGCCGCTCGGCCGGCTTCTTGTAGAAGTTGGCGCTTAGTCGCGCCAGCGCCCGCCGTCCGTGCGGCACCTGCGCCCAGGCTACGTCCGCGCGAGGCTTCTCAGTCGCCGAGTCGGTAACGATCGCGACGGCTCCCGCGGCGATTGCCTGATCGATGAATCTATTTCCATCACTCGATTCGCCCCGCATAGCGAGAAAGGCATCGCCCGGCTTGATCCGGCGCGAGTCATATTCCAGTCCGCCGATGCCCGGGTTGCCGCTTTGAGAAAGCACCTCCGCGCCGTATAGGAGTTCGAGGAAAGTCATTGTTTGGATTCTAGTGCACCGAGCCGTCGAAACAAGTGTCATCACAAGAGCAGCGGGGTAATCCTGAGCGGAGGTGAACGTTTCGCTCGCGAAACGTTCGGCGGAGTCGAAGGATCGCTACGCGTACGCACAGGTATCGCCAGGGGTCGTTCGACTCCGCGTGAAGCCCGCGCGGCGGGGCGTCACTCTACGCTCAGGATGGCAGATGATTCGGTTCCAACTAACCGCTCGTTGCTTTCTCTTCTGCGGCGCCAGCGCGGGTTTCCTCACCGTCCGAACTTCACCGTCACCTGCGCTCCGGATACCACGTGTGATCCGGCGGGAGGCGACTGTTGTCGAGCCAGGCCGCTGCCCACAGCGTCCAGATCCAGTCCGCTCTCCTGCGCCATCTCGATGGCCGCCCGAACGCTCTTGCCCAGGAACGATGGAACCACAATTCCGCCCTGTTCGACGTCAAGCACAACTGTGCCACTGGATGGAAGATGGGCCGGAAGCGACGATGCTCCCGCTTTCGAGTCGTCCAACATCGCGCTTTGTTTCTGCTCCGGGCCAGCCGGCGCGGCCGGTTCGGGATGGCGCAAGGTCGCGGGCAGCACCACGCTGGCGGCGACGTTGGGGGAGGAGGGTGCGGAAGCAACGGCCGGTTGGGAATTCGAATCCGCCGGCGGAATATCGGATGCATCCAGAGTCTCGCCCAGGCGGTCGGGCGATCCTTCTTCGACATCCTGGTCTTTTACCTGCCGCTCCGCCAGCAGGACCTGGCGGTTAGGCGGTAGTTCGACGTCGTGGGGTGTGTGCAGATATTCGAGGACCTGCTGCGTGACTCTCTGGAACACGGGTGCGGAAACTTGTCCGCCTTGGTGCAGGCCCACCGGGGAGTCCAGAATGACCGCCACCGTGATGGCTGGGTCATTGATGGGAGCAAATCCTGCGAACGACGCCACGTACTTGGTATGCGAATATGCCCGGGTAGCGGGATCAACTTTTTGCCCGGTGCCGGTTTTCCCTGCCGAACTGTAGCCCTCGAGAATGGCTTTTTTTCCGGTGCCGTGCAGGACCACGCCTTGCATCATCTGCTTCATCTGGGCTGCCGTGAGGGGAGAGATCACGCGCCGTTGCGCCCCAGGATGAAAAGCAACCATCTGAGGAGTGCCCTGCGGTTCCGTGGTCCCGGCAACAATTCTCGGCGCAACCCAGACGCCATCATTGGCGATGGTGGAAATCATGGCCACCAGTTGCAGTGGAGTCACTCCGATCTCCTGCCCCATGGAGATGGCGCCGATAGATACTTTTGACCATCGATTCAGCGGTTTGGAGAGACCGCGGGTCTCGCCCGGCAGTTCAATTCCGGTGTGCTGCCCGAAACCAAAGGCGCGGATGTACTTGTAAAACCGCTCTTCGCCCAGGCGCAGCGCAATCTTGATCGCCCCCACGTCGCTTGATTCGGCCAGAATGCCGGCTACGGAGAGCAGCCCGTGAGGTTTGCTATCGCGGATCCGCATGCCGTTAATCACGATCGAACCCATCTGGCAGTCAAACACCTCATTGGGATGGGTCAACTTTTCTTCCAGAGCCGCCGCAATGGTGACCACTTTGAAAGTCGATCCCGGCTCGTACACGTCGCTCACGGCGTGGTCTTTCAATTTTTGCGGGGTGATGTCGCGGGCCAGATTGGGATTGAACGTCGGACGATTGGCCAGGGCCAGGATCTCTCCCGTTTTCGGGTTTTCCACGACCACCGTCCCCGATTCGGCGTGGGTCTGCTGCATCGCGGTTTCCAGTTCGCGTTCCGCGATGTACTGGATTTTTTCGTCGATAGTCAGAACAACGTTTTCGCCAGGATCAGGCTGCTTCTCGACGCTGCCAAACCATTTGCGGCGGGCATCGACTGAGATCAGCATGCGGCCGGGTTTGCCGTGGAGTTCATCATCGTTCGCGCGCTCGATGCCGCTCAGGCCTTCGTCATCCATGCCGACATAGCCCAGCACCTGTGCCGACAGTTCACGTTTGGGATAGAAGCGCTTGGACTCTTTCTGGAAATAGATGCCGCGCAGATTCATCGACCGGATACGGTCCGCGGTTTCGGCGTCCGCCTTGCGTGCGAGCCAGCAGAAGGTGCGGGCGGCCTTGCATTTTGCCAGCAATTCCCGGGGATCTGCCTTGGTGATGCGTGCCACCAGAGATATGGTCCCTGCCAGATCGGGGATGTCAGCCGGCACCGCGAACACGGAATCCACGGAAACGGACATTGCCAGTTCGCGACCGGCGCGGTCGTAGATGATTCCCCGCTTGGCTGCGACTTCGGTGGTGCGCTGCTGCTGGCGCTGGGCTCTCTGCTCGAAGTCGCCATAGCGGAAGATCTGCAGGTAGACAAGGCGCAGGCAGATGGCACTGGCCCAGAGCACCAGGATCGCGCCCAGCAGGTAGAGTCGTTTATTGGCGCCGTTGCGGGGTGTGCTCGTTGCCACGGTCTGGGCCCCTTAAGACAAACATGGCGGCCCACGATGCTGGGAGCCGCCAATTAGAGTTTCGTAGCGCCGGCGTCTCGCCGGCTGTCTGGCGGGCGTCCCGCCCGCCTGGGCTGGCCGGAGGCCGGCGCTACACAAAGGCCCGGCTCGGCCGTGGGTCTCTATCGCGCCGAATCCATCGGGACCGGGGTCACGCTGGCCAGCACCGGCGTTGCGGCCTCCGGTGAAACCGTATCCATGTGCATTACCTGGCCGGCCTGCGGGGATTGCAGTCCCAGCTTGCGCGCCAGCGCATCAATGCGCTCGGGGTCGCGCAGTGAGGCTTCTTCCAGGCGCAGGGCGCGGTTCATCTCAGCGAGGCCATCACGCTGCGCCCTGAGCGTTTCGATCTTGTAGCCGTATTCAATCGCTTTGAAATGCTGCCAGGCAAAAGTCATCACCAGCAGAAACAGGCAGCCCAGAGCAACTCCAAATTGTTTCATTTCGCGGCTGCGCTGCGGATCCTCCACTTTCACCAGGCGCGAATTGTCGATGGGCTTGGCAAAATAAATTTCCGGAGTTCCCGTCCAGCTACGTTTACGCCGCATGACCGGAGCTGCGCACTGCGCCGCCGCCATTTATGCTACCCCGGCCAGACTGGATTCGAATTGCGCAACTTCCTGTTGCGCCACCGCATACCAGTAGGCAAGTTTCTCTTCCTGGGAGCGCGTGTCCTGCAAGAGCCTGTCGGACCGCACTTCGGTCCGGGCTTCAGTTCGCTCCACCGTGGCAATCAGTTCGTCGATCAATGTTCCTGTGTACGTCGTCCCTCGATACATCAGTGGCCTCCGTTCTACCTTCCCATCTCTCCGGGACGGCACCGGAAGAAGGTAGAGAGTTGTGTTTCGCCCTTGTTTGTGAGAGGCGATGCCGTCCCGGAACTCGCTTACTAAATTCACCCCGGCGCGCACTCACGTCCGTACCGGGTTCCCGGCAGGTTTTCCGGGGTAAACTTTGTAGCGCCGGCCTCGCCGGCTGTCTGGCGGGCGTCCCGCCCGCCTTTCAGGCCGAGCGGAGGCCAGCGCTACCTAAATTCTCTCCGCGGCTCGCATCTTGGCGCTGCGTGCCCGCGGATTGCGATCAATTTCTTCTTCCCCGGCGGTCACTGGCTTTTTTGTCAGCAACTTGTAGTGACCCTGCTTCACGCCTTCGCGGAAGGCATCTTTCACGATGCGGTCCTCCAGCGAGTGGAAACTGATGATCACGATTCGTCCGCCCGGTTTTAGCACCCGCGGGGCTGCGCTCAGCAGCGCCCGCAAGTCGTCTAGTTCATGGTTTACGAAGATTCGGAGTGCCTGGAAAGTTCGCGTCGCGGGATGAATCCTTCTTTCTGCCTGATTCATTGGCCGGGCCGCGGCTGAGATCACGGCTGCGAGTTGCGCAGTCGTCAATATCGGCCGCGACCGGACAATGGCTCTGGCGATTCTCCGCGACCTCCTTTCCTCACCGAATTCGTAAATCAGATTGGCGAGTGTGACCTCGTCCGTCTGATTTACCACTTGTTCGGCGGTGGGCCCGGCTTGCGGATTCATCCGCATGTCGAGCGCCCCTTCCGCCTGAAAACTGAAGCCCCGCGAGGGTGTGTCCAACTGCAGGCTGCTTACGCCGAGATCTGCGAGCACTCCGTCGGCTGACGCCGCTTTGAACCGCTCTCCGATCTCCGCGAAAGAACCATGCAGCAGACTCACTTCAGGCCATCCCTCCCCCCCGGAAGAGATGAGCCTGACGCGGGCCTCATCGAGCGCCGCGGGATCTTTATCGAGCCCAATCAAATGTCCCGGTGCGCCGAGGCGTTTTGCGATTTCTAAACTGTGCCCGCCCAGGCCCACCGTGGCGTCGATATAAGTCCCGCCACGCTTGATAGCTAAAAAGTCGATCGCTTCTTTTAAAAGAACCGGGACATGGCCACTCTTGTTTCCACCATGCCCACCCCGCTCGGGGGTGCTTGTTGAACCCTCGTCCACTAGATGCCCAGATCGTCGAGCGTCTTCTCATCCTCAGGTGTGAACGGTTGCTCCTCGATCTCTGTGCGATACGCTTCCAGGTTGCGAACCACGAGATGGGTAAGATTGCCGGTCACGGCTACTTCGCCCTTGATCTGCGCCGATTCCCGCAGCAACTGCGGCATCAGCAACCTGCCCTGACCGTCCATCTCGACCATCTGCCCGTAGTAGTTCACCCGGTCCAGAAACTTCTTCTTCGTAGGATTGAAGGTGGAGAGCCCGGCCAGCTTCTGCTCGATCCGTTCCCATTCCTCGAAGGGATACACTTGGCCAACCTTGCCATCCAGGCTGGTGATGTAAAATTGCGTGCTGTACTTCTCGTCGATCACCCGTTTGAACTCCGCGGGGACTTTGAGCCGTCCTTTTTCGTCGACGCGAGTTGGGTGATTGCCGCGAAACATGTGCTCTGCCCCTTAGGGCGGGAAATCTCTTGAATACGAGTGCTGCCACAGCGAGGGAGGTAAAAGCGGCCAAAATGCCGGGTACTTCTGGTTCGTTCGGGCTGTTTTTTGGGGTGTCAGCTACAAAATCCACTGGCGCCTCTCAAAGTTCCAACGCTGCCCACGACCACCACCGTCTCGACCACTTTCTACCACATTTGTCCACATCCTACGCCTAAAGCATTTGTTGTCAATGAGAAAGTTATAGGTCGCTACGGGGAGAGATGAGGTGTTTTCGAAAGCGCGATTACTTGTGGCTAACTGAATTGGTGACCACAATAGGTATGGTTTAGGAATTTGGTTCTGCTGTCGCTACCTGATTGTTTTCAGTTTCCACCCGACTCCCGACCCGTGGAAATCCTGTGGAAAACTTGGCTGCGATGGGCGGACTTCGAGCATGGCAGCGAACCGTATGGCTGCGGGCGACTCGCCCGCGAGGTTTTGACTTCCATTTCTTGCGTGCGGACAAAGCAGACCGCCGCGGCTAAAGCCGGAACCCCTTTCAGCGACTTATCGGCACCTGTAAACTCGTGCCCTTCCCGAGGGTCGATGTTCTTGTGACTTCCTACCAGATCAGCTTTGCACCCAACTGAATGTGCCGCGATCCTCCCGAACCCACCACCGGGTTGGAGGCTCCGACGTCCGGGGTGGCGTTTGTCACGCCCAGATCGTTGATCCCGAAGACCGGGTCGGAAATATCAGTTCCTAACGTGTATAAGCCATCAAAGTTGGGATGATTCAGCACGTTGAAGAACTCGCCGCGCAGTTGCAGGTTAAGCCGGTCGGAGAGCTTCCAGCGCTTGGTGACAGACATATCCAGGTTGGCATAGGCCGGCCCGCGGAAAATGTTCCGGCGCATGTGGCCGAAGGTGCCGTAGGCGGGAGGCGTGATCACGGCACTTCCCGAGATGAAACACCCGTAGAAGTCGAGGTCGGGATTTTTGTTTTGCGCGGCACAGCGCGGGTTGCTGGTGGCGTCGCTGCCGAAGAGATACGTGATTTGCTTCGCCGGGTCCGTGGTCCAGTGCACGTCGTTGGGATCGCCCGAGAAGTCCCAGCGGTCGAGGAACTCTCCGGAGAAGCTGATGTCATCAAAAGAATCATAGAAGCCGTAGGGCTCACCGGTCTGCAGATTGACGATGCTGGTCAGCTGCCACCCTTGGCCCAGCTGCAACGGAGCGTGGAGGCTGGGCAATTCATAACTCAGGGAGAACGTGAAACGGTGGCGAATATCGTAGTCGCCATTTCCCCACTCTGGACGGAAAGTCCGGTTATCCTGGGGAAACCCGCTGCGGTTGGTGGTGGCGTTGTCCAGAGCGTGCGCCCAGGTATAGCCTGCGAGAAAGTTGAGTCCTTTGAAGGCCCTCTGGGTGAGTGTCACCTGCAGGCCGTTGTAGAAAGAGCTGCCCAGATTTTCCATTTCGGTGGCGTAACCGGCCCAATCGAGGCACGGACCCGCTCCGGATGTGCAGTTGACTACGAACGGCCGCGTGTCCTGGCGGCACCCACGATAGCTGTCGTCACCGTTGTTATAGCAGTTGAAACTCGCCATCGGATCGGACTGGTTGATATCGCGATGGCTGAACAGCTTGATGCCGCGATTGGCAACGTAGGCCACCTGCAGTGAAGTAGACTTGCCCAGCGCCTGCTGCAAATTTACGTTCCAGCTGGCAACATAAGGCGTAGCCAGGTGGTAAGGAACGCCGAACACGTCGCAAGGGTCTCCAATGTCGCAGGGCGTAGTCAGCGCTCCTGCAAATAGCGGGGTTCCGCTGGTCCAGGCGGTACCCAGCGCCCCCGCGTCATCCAGTTCCCTTTGCACCAGCTGAATGTTGCCATTGCCAGGAGTTACTCCGGGCAGGCCGCTGGGATTTTCATTCAAGCCACCGCGATCAATGAACTCCCGAATGGTGGGTTGTTCGTAAATGATGGCGCCACCGGCGCGCAGCACGGTCTTACCGGTCCCGAAAACATCCCAGGCCACGCCGACCCGCGGTGAGAAATTGTTCTTGTCGGTGGCGTACGGCGAACTGATTCCCTGCCCCACCTGAATCAGGCCGCCCTGGGTGGGGATGAAGTTGGCGATCAGGTTGTTGGAATCCTTGATCGGGAGAGAAAGATCATAGCGCAGGCCCAGATTCAGAGTCAGTCTGGGCGCGATCCGCCAATCGTCGGCCACGAAAGCGCCGAAGGCCGTCATGGTGACGTAACGGCGTATGTCTCCGGTAAGAATCTGCGCGAAGCCTTCGTCGCCAAAATTACCTTGTAGAAAGTTGACCAGCGCAGGATTCACGATGTCATCGTTGGAGTCGCGAGTGTCGTCGAAGGATAGCCGCCCTCGGCCTCGGCGGGCGCGGAACAGGTCAGTTCCGCCATGCCGGAACTCGCCGCCAAATCGAAAGTTGTGCCGCCCTCGGGTCAGGGAAACATTGTCGATGGCCTGATAGGTATAGGTCGGAGAGGTAAACAAGGGCCAACTCGAGTTTCCACCCATGGTGAACAAAGACCCGATGTCGATTTCCGGAAAGCCGAACAATTTGGGATCGGTGACTCCGGTGTTCAGACCGTAGTCGGCAGCGCTCTTGTCGTGATCAGCGACGTTGTCGCTCTGCCAGTAGTGGTTGTATCCGAAACGCGCTTCGTTCACCCAGGCTGAAGTCGGCATCCAGGTCCAGTTCACGCCCATCACCTGCACCTTGGTGTCAGCGATCGAGAGCCAATCCGGCCGGATCGGCGAGGTGTCTTCTTCCGTTTGCAGGCTGTTGGCGTAGAAGAACCGGCCGGTGAAGATGTTTTTCGCGCTCAGGTGGTAGTCCGACTTGATCACGAAATTGTCTTCCCGATTCACATTGTTGAAATTGAAATTGATGAGGGCCGGATCTCCCGATGAGACTGTGGAACCGGGATTGGACAGGAACAACTCGGCCAGTCGCAGACTGACAGGATCGCACGATGCCGGACAACCCGCCGCCGCTTTGGCGTCCGGCAAACTGATTGCCGGGTCCCCAATCGAGGTGGTTACGGGACTGTCCACATTGAACGGGTTACCCACCTTGTGCCGCGCCCCTTCGTAATTTCCGAAGATGAACCACTTGTCCTTGATGATGGGCCCACCAGCCGACGCTCCGAACTGGTGCAACACCAGATCGGAAAGCGGCTGTGGATTCGGATTGAAGTAGTTGCGCGCATCGAAAGCACTGTTGCGGTGGAAATAGTAACCGGTTCCGTGGAAATCGTTGCTTCCTGACTTGAGGCCGACATTCACGACTGCGCCCGGCTTCCAGCCATACTCGGCACCCTGATTTTCCTGTGTGTTGAACTCCTGGATGGCGTCCAGTGGAAGATGGCTGGCCGGGGTCCCGGCCACGCCCACGTCATTGATCACGCTTTCGCCGTAGTAGAGGTCGTTGTCGTCGGTTCCGTCAACCATGTAGTTGTTGTCTTCGAACCGGTTGCCATTGGTCGTAACGCTGTGGAAGCCGCCGCCTGGGGTGCGCTGTACGCCCGGCCGCAATTCCAGAAGATTCTGGAAATCCCGTCCCTGCAAAGGCAACTCGTTGATGAGCTTGTTGGTCATGGTGCCGCCGAGAGTGTCCGTGACGGTGTCGATCGGGGCCTGCTCACCCTCGACTTGGACGGTTTCCGAAATCGCGCCCGGCTCGAGTTGAAAGTCGATACCGATATTTGCCGCCACTTCCAGACGGACACCACTGCGCTCGGTGGTCTTGAAGGTGGGCGCGGAAGCCCTCACAACATAGACGCCGGGGTTGAGATTGGGAGCTGCATATTCTCCCGCCGAGTTGGTCTCCAGCACGCGCTGGATGCCCGTCTCCGTATTCTGAATGATCACTGTGGCATTGGGAACAATGGCGCCCGTGCGGTCGGTGACCCTGCCGACGATGCGTCCCTGCTGGGTTTGAGCAGAAGCGATCACGCAACAACCAAAGACTGCGGCGGAAAGTGCGAGAGCGGTGAGGAACGATTTCATGGCGTCTCCCAATGGTGGTTTCCGGGACTACACTGCAGCGTAAATATCGATGGGGGAATACGAAGGAACAGGAATCAGAGCCCGGATTCGAGCTTCCCAGCGTCCACAAGATGGACCAACTGTTCGAGATTATTCACGGCGGTGAGGAAAAGGAGTGAGTTTTTTCCCATCTAGTGCCTTGCCCCGAACTGCTGCACCATGCGCGGAAGTCTGTCAAAGAAGATAGCGGAAGTCAACAACCAAAAGCACCGACAACATGAAACATTCGTTTCCGGAACATCGGCTTCGGGAAACATCAATAGATGGAATTGCCCCGCAGGCTGGTGCGGACAACTCCGTTCTCAACCATTATCGAGTAGCCACTACCGCCGTCGCCCGTCCAAGTCTTGAAATCAAAGTGTGCGCCGGCGGGAGCGCGGTAAGCGGAAATGTTGCGGATTGTAAGAGGAACATTGGGTTTACAAGCCTCTGGGACTGCGGTGACCTGCAGGAAGTAAACCCCTTTCCCGGACCCAATCACGGCACCCTTTCCATCGGGTTCGACCAGCACCGCTGACTTCTCGTCGATGGCAACCTCGCGCGGCGCCTTCGACCAGCCGTCCTGCACCAGGCGCGAAAGAAACACCAGTGTCCGTCCCATGCGATCACGTTTGGCGAAGTGGCTGTCCGTAAGAGTGTTATCGAGGTACGGAACTTTCAGGAAATCGCGAACCAGCGTCACCCGTTCATGGTAGGGATTGGGCAGAACGTCGGCGGAAGCGAGGTCGTTGTCGTCTGCTTTATCTTTCAAGCAGCCATAGGCGAACTCGCCCAGCACGGCGAGGCCGGCGCTGGTGCCGCCGATGGGCTTTCCGCCTGCGACATTCGCATTGATGGCATCCTGTACCGGTGTTCCCTGCCAGAAGTTGACATAGCGAGACTGGTCGCCGCCGGCGATGAAGACTGCTTCGGCGTGCCGAATGATCTCCGCGACGGCAGGATCCAGGGCCGCGTCGCGGTCGGGAATGATCAACGTAGCCACCGAGTTCAGTTTGCACAGCCCGTTCACGTAGGGGTTGTAGTCGTCGTCCCCGCGCGCCCGCAGTATGAGAAAATCGCCGCCGTTCGCCTTCCGGCACAACCAGCGAAAGGCGCCGTCGAGGTCAGCCCCGCCGCCCATCATGGCAGTGCCGGCAACCGGTGTCGCCGTGCTGTCCGATTTCTCCCCCAGTCGAATGTATTGGTAGGAGGCAGCCGCTGCTGTGCTCGAGAAAGAGAGTATGGTCAGGAGAAGAGAAAGAATCACAGCCTGAGAACGCTTGGGAGAAATGATTCCTGAGAACATGATTTTGGAGGACATGCGCGCCCGGACAATTTATCGCGCCCGGCTCGGCCCGTCTACTGTTTCACGACACGCCGTGCTGTGATGTTTGTAACGTAGCCTGAATGTTATGGTCCATCTGGTTCAGTTTGAGCAATGGGTCCCGGTCACGATTGAGCGGGTCTTTCTGTTTTTCGCCAATCCCGGTAACCTTCCACGGATCATGCCGCCGCGCACCGGGACCGAACTGGTCCGGCTGAAACTGGTGCCACCTCCCGGGATTGCAGAAGAACGCGCGACCATCACGGATGGGGCCCCTTTGGCCGGCGCCGGTTCCGAGATTGTCACTTCGTTCCGTCTGGTCCCATTTCTTCCGTTTCGTGCCCAGTGGATCGCCTTGATCACTGAATTTGAGTGGAACCACCATTTTGCCGACATGCAAAAGAGGGGGCCGTTCAAGAGTTTTCACCATCGTCACGAACTTACCGGGGAAACGCGAAACCAAGTCAAAGGAACCGTGATAGGTGACGTGATCGAATACGACGTGGGATTTGGATGGCTGGGCGAGTTGGCGCAAAAGCTTTTCGTCAACCGCCAGTTGCAGCAGACCTTCGCGTATCGCCAGAAAGCAGTCGAGAAGCTGCTGTGCTGAGCACAGCTGCTTATCTGCTGGGCTCTACTACCACTGCTGTCCCGTAGGCCAGCACTTCCGTGACCCCCTGCATGACCTCGGTCGCATCGTATCGCGCTCCGACCACGGCGTTTCCGCCCAGTTCAGCCGAGTGCTGCAGCATCAGGTCGAAAGCCTCGGACCGAGTCTTCTCACACAGCTGAGTCAGAAGAGTAATGTTGCCGCCAAGAATGGTTTGCAGGCTCGCCCCGATAGTCCCGAAAATCGAGCGTGAGCGCACCACGATGCCACGCACCACGCCCAGCGTGCGCACCACGCGAAAGCCGTCGAGTTCGAATTGCGTGGTCACCATATTGTGAGCAACCATCCGTCCGGACGTTCCGTAGCCTGTAGACATCGTGTTCATCCTTCCTCCAGGAAGTTGTCGTGCAGCTTCGCAGCTACTATAACGATTCCAGCTGCGCTGTAATCACAAATTCGTGTTCCCGGGTGTCATACTGGACACGCACTACATTCGGCTTGCAACACACCTGGCAATCTTCCACGTAAGACTGGATGCGTCCAGCCGACTCGTCCACGGTAGTCTGGTTCCACTCGCCGCAGCCGGCGCATTGGAATCCGGTTTCCATCACTGCCTCATTTTCAATTTTGCAATGCCGCTTTGCCAATTGCATATCAGAAGACCCCCGTATAATGGCGGTTCCCAGATCTAAACTCGAGAGGCCCTTGGAGGATTCATGGTGTCGCGGCGCCGCTTTTTGCAGGCCAGCACAATTACCGCGGGCGCGAGCCTGACCGGCTTCGCTTCGCCGTTCCACGCCGAGGAGGCCTGTGCGCCTCTGCCGCCGGCGATCGCCAGCCTGAAGTCGATGAAAGATCTGGCCCGGCCCATCAGGGTTGATGAAAGAGCGGCACGCCAGGAAAAGGCCCGACGACTTATGGCGGCCAACCATCTCGACGCGATTGTTCTGGCCGACGGCACTTCGCTCAACTACTTTGCCGGAGTGCAATGGTGGGGAAGCGAACGCCTGTTTGGCCTGGTGCTGCCGGTCAAGGGGCACGCGCTCTGTATATGCCCTGCATTTGAAGAAGGCCGGGCCCGCGAGTTGCTGGCGAATTCTCCCGAAGGCAAAAATGCCGATGTGCGCACCTGGCAGGAGGACCAGAGTCCCTACCAGGTTTTGACGCAGGGATTAAAGGACCTGAATCTCTCCACCGGCAGGCTGGGCATGGAGGAGTCCGTGCGCTTCGTCTTCACCGACGCCATTGCAAAGGCCGCGCCGCAACTGAAGATTACGAGCGCGACCCCAGTCACTGCGGGTTGTCGCATGATCAAGAGTGACCACGAACTTGAGTTGATGCGCCTGGCCAACCAGGTCACGCTGACGGCTTATCATGCGGCGTACCAGACTCTGCACGAAGGAATGACGCAAGCGGAGCTCGAGAAAATGATTCTGTCCGCCTACGGTCAACTGGGTTTTCCCGGCGAAGTGGACATAGAGTTTGGCGAAAATTCCTCATTCCCGCACGGCTCGACTGTTCCACAAGTGATTCGCGAAGGCACGCTGGTGATGCTGGACGACGGCTGCACCGTCGAAGGGTATCAGTCCGATATCACGCGCACGTTCGTCTTCGGCAAACCTTCAGACAAAATGAAGAGTGTCTTTGAAATCGTCCATCGGGCGCAAACGGCCGCACTTAAGGCCGCCCGCCCCGGTGTGGAATGCCAGGCGGTGGATGCAGCAGCGCGGAAAGTGATCAGCGATGCCGGATACGGCCCGGACTATAAATTCTTCACTCACCGCGTGGGACACGGAATCGGCATGGACGGCCACGAATGGCCCTATCTCGTGCGCGGCAACGCGACGCCGCTGGCTCGGGGCATGACCTTCAGCGATGAGCCGGGCATTTACATTCGGGGCGAATTCGGAGTGCGCCTGGAAGACGACATGCACATTACGGAAAACGGCGCGGAGCTATTCACGCCGCAGAGTCCTTCGCTGGAGGACCCGTTCGGAACGGCGTGAGGTGCATTCTTGCTCGCTTCAATCTCCGCGAACCTTTCACATGTCATCCTGAGCGGAGTCAGCCCGTTCGCTTGCGAACGGGCTGATGAAGTCGAAGGACCCCTACCTGTCGAATGCACCCGGCGTCGTAGCGTTTTTGGCCTGAGCAGCAGTTGAAAAAACACCCAGCGCGCGCCCGGCTCGATTTAGCTATAGGGGCCCTTCGACTGCGTGACTGCTTCGCGAAGCGAAGCAGTCACTCCGCTCCGGATGACAACTCATCGGTGGTAGCTACGCTTCGGGCACAGAAGGGCATCCCGGGAAGGTGAGCAGGTAGGTGTTGCCCACGTAACCCAGATATTTGATTCCGATTTCGCTGGTAAAGAAGCCGTCGGCGGTCATCTCCCGCAGAAACGCAAAAAACTCCACGCCCTGGCTCAAGCCCGGGTCTTTCTCGGCATTCTTGCAATAGGCGATCAGGTCGAGAATCTCTTTTTGCTGCGCCGGGGAACAGTCGAGATAAGCCTTGCCGTAACGGTCCGTACACTGCGCATCCAGCCACATCAGACCGCCGCCGAGTTTCAGTTGATACTTGGGATTCTCGCTGGTGAGCAGGTCGATAAATTCCGGGGCACCCGCTTCTTTTGCGCCGCCGGAATCGGTGTCTACGGGAATGATGGCCTGGCAGAGCGTTTGCAGCGTTTTGTATTGCTGGGGCGAGAAAAATTTTGGCGTATAAACGCCCGTCGTGGTTGCGGCTTTCTCCGCTGCCACCATGTGGTGCGCGTATTCGGCTGCCTGCGCCGGAATCACCCGCAGAACTGAGCCGGCCATCGCTCCCATGGTCAGAGTCTTCAGAATGTCGCGACGCGAGATGGACTTGGTTGCCATGGTTCCTTCCTAAAGACTTCCTTTCCTGGCCTGATCAAGCAGATATTCCGACGCGCGCCAGGAGAGCGCCATGATAGTGAGCGTCGGATTCTTGTCCGGGTTGGTCACGAAGGCCGCGGCATCGGTCACGAACACATTGTTCACGTCATGGGCCTGGCAGTACTTGTTCAGCACCGAAGTCTTGGGATTGCTTCCCATGCGCGCGGTGCCGAGTTCGTGGATGATCACTCCGCCATCCTCGATGCCATAGGGGTGGCGGCCTTCGGGCTTGGCTTTGCTGATGAATGTCCCGCCCGCCGCCTCCACGATCGAGCGGAAGGTTTCCTGCATGTCCTTCGCCATATTGATTTCGTTCTCGCTCCACTGCCAGTGGAAGCGCAGCACAGGGATGCCCCACTGGTCCACGGTATCGGGATCGATATCGCAGTAGCTGTGCTCGTTGGGGATCATTTCGCCCCGTCCGGAAAAACCGATGTAGGTGCCGTACCGGCTGCGGCAGTGCTGTTTGAGGGACGCGCCGTAACCTTCGTGCTCTTCACACAAGCGGTCGAAGTCGCCAACGCCGGGCATGTCCCGGCCGCCGCCGAATTCAATGTGATATCCGCGCAGAAAATCATTCTTGCGATCGTACTTCCACCACGGCATGTACAAGTGCATTCCGCCCACGCCATCATGATTGTGGGGCGGCATCTTCTCCAGTTGCGGAAAATATCCGCCAGCCGAGCTGCCGACCGAATCAGTCAAGTAGCGCCCCACCGCGCCGGAAGAATTGGCCAGGCCGTCCGGGAAAAGAGTGGAACGGGAATTGAGCAGCAGACGCGCCGACTCGCAGGCGCTGGCGGCCACCATGAACGCACGTGCATGCACCCGCTTTTCGGAACGCATGGCTTTGTCGATATACGCTACCGCTTCTGCCTTGCCGTCTTTTCCTACCACGATCTCGCGAGCCATCGCGCCGGTGATCAAAGTGAAACGGCCGGTGGCTTGTGCCGGCGGGATCATGACCTGGCTGGAACTGAAATTGGAAGCCGTCAGGCAGCCCCGGCCGCACTGGGCGCAGTAATGGCAGGCGGCGCGCCCGTTCAGGGGCCTGGTTAAAATCGCCAGCCGCGAGGGCACGCAGGGAATGTTCAATTTGTCGCAGGCCTTCTTGATAATGGTTTCTGTGCAACGCGGCGGAGGTGGAGGCAGAAAAATACCGTCCGGCGCGCTGGGAATATTCTCCTTGCTCCCGAACACGCCGATGTAGGACTCCACTTTGTCGTAGTAGGGCGAAACTTCTTCGTAGGTGATAGGCCAGTCGTCGCCCATGCCATCGGTAGAGCGAGACCTGAAGTCCACCGGGGCGAAGCGGAGGGCGATGCGTCCCCAGTGGTTGGTGCGGCCGCCGACAATACGGGAGCGGAACCAGCGGAACTGCGATCCCGCCGCCGCAGTGTAGGGTTCGCCTTCGATTTCCCAGGCACCGTTGGGCGCGATGAATTCGTCGTTCAGTTCATGCCGGTGTTCGCCCCCGACACCAACGCCGCGATGCGGCAGCTGGTAAGGCCACATGTGCTCCTTGAAATCTTTTTCCGGATTCAGCGGCGGGCCTGCCTCCAGCATCACTACGTTCAGGCCGCCTTCGGTGAGCACTTTGGCGGCCGTGCCGCCCGCCGCGCCCGATCCAATAATGCAGACGTCATATACTTTCGGTGAACGAACAACTTGTGCCATCAGGCTCTCCGGAAACGAGTTGGACCGCTAAAAGCGCACCTTCGCCAGGTATTCGTAACTGGCTTTGATGCTGGCAAAAGGGTCCTTCGGGTGGTCGTGCTCGACGAAGTAGTGCTTGATACCCGCTTCGTCCGACTGCGCGAAAATCTTCTTCCAGTCAATGATCCCGCTGCCGACTTCTGTCATCTCGTCCAGCGAGTCGCCGAAATTTTGTCCCCCGGAGGCGTCCGTTTTCGGGATCTTGGTCAGGTCCTTGACGTGCACCAGTGGAAAGCGGCCCGGATAACGCTTGAAATACTTTAATGGATCCTGCCCGCCCACCGTGATCCAGCACAGGTCCATTTCCATTTTCACCAGCCTGGGATCGCACTCCTCCAGCAGGATGTCGTAGGGAAGTTTTCCGTTGACTGGAGCAAATTCGAACCAGTGATTGTGATAGGCGAATTGGATCCCGGCTTTCTGACTGGCTTCCCCGGCGCGGTTAAAAGTTTCCGCGGCATGCTTCCAGCCGTCGGGCCCTTTGCGAACATCATCGTCAATGTACGGATTGACCAGATATTTGTGACCGACTACATGGGCCGCGTCCAGCACGCTGGGAAATTTTTCTCCCAGGCTTTTGTATTCGATGTGCGCGGAGGGGCCGGTAAGCCCATGGCGGTCGAGCATGCCTCGCACTTCCTGCGGGGTGTGGCCATCGTAGCCGGCGAACTCAACTTCGCGATAACCGATCTCCGCGACCTTCGCCAGCTTGCCCTCGAAGTTGTCCTTCATCACGCTGCGGATGGTATAGAGCTGCAAGCCAACCTTGTCGATCTTGTCATCACCCGCGGCCCAGGAAAGCTGGCGGGACAGAACGCTGGCGGCAGTCATCGTACCCAGGAAAGTTCGTCGGTCCATTTTAGATTTCTCCTCGCTTCATCTGACTGACAGCATGGTCGCAGGCCCGCGCGGTGAGGGCCATGTAGGTAAGAGAAGGGTTGACGCAGGATGATGACGCCATGCAGGCGCCATCGGTGACAAACAGGTTGTTAGCGTCGTGCGCCTGGTTGTGGGCGTTGAGCACCGAAGTTTTCGGATTGTGTCCCATGCGCGCCGTGCCCATCTCGTGAATGGTCAGGCCGGGAGCGTTGTCCTCTATGAAAGGTTCTATGTCCCTCGCCCCGGCAGCAGAAAGCATTTCCGCCGCTGTAATCGACATATCCTTCAGCAGGGCGCGCTCGTTCTCACGCCAGGCGCAACTGATCCGGAGCACCGGAATGCCCCAGGCGTCCACCGTGGTTTTGTCCAGTTCGATAAAATTTTCGTGGTTCGGCAGACACTCGCCGAATCCGTAAAGCGACATCGTCCACGGCCCCGGGCGGCGGAGCGCGTGTTTGAACTCCGCTCCAAAGCCGCGCATCTCCGTCCCGCGTTCCCACTTCGGCCGGCTGGCGCTTCCCTGAAAACCGTATCCCCGAAGAAACAGCGGATGTTTTTGTTTCACGTTGCGGAAACGTGGAACGTAAATTCCATTGGGGCGGTTTCCCAGTGAGATGTGATCTTCGTTTCCTGGAATACGGCCAGTGGCGCCGCCGCCCATGCAGTGGTCCATCAGGTTGTGCCCAAGCTCTCCGCTGGAATTGGCCAACCCGTTGGGGAATTCCGGGGTGGCGGAGTTGAGCAGAATGCGGGCCGACTCCAGCGCCGAGGCACACAGGAAGACAATGCGGGCACTGAACTCGACCGTGTCACGCGTCTGCCCATCGATCACCCGCACGCCGGTGATTTTCCTCTTCTTCGAATCGAACATCAGGCTGTGCACGACGCTATGCGGACGCACCGCCACCTTGCCGGTAGTCAGCGCCGCGGGCAAAGTCGAGTTCAGGCTGCTGAAGTAAGAGCGGGTGATGCAACCGCGGGCGCACGGCCCACAGTAGTGGCAGGGCGCGCGGCCCTTGTGAGGTTGCGTCAGGATCGCCGTGCGCCCGATGGTCATGAGACGTTCGCCCGGAAAATACTTGGCAATGGCATCCCTGACCACCACTTCCGCGCAATTCAATTCCATGCCCGGTAGAAAATGCCCATCGGGCAGTTGCGGAAGTCCCTCGCGCTGCCCGGAGACTCCGATGAAATCTTCTACATAGTCATACCAGGGAGCAATTTCGCGATAGCGGATCGGCCAATCCACGCCAATGCCCTCGCGTTGATTGGCTTCAAAGTCAAGGTCACTCCAACGGTACGACTGCCGTCCCCAGATAATCGACCGGCCGCCGACCTGGCGCCCGCGGATCCACAAAAACGGTTTGCCCGGCTCGGTTTTATAAGGATTCTGCTTGTCATTGGCGAAGAATTTGCTGTTCCACTCGTCCATCCCGTTACAGGTTTCCTGCACGGGCTGGTTTTCCTGCACTCGCTTGCGGTCGCTCATCCCGCGATAGCGGACTTCCCACTCCGGCACATGTTCGGCGTAGTCCTGGTCGGGATCAATGGGGCGGCCGGCTTCGAGAACGAGCGTTTCCAGTCCCTTTTCGCCCAACTCCTTCGCGGCCCATCCCCCGGTGATTCCCGAGCCCACCACGATTGCGTCGTATGTCTTGGCTGCCATGCTTTACTTCGCCGCCTCCTCTTCCAGAGGGACGCAAGCGGCATGGTGCGATGGAATTATCTCTCCATGAAGTTCCTGCTCAAACCCGATCTGTGAAGTGTAGTAACCGACCAGCGTGAGCTGCTTGATCATGAAAAAGAAATTGTGTTCGGGCGGGCGCCTCCGCCTGCGTCTCGGTTCAGGTTCGGCGCGAGTTGCGGCCAGTTCATCATCCAGGGCCTGGAGAATCTCGATCTGCGGTTTCGCCTCGCACTCAACAAACTCCTTACCGAATAAGTCTCGGGCGCGCATGTCAACATCAGTCAGACCGGTCATGAAGATGGATTTCTCTTCCTCGTCGTACCACTCGGTGAGGATCAGATCTATGAATTCGTTCACCCGCGCGGCCTTCGCGCCCGGAGTATCGGTTTGAGGAATGATGAGCTCGGAAATAGTCGTGACCGTCGCGTTCTGATGCAGATCGAGGCTCTTCAGTACAGACTGTTCGGGAAGCTGCTCGTGCACCGCCCGGAACATTGAAAACGCTTCCCGCGACAGCAGCGGCAGGGCGGCAGCTGAGGCCAGGAGTCGTAACGCTTCGCGTCTTTGCATGCCTGCTCCCCGATAATTGACGGAAGGGGCAGCTTACGCCGTCGCGGGAAGAGAGGTCAACGGTTTACCCCGTATGCCTGTCATCCCGAGCGCAGTCTCGAGCCGCGCTTGCGCGGTGAGAGCAAGTCGAGGGACCCCTATCTTGCCACTAACTCATCGGAAATAGGGATCCTTCGACTCCGTACGTGCTTCGCGAGGCGAAGCACTTACTCCGCTCAGGATGACAGCGGTGGGGTGGTTACGTCGTTCCTAAAATTTCGCCCCTTACGTTCTTCAGCACGTACAGGGCGCGCTCCACTCCCACCTCGCCGGAAAGAATGGGATCTTCATTCTCGACGCTGAAAATACCTTCGAATCCGACATCCATGTAGGCGCGCATGATTTCTTTCCAGGTGCCTGCGCTGTGGCCGTAGCCCACCGCGCGGAATGTCTCCGAGGCCTGCGAAAGATCGCTCTTGTCGAAAGCGAAGTTGAGCACGCCATATCGATCGACATTGTTCTTGTAAAAGGTCGTGTCTTTCATGTGGGCGTGGAAAAGCGCGCCTTGCTTGCCCAGCATGTGAATGACCTCGACGGCGTCACACTGCTGCCAGAAAAGATGGCTGAGATCGCAGTTGGCCCCAATCTCCTCGCCTACTGCCTCGCGCAGACGCAGCAGCGTCTTGGGGTTGTACACCACAAAATTCGGATGCATCTCCAGGGCGATCTTATGAATGCCATGCTCGCGGGCAAACTTGGCTGCCTGCTTCCAGAACGGGATCACTTTCTCTTTCCACTGCCAGTCGAGCATTTGTCCGTACTCAGGCGGCCAGCGGTAGGTGACCCAGTTGGGCATGGTGTCCGTCGGGCTACCGCCGGGACAGCCCGAGAAACCCACGATCACACTCACCCCGAGGCGTTCGGCCAGCAGCACGGTGCGGCGGAAGGATTCCGCATCGCGCTCTGCGATCTTGGGATCCGGTGACACCGGGTTGCCGTGGCAACTGAACGTCGCCACCTGGATGTTGCGGTCTTCAAATTTCTTCTTCCAGGCCTTGGCTTTGGCCGCATCGTCCAGCAAATCCTTTACCGGACAGTGGGTTGAATTGGGATAGCCGCCGGTCCCGATCTCGACCGCCTCCACTCCCCAGGCGGCAAATTTGTCGATCATTTCGTCCGTGGACAAATTGGGAAACGCAGGGTCGAAGACGCCGATCGGAATCTTGCGCAACGTGCCCGGCGCAGAAGGCTTTTCGTCTGACTGCGAAGCAGCGGCGCCGCCTAAGGCGGAGGCGGCCCGTGGCGCTGCCGCTGCGACCGCGAGCAGACTGGAAGTTGCAAGAAAGTCTCTTCGGCTGCGGGAGTTGGGTGCGGACTTCTTATCCATGGCGTGTCCCCAAGCGGTTGGATTGATAGGTCTATTGAGTACCGCGCCCGCATTATACGCATCCCGCGAAGCAACGATCCACCACGAACCACTTAGGGGCAGATGCCCTCATCTGCACTACGTGGTTCGCGGTGTTGACAAGAAGGCCGCTTTCTACCATGCTTTTGTGCCCGATGAGAAAGTCGCGGAAAGTCACGCGTTCTGTTCTAGTAATGAGTCCATCTGCCCGCATCAGCCTCCTGAGCCCAAAACGACAGCAGATCATTCGCCCGGCTTTCGAACGGCCGCGCGAGTTTGTTCTGATGAGCGTGCGGGCAATGGCCAAGCGCTTGCGCACCGATCCCGCCACCATGGTCCGGATCGTTCGCGGTATGAAGTTTGAGTCCTACCGTGAATTCCAGCATTACGTGCACGAACTGTCCATTGCCCACGCCACTTCGCTCGATACCATGCAGACCGGCCCGCCGGCCAGGTCCGCCATCTCTACCCAAGTGCGGGCTTCGCTCGACCAGGACCTCAAGAGCCTGAACCATCTGGCCCAGACCATCGAACCGGCGAGGATCGCGGCCCTGGTGCGGCGACTCTATTCGGTGCGGCGCGTCGTGCTGCTGGGCGGTGATCTGGCAGCCAATTTGGTGAACTTTCTGGAGCACCTGCTTATCATCCTGGGACTGCCAGTGACCAGCGCCACGACACCGGCCGAGGTTGTGCACAAAGTTCGCATGCTGGGGAAACGGGACCTGGTGATTGCCGTCAGCCACGGCCGCGGCCTGCGGCAGACGGTGGAAGGCCTGCGTCAGGCCCGCGCCCAGGGCGCTTACTGCGTGGGCATCACCAACACGCTGGTATCTCCCATCGGACAGTTTGCCCACGAGTTCTTTCTGACTTCGATCGCAACTCCTTCTTTCGGCGCTTCGTATGTCGCCCCCATGGCGCTGTTCAACGTCATCGTGCTCGCCTGTGCCAATCACCGGCGCTCGCGTACCCTCAAACTGGCGAAGCAACTGGAGCAGGAAGAACGTCACGGCTTCCGCTGGTACGAATCATGAAAGCCTGGATCTGCCGTTCCTCCTGGTTTTTGGCGATCCTGCTGCTCGCGGCCGGGACCCCTTGCTCGGCGTTCGCCGTCGAGCCGCCTTCCCCGCCCGCCTACAACATCCGCATGGAGAACACCTGGATCCCGATGCAGGACGGCATTCGCCTGGCGGTCACTCTGTACATGCCCGACGGCGGCAAAGCGGGAGAGAAATTCCCGGCGGTCCTCGAATATCACCCCTACCGTAAGGACGACGGCACCGCCCAACGGGATTATGAACTGTACTCCTACTTCGTGCGCCGCGGATACGTGTGTGCCCGCGTCGATATCCGCGGCTTCGGCGCCAGTGAAGGCATTCCCACCGGCCGCGAGTACTCCGAGCAGGAGCAGCTCGACGGTTTGCAGATCATCTCCTGGTTGGCCCATCAGCCCTGGTCGAACGGCAATGTCGGCATGATGGGCATCTCCTGGAGCGGCTTCAACTCTCTGCAGATGGCCATGCGGCATGCACCCGAACTCAAGGCCATCATCGCGGTGGCCGCCACCGCGGAACTCTTCCACGACGATGTGCACTACATGGACGGCATGGCGCACATCGATGAGTTCGAGTTGAACATGGACATGGCGCCCGGCATGACCGGCGCACCCGATTACACGCTCGACGAGAAAGTTCTGGGTCCGCGCTTCGACGCTCCACCCTGGTCGCTGCTATATCTCAAGCACCAGCATGACGGTCAATTCTGGCGAAGCCCGGTGCGCCCTTACAGCGAGATCAGGATCCCATGTTTCATTATCGGCGGCCTGCTCGATGGCTATCGCGACAGCGTCACGGACATGTTGCAACAGACCAAGGCTCCGCTGAAGGCGATTGTCGGGCCGTGGAACCACACCTTTCCTCACGACGCAGTCCCCGGCCCTGAAATCGAGTGGCGCGCTGAGGCTGTCCGCTGGTGGGATTACTGGCTCAAGGGACGAGACACCGGCGTGCTGAACGATCCCAAGCTGGTCATTTATATGCAGCACTGGCACCCGCCGGACCCGAATCTCCCGAACGTTCCCGGGGAGTGGCGGCGCGAGGATAGCTGGCCGCCGCACGATGTGCGCGACACGGTTTTCTTTCCCCAACCGGACCATACTCTGGGAAAGACCGCGCCCCAGGCGGACCTCCATCAACTCAAATACATTCCTTCAGTGGGGGTGGAAGCCGGATTCTGGTGGGGCGAGTTGTTGAGCGATCCCCGTCCCGTGGACGCCTTCAGCCTGCTGTACGATTCCGCGCCGCTCAAAGAAGACCTGGCAATCCTGGGAAGGCCGAGGGCACTGCTGCAAGCCTCCGCCACTGCTCCCCTGGCGGACTGGTTCGCGCGGCTCTCAGACGTAGCGCCCGACGGAACCGTCACACAAATCACGGGCGCGGGCATCAACGGTGCGCAACGCGAATCCATGACGGAACCGCGCGCGCTCGAACCCGGCAAAGTGTATCCACTCGATATTGTGATGCACCTGACTTCGTGGGTTTTCCCCAAAGGTCATCGCATTCGGCTGGCGATTTCGAACGCTCAGTGGCCGATGATCCTGCCCACCCCTTATTCCATGACCACGTCACTTGAGCTCGGAAACAACGGCTCGCGGCTCACGCTGCCGGTCGTGCCCTTGATAGGCACAGCGGCTCCCGCATTTCAGCCGCCGCAGCCTGCCGAGGAGCGCAAAGACATCCAGAGCATTGGCTATCCCTGGCCGGGCGAGTGGACCCTCGAGCGCGACGAAGCCAACCAGAAAGCCACGGTGCACTGGAAGGGAAAGGCGGAAACCGACTATCCCTGGGGAAAAGAAATCGACTACGAGAGCCTGGTCTATGACGCGGACGATGCCCATCCCGAAACCAGTGCAGTCCGGGGCGAGGCGGAGAGCATCTTCACCTTGAAGGGCCGGGAACTCAGGTGGCGTGGACACCTGTCCGTGACCACCGACCAGAAGAATTTTTATTACAAGTACACGCGGGAATTGTTGAAAGACGGTCAGATGTTGAAGCAGAAGACGTGGCAAGAAATCATTCCGCGCGACCACCAATGAGTTAAGTCCCAGTCATCCCGAGCGCCGACTCTCACCGCGCTTGCGCGGTGAGAGCAAGTCGAGGGATGACAGACGCTATTGCTTGTAAACTTTGCCGTCTTTCATCACGAACTGGACATGCTCCAGTACGCTGATGTCCTGCAAGGGATCGCCGGCAACCGCGATCACGTCGGCATACCTGCCTGGCTTAATGTCGCCGACCACATCGGAATGCCCCAGTAAGTCCGCGGCCGAAGTGGTGGCTGACTGGATGGCCTGCATCGGCGTCATACCGTACTTCACCATGAAAGCGAACTGCCTGACGCTGCGGTCGTAAGGACAGACGCCGGCGTCTGTCCCAAAGGAAAGCTTGACCCCAGCCTTCACCGCTTTGCGGAAGTTCTGCCGGTGGAGCTCTCCCAGTTCCGCGTCGTGTTGCAGAAAATCCTTCGGAATTTTTCCCAGCCTGCCCGCTTCCTGGATGCACTCTTCATCGTAGATATCCATGTCGAGATAAGTGCCGTGCTGCTTGGCTAGCGCGATGCCCTCATCATCGATCATGGTCGCGTGCTCGATCGAGGCCACGCCCGCCCGGATTGCATTCTTGATGCCCTCGGGAGAATGGGCATGCGCCGCCACGCGCAGTCCGAAGTGACTGGCCTCGTCCACCGCGGCCTGCAACTCCTCCGGAGTAAACTCCTGCGATTTCGGGTTGCTGCCGTGGGTCAGCACGGCACCGCTGGAGAGCACCTTGATGTGGTCGGCGCCGTCGTGCACCAACTGGCGGATTTTCTGCCGCACTTCCCAGGGACTGTCCGCCTGTCCGTAACGCAGGTCCCAGGGCAGAGTGATGTCCGGCGCGAGTCCGGTCATGGCGCCGGCGCCACCCGTGATCGTTATGTAAGCCCCCGCAACATACATGCGCGGGCCTTCGATGAAACCATGGGCGATCGCATCCCGCATGGCGACGTCGTTCAACGCGCGATAGACACCCACGTCGCGCACCGTGGTGAAGCCTTCTCTTAGAAAGGTGCGCGCGTTGGGAACGGAAGCAAAGGCAGTCTGGGCCGCAGTCATTTTTAGCTGCAAAAAGGGGTCACCATTCTCGTCGGGCGCGTCGGCGAGGTGGGTGTGGCAATCGATGAGGCCGGGCAGCACTGTCATCTGCGAGAGATCGATGACCTTGGCGTCAGCCGGAATCGCCAGACCCTTGCCCACCTTATCAATCTTGTTGTCGCGGATAAGAATGATCTGATCGTTGAGCACGGTGCCCGCCTGCGGATCCACCAGCCGGCCCGCCTTGATCGCGGTCACCTGGGCGACCGCACCCACTGCACACAACAGCGACAACCCCAGCCCTAATGCGAGAGCTTTCTTCACTTGCATCACCTCGGTCTCTTGATTGCGTGGCGACAACCGATTGCAGGTTGCTTCGCAGATTGAAGATTTGTAATCAATCGGCGGCCGCGGCCGTGGCTTCCACACCGCTTTTCAAGTCCGCCGCCAGCAGCCGGTGAAACAGATGCTCCCCGGCCTCGCGCCGCACCGACAGCCGGCCCGCGCCATAAGCGCGCGACTTCAAGCCTCGCTGAACCGCTTCGCAGATACCTAGGTCTTCGTCCTGGACCCGGGCGCCCACGGCAACACTTTGTTCGTTGTACTCGCAGCGAGCTTCGCTGATATCAGCGAAGTAGAAATCGAAAATCACGCGGCAATGATCGACGTCCAGCGGCAGCACCAGGTTGGTGTCCATATAGCCTTCGTAGCAATTGATCATCAGGTTGGGATATTGCCAGAAGTACCAGGCGCGGTCGCCCTGGCGGGTGGAAGCCGTGGCTGCGTCTTCCTTGCCCGCCACCATCGGACTCGACTGCAGGCAGTAACGGTCTTCGTTCTCGATGGTGTACTCCTTGTAATCGAGCACCGAGCTCAGCCCTTTGTGCAGATGGGGAACGTGGTATCCGCCGTCGAGATAGTTATCCGCAAATACTTTCCAGTTGCAGTGGATGTCATAGGTGCGGCTGTCGAAGTAGTGCAGCTTGCTCACCCCCAGTGGTGCCACGCGTTTGACCAGGCCGCCGAGGAAATCGTTGAGCGGAGCAGCCTGCGGATCCAGATTTACGAATACAAACTTCTCCCAGGTTTCCGCCTTCACCGGAACCAGGCCGTTCTGCCGACGCTCAAAGTTCTTCACGCCATCGAATTCCGGCATGCCCTTCAGCGAACCGTCCAGCCCGTAGTTCCAGCCGTGGTAGGGACAATGCAGGATGGAAGCCTGCCCGCAAGGCTCCGTGACCACGGCCGCGGCGTGATGACGACACACGTTGTAAAAGCCGCGCAGAACTCCGTCATTGCCGCGCACCACGACGATCGGTTCGCCGGCGATGCTGGCAGTCACGAACTGGCCCGGCTTTTCCACCTGCTCGACTCGTCCCACCATTTGCCAGGTCTTGCTGAAAACGGTTTGGGCCTCGAGCTCCGCTATACGCGCGTCCACATACCAGGGCGCGGGAATGGTAGAAGCGTCCGGCAATGCGGCCTTATCGTTGTAGGCTGCGAGAATCTCCGATACCGTCATGCACCTGTTGTTCATGCTCCGATCGCCCTCTTCAGCACGTCCAGAAACTGAGTGATGCGCGCGTCCTTCTTTTCCTGTGGACCGCCCTGACGGCGGAACAAGCCCGGATCCAATTCTTCCGTGAGCAGCGCGTCCTGGAAGCGTTCCATCGTCCAATCTAAAATTGAGACCATCATTTCCTGGTCCATTTCACGAAGAAGCTCGCCGCGCTGCAATCCGTAACGCACGAAGGCAACTGTGCCGTAGGGATCTTCGGCCAGGAGGAAGCGGTTGATTTCGCGCTTCAGGGTAAGGTCGGTGCCATAGTTTCCCAGCAGTGACACCCGGTAAGGAATCCAGTCTTCATGCAGCAAGTGTTCGGTGCTCACCAGCCAGTAGCGCAGCACTTCGAAGAAGCCCCGCTCTCGCACATCCGCGGGTGCGTCGAGGTAGCGCGGGAACGAACGGACGGCTTTCTTATAGACCTCGAAAAACAATCCGTCTTTGCTGCCGAAGTGCTGGAAGATCGATCCCTTGGCGATGCCGAGCGCGGCTGCGATGTCACCCACCCGAGCGGCGTGGTAGCCCTGCTCGGCAAAATGGCGCATGGCGGCATCAATGATTCGGGTTCGCTTGCCTTCGGAACGGGGCCGGGGCGGCATACTGCGATAACGGGGCGGGGAGACGAGACTGCTTCCAATTCCACTCATATCTGACCTCAAGTCATAAGACTGTACAGAAATACCGGCTGAATTTCAATTCTATTTGCCAAGAGGATGCGGTAATGTATCTTGCTTTCATACCAGCGTTATAACTTCAGGTCATTAAAGTGCCGTCGTCTTCGCCTGCGAAAATTTATGATGCGGTCGTAGTCGGCGGAGGCCACAACGGTCTCACGGCGGCCGCTTACCTCGCGCGCGCCGGACTCACCACCCTGGTGCTGGAGCGCCGCGATATTGTCGGAGGGTGCTGTGTCACGGAAGAAATCGCTCCCGGCTGTCGCGTATCGACCACTTCTTATATCGCCAGCATGTTGCGTCCGGAAGTGATTTCGGATTTGCGCCTCGCGGAATACGGGTTACGCATGGTTCCCTGCGACCCTGCGATTCAAGTTCCATTCCCCGACGGACACGTCGTCCCCTGGTGGGCAGACCGCGAACGGGCGAAGGCGGAATTCAAAAAGATTTCCGCTCGGGATGCCGAAACCTTCATCGAGGTAGACGACCGGCTGAAAAAACTGGCGCGCTACCTGCAACCGTTTTTCATGGAGCCACCGCCCGAGATTGACACCAGGAGCATGCGTGGCTGGACCGATCTGTTTCGCGTCGGAAAGAAATTCCGTGGCATTTCGAGCGACGAAGTCTCGCAACTGATTTCCTTCCTGACCGGAAGCTTGGGCGAATTTCTCGATCACAATTACGAATCCGAAAAGATGAAGACCATGTTCCTGGCCAACAACGTCTATGGCAAGCATGGCGGACCGTATCAGCCGGGCACGGCCATCGGCCTGCTTTTTCATCTGCTGAGCGGCGGCGAACACGAACTGCAGGGCTTCTATGGACACGTCATGGGCGGCATGGGCGCGATCACCCAGGCCTTGGCGGCATCGGGACGAAAGCTCGGAGTCGAAATCCGGACCTCCGCACCGGTCGCGCAGATCGATGTCCGCGACGGCCGGGCGCGCGGCGTCGTGCTGGAAGATGGCACCGAGATTCGCGCCCGCATCGTGCTCTCCAACGCCGATCCCAAACGCACCTTCCTGAAGATGGTGGCGGCATCCGAGCTGCCCAACGAGTTTCTGCATTCTATTCGCGGCATCAAGATGGAAGGCCCCTGCGCCAAGGTCAATCTGGTGCTCGACGCCGAGCCGCGCTTCACCGGAACTTCTCCGGCTGCCACCGCTCTCGAGCGCACCTTCTACACGCTTGTGCCTTCACTCGCGTTTGCCGAGCGTTGCTATGACATTGCCAAGTTCGGCGAGATTCCCGAAGAGCTCTGGGTGGATTGCGTAGTTTCGTCGAATGCAGACCCGTCCCTCGCACCCGCGGGCAAGCACATCTTGACCTGTTTTGTGCAGTATGTTCCGTATCACCTGTGCCAGGGTAACTGGGACGAGAACCGTGAACTGCTGGGCAACCGCGTGATCAAGAAGATCGCCGAGTATGCCCCCAACGTGCCCAATGCGATTGTCGCGCGCCAGGTGCTGACACCGCTCGATCTGGAGCGCACTTACGGATTGACCGAAGGCAACATCTTCCACGGCGACCTTCGCCTGGAGCAACTCTTCTTCATGCGCCCGGTTTCGGGATGGTCGCAGTACCGCACTCCGGTGGACGGCCTGTATCTATGCGGAGCGGGCGCGCATCCCGGCGGCGGCGTCACCGGAGCGCCGGGACACAACGCAGCCCACCAGGTGCTGCGTGACTGGAAAAAAGGAAGATTGAAGGAGGCCGCCGCGTGAGCAGAACCCGGAAAACTGAGATCCGAGAACTGGCCCCTGAAAACTCGCGAGCAGTTTGCGGAGTTCGACCTCCGACTCCGATCTGTAAGTCGTCTGGGGTCTCCTCGACATGAGTCCCGATTCCAGAACCAGTTCCCCGAACGATGCCAGGACAAGAACCGCGGACATCGTGATTCTCGGCGCCGGTGTGATGGGCGCGTCCATCGCGTTCCATCTGGCCAAGCGCCGCGCCGGGAGAATCGTGGTCATCGACAAAGGTCACGTCGCGCAGGGAGGCAGCGGCCGTTCCTCCGCGCTGGTCCGCATGCACTACAGCTATGCGCCCGAAGTGCAGCTCGCGCTAGTCAGCCTCCGTATGTTCGAGCACTGGCGAGACACCGTCGGCGAAGAAGGAGACTTCCGCAGGACCGGATTTGTGCGTATTGTTCATCCCGGTGAAACCGAACGGCTGAAGCAGAATGTGAAAATGCAGCGCAAGCTGGGTGTAAACGTGAAGCTTATCGACCGTGTCGAGCTCAAAGCCCTAGAGCCGGATTGGGCGGTTGATGATGTCGAACTGGCGGCGTACGAACCCGATTCCGGCTACGGCGACGGGGCCGGGGTGGCCAACGATTTCCTCACCCGCGCGCGGGAACTCGGCGTCGCTTACCTGTCAAAGACTGGGGCCTTGGAGTTTCTCGTGGAGGCCGGACGCGTAAGCGGGATTAGCACCGATCACGGCGGAATTACGGCCCCGGTAGTGGTCTCGGCGACTGGACCCTGGACTGGGCCATTGTTTCAGCGCGTCGGAATCGACCTGCCGATTGAGACGGAGTACCACCAGGTCGCAATCCTGAAGAATGTTCCTGACATGAAAGGTGGGGGCTGCGCCTGCATCGACTCAGTCAGCGCCACTTATTTTCGCTCTGACGCGCAGGACAAATTTCTGATCGGGGACTTCTACGGCCAGCGCGGTGCCGACCCCGACCATTTTCCGCAGCGCGCATCCGACGACGGCCTGGAAGAGATCATCGAGCGGGCCAGCCGCCGTGTTCCCAAGCTTGAGAATGCGGAAGTGATGCGCGGCGTGACCGGCATTTATGACATGACGCCGGATTCCCGTCCGCTGCTGGGCGAAATTTCCGGCGTTGCCGGATTGTATGTTTGCGCCGGCTTTTCCGGCATGGGTTTCAAGATCTCCCCCGCGATTGGCCTGGTGATGTCAGAACTCTTGCTGGACGGGCGCGGTAAGACGGTAGATATCAGCTCGTTCTGTCCGGGGCGTTTTGCGGCCGGCAAGCCGATCAAGGCAGAGTTCGAATACAAAGACGACTAGTTCGTTAGAACATGATCTAGAACAATGTCATCTAGAACAAATGTCATCCTGAGCGGAGGCTTTCCATTCGCTTGCGAATGGAAAGCCGGAGTCGAAGGACCCCTACCGTACAGGAACTGTATTTGAACAAGGATTTTTCGCAAGCTGCAATGTAATGTTCGTACCCAGCGGTGTGGAGGAGTAGGGGTCCTTCGACTCCATGACTGCTTCGCGAAGCGAAGCAGTCGCTCCGCTCAGGATGACAGCGCGACAACGCGTAAGTGACTGAGGATGGCAAGATAACAAGGAGCGGACATGGCAAAGAAAAAAGGCATTCTCGAGCGGCTCAAGGACGGTCCCGTCCTGGGCGATGGCGGTTATCTGCTGGAACTGGAAAAGCGGGGATGGGTTCGTGCGGGTCCGTTCACTCCGGAAGTGGCTCTGCTGCATCCCGACGCACTCCGCGAATTGCATGTTGAGTTCCGCGAAGCCGGCGCGGATGTTCTACAGGCGCTGACGTTTTACGCCAGCCGCGACAAACTGGCGACCGTCGGTTTGGAGAACAGGCTCGAAGAGTTGAATCGTGCCGCCGTGCGCATCGCGCGCGAAGTGGCGGGCGACAAGTGTCTGGTCGCGGGTAATCTCAGCCTTACCTGGATGTACGAGCCCGGCAGTCCATCAGCCGCGGACCGGGTGCGCAAAACCTTCGACGAGCAACTCGCTGTCCAGGTCGACGAAGGCGTGGACTTCATCATTGGCGAAACGTTTTCCTGGCTGGGCGAAGCTTTGATCGCGGTCGAGCGGGCAAAAAAGACCGGCCTGCCGGTGATGGTAACCATTTGCTTTGAGAATAAGGACGAGACCGCGGAGGGTAAGTCCGCCGCCGAATCCGCCAAGGCGCTGCTGGATGCCGGGGCCGACATCGTCGGCATGAATTGCCTGCGTCCTCCGGAGCACACCCTCCTGGCCATGGAACAGATGCGCCAGGCGGTCTCCGGCTATCTCGCGTGTCAGCCCGTGGCTTACCGCACACCCAGGGACAAGCCTGACTTCACCAGCTTGCCAGAATTCCCGCTGGCACTCGATCCCCTGCAACTCACCCGCAAGGAAATGGGCGACTATGCGCTTCGCGCCCGCGAAATTGGAATCAACTACATCGGTTCGTGTTGCGGCTCGGTTGCCATACACATTCGGGAGATGGCGCGTGCGCTCGGCAAACTATCCGAAGATGGACGGGTGTGGAAGAAGGGTGGAGAGAAGCCGATGTCAGCCTATGAATATTACGGGCATGACGAGGTCACCGCCAAGAAGTGATCCGCCCTCCGCAAAAGAATAGGGCCAGCCCCGTGGCTGGCCCAAGTTCTTCTTTGGGGAAAGAAGGGAACTCACGAACTGCATGCGGACAACAACAAAAATTAGATCCCGGGATCAACCATCTGGAACGGGCCAGCAGCGGCCGCCCGTTCATGTTGTAGTACAGGCTAAGTCATTACCTGGCCGCAGTTGTCACGCAATTGTCATTTTCTTGTTAAGCAAAACCGCCGGTGCGGGTTGAATCCGGAGGTCCACGAGAGCTCTCCTCCGCCTAATGGCGATCATAAGCAGGGCTGTCGGGCGCAGGCGAGTCATAGTCCCGGCCGTACAGGTTTTTATGGGGCGTGGACAAGGTGGCTTCCGTGAGCCGCAGCACCCCGAGCGTAGAACTGGCCTCCGAAACCGTGACCTCTCGAGTCATCGCCTTCAAGGTTTCGGGCGGCGTGGATTCGTACCAGACTCGAAGCGTGTACTTGCCGCTGGGAACGTTCGCAATCACGACCTGCCCCCGCGGGTCGGAGATGCCGTAGTAGGGGGTTTCCAGTGCGATGACCACGGCGCTCATCTCGGGATGGATATTGCAGAAGATGTAGGAGATCCCCGGCTTGTCAAAGTGCACGTCACGGGTGCTGCCGGCTTCATACAGGCCGAGATCGAAGCGCTTTCCCTCGAAAAGCGAAAACACGTTGTGAAAGAAAGGATCGCGGTTGGGGAACGCCACTACTGAGCCCACGGGCACCACCAGTACGTGGGGCTCGAAGCTCTTGTTGTGCTGTATCAATCGTGGGGCCTGGGTCTGATGAAATGCCGCCGGCTTGACCGCTCCGGCTGTCGGCACCAGCCACACCACCACGTTCCCTGCTCCATGCGCTTTTGTGGCTTTGTCGCCATTGATCAGTTCGATCCGGGCCGTCAGCGTGGCGTCTTGGGCCCAGGCGAGACTTACGCACAGCAGCATCCCGCAAACCCACCGGCAACCGGAAGCCGCGAGACGGTTCAAAACAGAATCCCCATCATCAGGTTCACCTGGTCGGCCGTGGGACTTCCGGCATCGATATCAAACGTCCTCAGGTGGCGGTATTCGCCGGACAAGAGTAGGTCCGAACGCGGTCGATAAATAACGTTCACCAAAGAACTTCGATTCTGCAGCAGGGGCGCGGGAAAACCCGGGCTCAAGGGAAAACCCCGGACATCCGCGGCGAACGGGTTGTCCACTCCAAGCGCGCCGTTGAACTCCAGTTTGCTGGTGGCCCTGACCTTCACCTGTGACCATCCTCCTACCGAATTCAGGGCCCGCAACTGTGCTTGTGGACTGGGATTGCCGCTGAACAGTACGCTCCGTCCCACACCGCCACCCAGGCCGCCCAGGGCGCGGCCGCGATAGAATTCGCCGGTAAGACTCACCCGCCGCGCCAGGGGAACACTCCAGTCCGTCATCGCGGCCCAGCCATCCACGCTGTGGTCGAAACTCCAATTCTGACGGCTGTAGTAGCCTGCTGTTCCCAGGGTCAGGGGCATGCCAAATACGTTGCGCGTCCATGCCACGCGGGCGGCGTAGGCCGGCTGGCCTGAACTTTCTCCCGCCTGGGCGAAGGGTGCGAAGGCCGTAGGCGGCTCTCCGGTAACGTTGTCCATGATCCCGCCCTGCAGCGTAATGCTCTGACTTTCCGAAAGATCAAAGCGGTGCTCTACGCGAACTTGCGGAATCCATCCCCAGAGGTTACCGGCATAGCTGAACGCCGGGACGGCTAGCGAGGCGAATGAGGTTGGCGAAAGCGGGGAGAAGAAGGCATTTTCCTGCCCCGCCACGATGGAAGTATCTTTCCAATCCATGCGCATACTGGCAATACGCATGCGGACCAAACCGAAATTGACCCCATTCGGGGTGTTCGGAGATCCTCCCGAAAAGTCGAGCTGCAGGCTTCCCGAGGTCCTGGCTCCGGCGAGATGCGGACCAAATACTTCGAGGCCAACTTCCGATTGGCGCATGGTGGCGCCGAGCGTCTGGCCGGACACATTGGGAATGTTTGGAATCGCCCACGTGGGTACGTCCTGACTGTCCACGCGGCCGTGATTGCTGAACAGATTCAGCAGCACGATGCCCGAAAGACGGATGCGATACTTCGAGGCCGCCTCCACTTTGGTCTGGTACTGGTCGTCCAACTTGCTGCTCAGCAGCTGGGAAGACTCTTCCAGGGAGGAAACGCGCTCTTCCATCGGAGCCGGGGCCGCACTGGCAGGGCTCGCGGCGGCAGCTTCAGGAGGGACGGCGCCGCGGGCCGCTTGCAGCTCCTTCCGCAGCTGTTCCGTCTCGGCGCGGTACTGCCCGGCTTCTGAACGCAACTCGACCACGGCAGTGCGCAACTCGCGCACTTGGTCTTGCAAGTCGCGTACCGCTTCAGTCATCGGATCCGTTGATTGCGGCGCCGGCGTGCTGGCTGCTTGCGCCCACCCATTAATGCTTCCCCAAAAAAGAAGCAACCCCATCGTGCCGAATTTTCTGATTCGGCCAGGCAAACTATTCTTGCGTTTCACAATTCGCCTCCCGCAGAAAAAGTCCTGGAGTCTCTGCCGCATCGCCCTAACAAATTCCAGGGCAGTCGACTAGCCTCGGTTTCGAAATGCTACTCCGATTGTGACTGCTCGGTGCGAGCCATCGGTGTGCGTCCCGCTCTACCCTGCTGCCGGGCCTCGGCAGACGAAGCCAGAGGAAGGAGCAGGCGGAAAACGGTTCCCTCGGCCGAGGTCTTTTCCACCATCACGTCCCCGCCGTGGTCCTGGACAATCTTTTGCACTACGGTAAGCCCCAGTCCGGTTCCGTTTTCCTTGCCATGGCTGATGAAGGGCTCAAACAGCTGGCCGCGGATCGACTCCGGTATGCCGCGGCCATTGTCGCTGACGCGAATCTCGACGCCGCCCGGAACTTCCTTCAATCCCACATGGATGAGGCCACTTTCGGGCACCACCGCCTCACACGAATTCAACAGCAGGTTAAAGAGAGCTCGCTCCAGCTTCCTGGGATCAAACCATCCTGAACTACTGCCTTCCTGACTGAAAGTGATACGTACCGGATGGAATTCCGGATGCGTACCAATGGCCTGCACCACGCGTTCGACCGAGTCCCTGACGTTGCCGTAGGTCAGGCGCAAGGACTCGCGGGTGCGCGAAAACTCCAGCAAGGAATCGATGAGGTCGGTCATCTGGTTGACCGCAACTCGAACTTCCTGGTACAGCTCTTCCCGCTGATCGGAAGACAAGCGGCTCTCACAGAGGAATTCCGCGTTGGCCACAATGGCCGCCAGCGAGTGCCGTAAATCATGCGAGATCGAACTGGCCATGCGCCCGATGGTAGCCAACCGCTCCGCCTCCAGCAACTCCTGCTGCGTCTTCTGCAAACTGGCACGCATCCGGTTGAAGGCCCGGGTCACTTCAGCGACCTCGTCGCCACCACGAGCGTCCAGAGCGTAGGTAAAGTCGCCCTTCTCCAGAGCGCGAACGCCCTCGACCAGGCTTCCCAGCGGGCGGGTGAAGGTGTGCGAAATAAAGAACACCAATGCACTGCCGCCCAGCACAGCGGCCAGTCCTAATGCCACCAGAAGGCGGTTGAGGCTGTCGAGAAAAGCCGTCGCTTGATCGTAGGACTTGAGCACGGTGAGCCGCACAGCAGGGTTTTTTGCCCCGGCAAGCTCCAGCGACGTGATGAGAAATCGTTCATCGCCTAGTTGAATTTCCTCCGGCTCCGAGACTTCCGAATGGGAATGTAGCCCGTGCTGCCGGGCCAGTTCCGATTCCTGCACTGGCGTCAACGTAGTTTTCACCACTGCATCGCCGTAGTAAAACGCCACCTGGCTGGCCGCAATCCGGCCTACCTGCGAGGTCATCCGGTCATCGATTTCGTAGCCAATCACCAGAAACCCCAGCAGGTGGTTTTCTTCGGCGGGGCCAAAATAGATGGGCCGGAGAAAAACCTCGTACAGATGCTGGCCGCCGGACCACCAGTGCCCCGAGCTTTCGTCGCTCAGGGTCGCGGCGAATGACTGCTGCGCCATCTCGCGAGTCAGACCCGGAGATGCGGTGTGCAAAGCAACCACGCGGCCGGTCCGGTCTGCCAGGACAAAAAGATCGCTGCCCGCCAGCCGCCACAAGCCACTGGAGGCATCCTGAATGGTGGCTTCATGCTGCGTGGTCATCAACGCCCGCAGGTTGGGCAGGTCCGCCAGCAGCTCGGCGGAGTGAGTCAGGGTAAGTTCGCGTTCTCGCTGGAAGTTCTGGAAGGTGCTGACTGAATTGCGCAAGTCGGCAAAGATTTCGAGCCTTACCTGCTTCTGCACGCTATGCCGCACCAACAGGAGGCTGGTACAAGTAAGCCCGGCAGAGATCAGCAACATGGAGAGCAGAAACTTGGTGCGCATCCGAAGTTTCAGCATGAGCGCTCTCCACTGCGGCTGGTCGTCCTTCCGTCCGAATCACGGCACAAATTTGTAGCCCACGCCGTGAACCGTTCGGAAGTGTACCGGATTCGCCGGGTCTTTCTCCAGCTTCTGCCGCAGCTTCAATATGTGATTGTCCACGGTGCGCGTGGAAGGATAATTCTGATAACCCCAGACTTCATTCAGCAGTTCATCACGCGAGATCACGCGCTCCGCGTTCCGCATCATGAATTTGAGGGTCTTGAATTCCTGGGCAGTGAGCCCTATCGTCTGGCCGTCACGCGTCACTTCCATCTTGGTGAAATCCACGGAGATGCCATCAAAACCGTTGACGTCACTGGTCGCAGACCGAGTGCTGCGCCGCAACGCCGCTCGCACCCGCGCCAACAGTTCTCGCGGACTGAACGGCTTGGTCACATAGTCATCCGCGCCGAGTTCCAGCAGCAATACTTTGTCGGAGACGTCGCTGGCAGCACTAAGCACGATCACGGGGATGGTGGGTGCCTGTAGTTTGATCTCCCGGCAAACATCCCGCCCAGACATGGCGGGCAAACGGAGGTCGAGCACGACTGCGGACGGGATCGTGGCGCGATACGCCTGCAGCGCCGATTTGCCATCCGCGCTGATTTCGACCGCAAAGCCTTCCGCTTCAAACAAACGCTTGAGCGCCTTCTGGACCGCCCGGTCATCTTCGACCACGAGAATCCGTTCCATCGGCCCCCCAGAATAAGGAACACCCAGGCGCGGCATGGGCTCGCCACGCTGCAGGGCCGAACCGTGGTTCTGTTCCAATCTCATCGCCTGTGCTCCGCGCTCCCCAAGCAGGGGGATTGCTACCCAAAGCTTACTAGAAGTTGATTGATATATAAGGCCTGTAGCCCTTTGTTGACAATTTTTTTACAACTGGGGGAAGTGCCTGGGTGGGAGTGGCTTCCGCCAGATGGGTTAGCCATGGGTGCGCGGTTCCGGGCAGACTACGCCTTCAGAGCCGCCACCATTGTGCCCGAACACTCACTATTCTTAACTGGCCGGCGAGGGCAATATGCTAGTCACGTGTTTAGCCTGGCTCCGCGATCGAAGTCTTGCGCAGCTGCCGCCGCCATCGCGTGTTTGCTGTGCTCCTGGGTCAGTTCGATTGCCGAGGACATCCGTTACAGTCCAGCCTCGCGCGAGGTCATCGAAGCCCGGCTAGGGAGATACGCCGGCAACAACATGCAGCGTGAGGTGACGCTCAAGCAAATGTTTGCCGAAGCCGGTTGTGGCGATCAACACATTTCCGAACAGCCCGTGAAGGGGTCGAAGCCGCCCAACCTCATTTGTACCCTGCCGGGCAGTTCCGAC
The DNA here is from genome assembly GCA_020073395.1 of Terriglobia bacterium. Classification (GTDB taxonomy): domain Bacteria; phylum Acidobacteriota; class Terriglobia; order Terriglobales; family Acidobacteriaceae; genus JAIQFF01. The sequence goes on from JAIQFF010000004.1 coordinate 45,637, forward strand.
AAAGTGATCATCGTCGGAGCACACTTCGATCGCGCGCCGGAAGGCGATGGGGTCGTTGACAATTGGAGTGGGGCCTCCCTCCTACCGTCCCTCTATGCGGCGCTGAGGACCGTGCCGCGCCAACATACCTACGTATTCATTGGGTTTACCGACGAGGAGGAGGGTGAAGTGGGCTCACACTTCTATGTTCGACAAATGACCAAGGAACAGGCCGCTGCGACTGATGCGATGGTGAATATTGACACGCTGGGCCTGGCGCCTACGAAGGTGTGGGTCAGACGTTCTGACCAGCGATTGGCGAGACTGCTCGCGCATATCGCCACCAGGATGAACCTGCCCATGGCCGCTGTTAACGTGGATCAAGTCGGCAGCAGTGACGGGGAACAGTTTGCCAAGATGAAGATACCCCGCATCACAATTCACTCACTGACACAGGAGACCTGGAATGCCGGTGTCCTTCACACGTCGAAAGACAGGTTTTCAGCCATCCGGCTCGACGATTACTACCAGTCGTATCGTCTTCTCTCGGCCTATGTCGCGTTGCTGGACCAGTTTTCGAGAACGCTAGAGATACCGACTGTGCACTAAAAGCAAGACTAGCCTCATTCCGCCACGAACAGGTTCTCGGCAAAAGGCCATTCCTGATCAATCCACTGCGCTTTGCAAAAGAAGCCCGCATCACTGGCGATTCGCGACATCTCTTCCGGACAGTACTTGTGGCTGCTCTCGGTCCAGATTGTCTCCCCTTCGGAGAAAGCGACCGTCATTTCCGCTCGGGGAATTGATACGCTCTGCCTTCGGCGGGAGCGCAGGTGCATCTCCACGCTGCGCGCCTCGGGATTGAACCGGGCGAGGTGTTCAAACTGTTCCAGCACAAAATCCGCGTCGAGTTCCCGATTGATGCGCGCCAGCAGGTTCAGATCGAACGCCGCCGTCACCCCCAGCGGATCGTCATAGGCCGCCAGCAACTGCGGTATGGGCTTTTCGAGGTCGGTGCCCAGCAACAGTGAATCCTTGGGCTGAAGAATCTGGCGCACTTCCCGGAGGAACTTTGCGGCCGCCGGACGGTCGAAGTTTCCAATGGTGCTGCCCAGAAACAGCACCAGCAGATTCTGGCCTTCACGACGCCGCGCCGCCACTTCAACCAGGCCGTCAAGATATTCGCGTTCGAACCCTACGATGCTCATGAAATCGATATCGCCCAGCTCGCGCTCGCACATGGCCAGAGCGGTCGGTGAAATTTCGATGGGAAAGTAAGAAACATGCTGGCGCCGGCAAAGCGCCTTCAGCAGCCAGCGCGTCTTCTTGCCGCTGCCGCTGCCCAGTTCGGCCACGGCCACCGGCCCCGGCACCTGCTCCACAATCTCGCTGGCATGCCGCCGCAGCAGGCGCTCATCCGCCCGGGTCAGCCCGTACTGCGGCAGAACGCTGATGACTTCAAACAACGCCGATCCGACATCGTCATAAAGATACTTGGAAGGCAATTCTTTCTGTCCAGCTTTAGTGAGTCCGGCGCGTACTTCCGCGGCGAATTCCAGCCCCGAATCGGCGGTGATGGCATGCGTCAACATGAAATGCCCCTTGTGATTCATTTATTCCCCCACGCAGCGGAGTCCCGCATAGACATACTGGTAGTGCGGCTGGAACCAGTTTCGGAAAGACCGGCGAAGCATGCTGCTCGCCGTGCGGCCGCTGCCGCCTTTCATCACGTAATGTTCACCGTCGAAAAAGTTGGCCGAATAGCCGGGATAAAATTCGAAGGGCTGAAAACCGGGAAAGGGACCGAACACAGTGGCTGTCCACTCCCATCCGTTCCCGACCATGTCGGCTACGCCGAAAGCGCTTCGGCCTTGCAGATAGGCCCCGACCGGCGTGGGGTCCCAGCTGTCGAAATCGAAGTTGCCAAACCTGGGATCGGGAAGGTCAGCGCCCCAGGGATACGGCCGCTCCGTTCCCTCCGGCGTGCCGTAAGCGGCGCGATGCCACTGCGCTTCGGTGGGTAACCCCTTTCCGGCCCAGCGCGCGAATGCGCTGGCTTCCGCATGACTCACATAAACCGGCCAGTCCAGCGGCAACGGAACGCTCTCGAACATGGTCCGGTACTGCCACTCGCCGTCAACGCAATTCCAAAAGACCGGGCACGAAATATTCTGCTCCGTCTTCCATTTCCAGTCAGCTTCGCGCCACAGTGACTGGTTCTCATAGCCCCCGGCATCTATGAACTGGAGATACTCGCGGTTGGTCACTTCGTACTGGTCGATGGAAAATGCGGGCACTGCGACAGTGTGTGCTTCGTATTCGTTGTCCCATCCAAAGATGTTCGCATCGCGACGCGAAAGGCCGAGCGTCGCCTCACCCGCCGGAATTTCGATCATTCGGGGCTTTACCGGATGCATTACCAGTTCAGGCAGACGCGGCTTGCGTACTTTATTGTCGAACGGCAACTGATGCAGCATGTAGGCCAACGTTTCCGCGTGCATCAAACGGTGCTCAATGGCTACATGCAACAACTGGTTCGGGGAAAATTTCTCCTGACCCCGCAGTTGTGACCACGCTCCCGCCAATCCTTCATCGAGGGCTTGACGGGACTGACTCACATAGTCGCGGACCTGCGCCAGAGAAGGCCATTCGGACGGCTGGTCTGAGGGCAACCCGCCATCGAGCGGATCAATGCCGAAGGCAAACAGATTATCGAATTCCGAATGGAAACTGGTCCGCCCCAGAACTCTCTCGCCCAGCAAATTCCAATCGAACGCTTCCAGGTGTCCCACGTAAAAAACGATCCGGTGTCTCTCGGGAATCGGCCGTTGATAAAGGAACTCGGGCTTGACCTGCTGGAACAGACGGTCAGTTTCGGCGCGCGCCTGCTGCAGACGCGCAAGAAGTTCGTGCTGGACGTCGATTTTGTCCTGCGCGGCGAGCATCGCGGACCTCCCGGTTCTTCAGCAGGGGCACTCCGCCCCGGTCAGACTAGGTAGACATACTGAGATGATTTAATCGGCGGAAAGTTGCTCACTTTGTTGCGATTCAAGGGAATAAGCTAGGACCGGCCTCCGGCTGGGTCGATAGGCGGGCAGAGCCTGCCCTGAGCGAAGTCGAAGGGATGCCCCCTAGACAGCCGGCGGGCCGCCGACGCTACAAAAATGCGGCGAACTCTGGAGTGGATGCTACGCAGATCGACGCCAGCCGCTTCACAGTCAGACAGAAACCGACTGATATTCCTCGTAAGCGCCTTTGAAATCGGTGATCTGGTGGTTGCCCTCAAAGTACCAGATGCGAGTGGCCACTTCATCGATCAGGTCTTCGTCGTGCGTACATAGAAGCACCGTCCCCTGATAGCGCTGCAATGCGATGTTGAGCGCGTTGATCGATTCCAGATCCAAGTGGTTGGTGGGTTCGTCGAATACGAGGACATTCGGTTTCTGCAGCATGAGCTTGCAGAAAATCAGCCGTGCCGCCTCTCCGCCGGAAAGCACTTCGGTGCGCTTATCACCGTCTTCGCGGGGGAACAGCATCTGCCCCAGCAAGCCGCGAATCTCTTCGTTGGACGCCGCAGGGTCCCATTGATGAAGCCATTCGAAGGCTGTCGTGCCGGGCTGGATCAACGCCTTGTGGTCCTGCGCGAAATATCCCACCGCCGCTTCATGCCCCCAGATAACCTTCCCGTCGGTTAGAAAGGGCCCGTCATATCCGCTGGTCTTACGCAATTCAGCTTCTGGAACCGTAGGAGAATTTGTCAGGAGGGCATTCAACAGCGTAGTCTTGCCCGCGCCATTGCGGCCCATCAGCGCGATTTTTTCTCCGCGTACGATGCTGGCGGTAAACTTACGCACCACTTCCCCGTCACCGTACGACTTGCTCACGCCTTCCAGTTCCAGAATGTGCTTGCCGGAGGGCCGCTTCTGCTCAAACTTCAAATAAGGACGCTGAATGTTCGACCGCGCCAGTTCCGTCACCTGCAGGCGCTCGACTTCCTTGCGCCGCGACTGCACCTGGCTGGAACGCGTACCGGCAGAGAAGCGTGCGATGAACTCGTTCAACTGTGAAATCTTCTTTTCCCGCTGCGCGTTCTGCGATTCAATCTGTGACCGGATCTGGGTCTTCGCCACCACCATGTCGTCGTATGTGCCGGTATAGGTGATGATGGTTTCGTAATCGATGTCGGCGATGTGGGTGCACACCCGGTTCAGGAAATGACGATCGTGCGAGATGACGATCACCACGCCGTCATACTGATTCAGGAAGCCCTGCAGCCAGTGGATGGAGTCCAGATCCAGATAGTTGGTAGGCTCGTCAAGCAGCAGCGCTTGTGGATGCCCAAAAAGCGCCTGGGCCAGCAGCACGCGCACTTTTTGTCCGCCCTGCAATTCGCCCATTTTTCGTTGGTGCAACGCGTCGGGAATGTCCAGGCCTTCGAGCAGGATGGCGGCGTCACTCTCGGCGGTGTAGCCATCTTCCTCGCCCACCACGCCCTCGAGTTCGCCCAGCTTCATGCCGTCGGCGTCGGTCATCTCCGGTTTGGAGTAAATCCTGTCGCGCTCCTCCATGGCCGCCCACAGGCGTTTGTTGCCCATGATAACGGTGTCGAGTACGCGATACTTGTCGAAGGCAAACTGGTCCTGGCTCAACACCCCCAGCTTTTTGGGGCGGACTACGGTTCCCTTCTGGGGCTCGATCTCGCCCGTCAGCAGGTTCATGAAAGTGGATTTGCCGGCGCCGTTTGGCCCGGTCAGGCCATAGCGCTTCCCCGGCGTGAAGGCCGTGGATACCTCGTCAAACAGAACTTTAGCGCCGTAGCGCATCGACACATTACTTACTGAAATCATGATATTTACGGGAACTGCGGGAAATTGCCCAAAGGCGGGGACGCAGCTTCTCCAATAAGGATACCATGAGCGATACTGGTCACTGCGGTTTCCGGCCACCCTCGACCGACCGTAGGTAACAGACCGAGGGTGCCCCATTCATTTCGCGTTTGTTGCGAAATGAGTGGGAGTTCCCCTGCCCTATCCCGCGTGGGATTTGGAAGAAAGTGAGGGCACCCTCATCAAGCGCACCGCCAACCACACGCCAACAATCGCATCAAACGTCAAACAGAAACCAGGCCACCAATGTGGTACTCCAGGGTTCTCAATGAACCAGTGATGGACGAAATCAAAAACTCCGTGGCCAATGATGGCACCGACTGCGAACCAAAGATTCCTCTTGAAGCCGAGTACACCAAACAAAAGAAACCCACTCGCCACCACGATCTCAATTACAAGTGTTCGCCGGGAAGCCCCCATCACGGCAAACAACACATAGTATGAGGCGATTACGATAAGCACGGTGGGGTAGAAGGCCCGCTCACGGTCCAAACCGATAACCGTGGCGAAGCCAGCCACCGCCAAAGACAGTATTACGCCAATCAGATATTCCACTGGACCGAATGCCTCTCTAAGGCTTCTCCCACCTGCCCGATTCCGCCGAACGGAAAATGGCCTCGATCACCGCCATATTCTTGATTGCGTCCTCAAGCGGAACCGGCACTTCGGCACCCTCCAGCACGGCCCGCGAAAAAGCATCGCCCTGAATTGTGTACTGGTCGCAGACAGGAAACTCCTCGCTGCTGATGCCGCCGCCGAACACGTCGCGTCCGTCATCGATCAGAATCCGGCAAGGCCGGTCCTGGGGAGCATTGAACGGAATTTCAATCTCAATGCGCCCCTTGGTCCCGAAAAACTGGCTGCGCTGGTAAGGCACGAGCTGCATGCTGCAGGTAAATGTGGATTGGCCCGAGGGAAAATCGAGCATGGCCGAGGTCAGCCGGTCCACTTTCATCTGAGGATCACGCTCGACCAGTCCCAACACTCGCGTGGGCTCTTCCCCGAACATGAAGCGCGATGTGTTGATGGGATAGCATCCGATATCCATTACGGCGCCGCCGCCGTATGCAGGAATGTTGCGGATATTCTTGGGATCGTTGTTGAAGTAGCTGAAAAATCCCGTGGCCGCCCGCAACTCGCCGATCCGGCCCGAGACGACTAATTCCCGGACGCGCAACCATTGCGGGTGGGTGCGCACCATGAAAGCCTCGCCGATCTTTACTTTGGTGCGGTCCCGCACCGCCAGCAGTTGTCGGGCTTCCGCCACCGTCAGGCTGAGCGGCTTCTCGCACAGAACGTGTTTGCCCGCTTCCGCCGCTTTGATTGACCACGGAACGTGCAACTGGTTCGGAAGCGGATTGTAGATCGCATCAATCTGCGGGTCAGCCAGCAGCTCTTCATACGATCCATAGGCTTTCGGAATGCCGAGGGTGCGAGCCGCCTCCTCGGCTTTGCTCCGGTCGCGCGAGGCAATTGCGGCCACTTCGCACCACTGGCCCTTCTGCATCCCCGGTATAACTTTCTTCACGGCAATTTTGGCCGCGCCCAGAACTCCCCATCGAACTTTGTTAGCCATAGGCGGAACATAATAACGGAAAGTTTACGGAGACAAAAATTTGGTGGGGTCATCCTGAGCTTGCGAAGAGCCTGCCCTGAGTGAAGTCGAAGCGATCTAGCACGCAGCGGATATGCCCTCCGGGTAGGCTGTGCCGAATATGCGCGCCAGATCCTTCGGAACTACAGTTCCTCACGATGACGGCCGCGTGGGTACGTGGCCGCGCGGAGATTGGTAACGAAACAGACCATTACTACCGGATCAAACGGCAAGATCACACATGCCGCCGGGTGGGTTATGCTTGTGCCATGCCGCTTCACGCTCCAGCCAGGGACCAGCAACTGATCCAGATTGTGAACGCAGCCCTGGACGATGCCTTTCAAAAGAGCCGCCAGTGGCTGGCTTGCCGGCCCGGTTGCTCACAATGTTGCGTGGGTGTGTTTGCCATCAATCAACTCGATGCCATCCGCCTGAAAAAGGGTTTGGCGGAACTCGAACAGCAGGATCCCGAGCGCGCCGCCCGCATTCGCGAACGGGCACACGCTTCCGTGGCGCGTCTCTCGCCCGATTTTCCTGGTGATCTATCCACCGGATTGCTGAATGATGATGACTCAGATGAAGCGTGCAAGCACTGGGATGACTATGGCAACAGTGAGCCCTGTCCGGTGCTCGACCCCGAAAAGGGAACTTGCGAACTCTACGAATCTCGCCCCGTGGTTTGCCGCACTTTCGGACCGGCTTTGACCTCGGAAAATGACCTGGGCCATTGCGAACTGTGTTTTGTTGGAGCCACGGAAGAAGAAGTGGTCGCCTGTGAAATGCATCCCGACCCGGACCATCTTGAGGAAGCCCTGCTGAAAGAACTCGAGGAGACAACAGGCGCCAAGGGAGAGACGATCATCGCTTTCGCGCTGGTCAGAGGCTGAGGCGGAGCAATTGGCAGTTAGCAATTGGCATTTGGCTGGAGATCCCAGCTTGCAGAGTGCCCCGTCCAAGTTCCGCTTGGGCGGGGCTTTTCTGTGGCCACACCCTCGCTGAGGATGATTCAAGAACCCTCAGATCGCTTGACCAAGCTCCAAATGCCAATTGCTGCCTCTCAGCCCTTCTTCCTTTCCAGTTCAGCCCAACGCCGATAAAGTTCGTCAACCTGGTTCTGAGCGTCTTCCATCTCCGCATGCGCGCTGAGAAGACGCGGACCGTCGCTGGCAATCGCCGGGTCCTCCAGTTGTTCTCGCTTGGCCTGCAATAGCTCTTCCGCCGCAGCAACGCGCTCCTCGATGCTTGCATATTCGCGGGCTTCTAGATATGAGAGCTTGGTTTTCGCCGGCGATCTTCCATCAGAGCTTTCAGAGCGAGACGTGGAACGCGTAGAGGCCCTCGCCGATTCCCTTCCCTCGGCCTGCCAAATCTCCCATTGCGAGTAGTCGGCAAAACTTTGCGCGCCGCCTCGTCCATCCAGCCCAAGAACGATGGTGGATACGCGATCAAGCATGTAGCGGTCGTGCGTAACCAGCACCAGCGAACCCCTGAACTCGAGCAGGCTTTCTTCCAGAATTTCGAGTGTCGGAATGTCGAGGTCGTTGGTCGGTTCGTCGAGCAGCAACACATCGGCGGGCTGAAGCATGAGTTGGGCGATCAGCACTCGCGCCCGCTCGCCACCGGAAAGACGTTCTACAGGCTGATTGAGCTGCTCCCCGGTAAACAGGAATTTTGCCGCCCACGACGCCACGTGGATGACCCGGTCCTGATAGATCACCGAATCGCCTTCGGGAGCCAGGGCGCGGCGCAGGGTTACCTTGGAATCGAGTTCGCGGGTCTGGTCGAAGTACACGATACGCAGCCACTCCGCCCGGCGAATCTCGCCACCGCTTGCGGTCAACTCGCCGCGCAACAGCCGCAGCAAAGTGGTTTTGCCGCTGCCATTTGGCCCTACTAATCCTACCCGCATGCCAGCAGTGATGACGAAATTCAGCTTTTCGAACAATGTGCGGTTTTCGATCTGGTAAGCCACGTCTTCCAGTTCGATCAGCCGCTTAGTCTTTCGATCGGTTGCCGAAAAATCGATTTGCGCGGTGGCCGTGCGCGTCCTGACGTTCAGGTCTGCGAGGTCTTCCATCAGTTCACTGGCTTTGCTGATGCGCGCCTTGGACTTCCTGGTCCGCGCTTTCGCCCCGCGTCGGAGCCACTCAATTTCGTTGTGGACAAGGTTTTCCAGCGCTTCCTGCCGCTTCGATTGTGCGTGCAGAAACTCTTCTTTCTTTTCCAGAAACGTGCTGTAGTTTCCCCGCACCCGCAGTATGCCATCGGGATACACTCGGCTCAGCTCCGCCATGTCGGTGGCGATATTCTCCAGAAAATAGCGGTCGTGGCTCACGATCACGCTGGCGAATGAAGCTTGCGCCAGCACGTCTTCGAGCCACTCGATTCCTTCCAGGTCGAGATGGTTGGTAGGCTCATCCAGAAGCAGAAGGTCCGGCGCCTGCACCAGGGCCTCGACGATTGCCAGGCGCTTCTGCCATCCTCCGGAAAGAGCCGCCGCTTCGGCGTCGAGGTCTTCGAAACCGGCGCGGCCCAGGGTTTCAGCGAAGCGCGTCCCGCGTTCCGTGGCATGGACTGCACCCCGTTCCATGGCGTTTTCAGCCACGGACCGCACGGTCGCCCCGGACTTGAATTTGGAATCCTGCTCCACGTAGCTGACCCGGAGCCGTTTTCGGAAGGCGACTTCTCCGCTGTCCGGATCTTCACTGCCGGCCAGAATTCGCAGCAGGGTGGATTTGCCGGAGCCGTTCGGACCAATGAGCCCGATGCGGTCGCCTTCCGTCACTGTGAAGGACACATTCTGAAAGAGCGGGTTGGCCCCAAAGGCTTTCGAAATTTCCTGAACATTAATGATTGGCGGCAACGGCTGGCGGTCTCCCAACTATCTCTCTTGAGATTATCAGCTAACGACTTTCGATGGAGGACGGGCGTCCCCGCCCGTCGAGCACAGCCCATTCCCTGACCCCCGAGGGCGCCCGTCCTCACAGATCTGGAAAGATCTCACTTCACGAACGTCAGTCCGTGTGGCACCGCATGAGGGAAAACGTAAGCGTATAGCATCACGATGATTCCGACGATCGCGCCCAGCGCCACCGAATGCCAGACCACAAAACGAAAAATGACGCCTTCATTCCCCACCTGATTGGTAGCGGCGGTTGCGATGGTGATGGATTGCGCGTCCACCATTTTGCCCATGACGCCGCCCGCGCTGTTGGCAGCACACATCAGCACGGGATCAATGCCGAGTTGCTGCGAGGTGATGCGCTGCAAACTCCCAAACAGCGCATTGGATGACGTATCGCTCCCGGTCAATGCCACTCCGAGCCACCCCAGAAACGTCCCAAAAAACGGATAAGCCCAGCCCGTGCGGGTAAACGCCAGGCCCAGCACGGCATCCAGCCCTGAATACCGGGTCACGAAACCCAGCCCCAGCATGAACGAGATGGCGATGACCGCCAGTCGCATGCGCAGCAGCGTGTGCCAGAAAGTCTTGCCCAGTTGAAGCGGTGACAGGCCCAGCAGCAAACCCGAAATAATGGCCGCTATGAAACACCCCGTCCCAGTCGCCGACAGCCAGTTGAGATCATAGCGCGCCGCTTCGGGAGCCGGCTTGTCCACTACAGGGGTCGCTCGATAAACCGCATTGTGCAGATACGGCACGTCCCAGCCCGGCGGGCCAGGCCGAACTTTGCCATCCGCCTGTACTACCTTGAATGCCGGAGTGGTGGCCTGGTTCAACGCCAACTTGACCCTGGGCAGGCCCCACACCAGTACCACGACCGACAAAATCGCGAACGGCATCCACGCTTTCAGAACTTTGCCTAAGGGGTAGGAGTGGACCTCCAGATTCTTGTCGAAGTCTTCCGCAGTCCACTCACCTCCGAACGAGTCAGCGATTCCCTCCGTAGGCGATGCTGCCGGTTTTGGTCTCTCGTCATAATCGAAGCGCCAAATTCTTTTCGGCTTCCAGAACTTGAGGAACGCAACCGTGGCGATGATCGAAACTACTCCCCCCATGATGTCCACCAGGCTGCTGTCGACGTAGTTCGACCAAAAAAACTGGGTCAGGGCAAAAGAAACGCCTACGACCAGGATGGCGGGAAAGACTTCAAAGGTTTCGCGCCAACTGACCATGGTCCGAACCAGCCAGAGCGGTACGATCACCGCGGTGATGGGCAGGATGCGGCCGATAGTCGCGCTCAGGTCCGACTCCGGCAGACCACAAACCGCCGCCAGCGTATGGATGGGAATCCCCACGCTGCCCCAGGCCACCGGCGCCGTGTTGGCAATCAAGTTCAGCGCCGCCGCGTGGAATGGCTTGAAGCCCAGCCCGATCATTAAGGCGCCGGCGATGGCGACGGGCGCACCGAATCCGGCCGCGCCTTCGATGAATGCGCCGAAGCAGAATGCCACCAGCAGCACCTGCAGGCGCCGGTCGGCGGTGATCCCGGCAACCGACTCCTTCATGATTTCGAACTGGCCAGTGGCGACAGAAATGTCGTAGAGAAAGACCGCCGCCAGCACAATCCACGCAATCTTCAGCAACCCAAACGCAACGCCGTATCCAAAACTCGTTACCGCCAAAATCACCGGCATCTTGAAAAATACAACCGCGACAACCGCCGCCGTCGTCGCACCAGCAATGGCGCACCAGTGTGGCTTTACCCTCAGCCCAACCAGTAATCCAAACAATACGAAGATGGGCAGAGTCGCGACCAGTGTGGAAAGCCACCAGCGTCCAAAAGGGTCGTAGACCTGGGTCCAGTGCACGAGCTTTTCCTTTCAGGAGTAGCTGGTTAGACGAGAGCAATTGGCAATTGGCAATTGGCAATTGGCAATTGGCAATTGGCACTCAGCCATCAGTCCCAAAGCAAGAAATCGCCGAGCCTGAGCTAAGCGCTAATTGCCAAGTGCTGTTTCTCTACCGCCAGTGCGCGGGCACATCCACATACGAGCGGTCGAGTGCTGCAATGGATGTGCACCCCAGCAACTTGAGGGTGCGGTCCACATCAGCCCGCAAGATTTCGAGCGCCCGGGTGACGCCAGCTTCGCCGGCGGCGGCCAGGCCGTACGCATAAGCGCGCCCACAGAGAACGGCTTTCGCACCCAGGCAGACGGCTTTGACGATATCGGAACCGCGCCGAATGCCGCCGTCCATCAGCACTTCGACCTGACCGTTCACGGCGGCAACCACCTCAGGCAGCGCCCTCAACGAAGGAGCTACGCCGTCGAGCTGACGTCCGCCATGATTCGAGACCACCACTGCGGCAGCGCCCGCATCCACGGCACGACGAGCGTCGTCGCCGGTAAGCAGACCCTTGATCACGATCGGCCCGGGCCAGTGCTTGCGAATCCAACTTAAGTCCTCCCAGGTCACAGCCGCGCGGGCGAGTGCAGCGCTGACGTCGATCAATTCCATCGGTCCGGTCCCCGGCACGACCACGTTCGGCAGCTTGGACAGACCACCGTCGAGCAGATAACTGACCAGCCATCCTGGACGCGCCAGCATTTGGGGGAGGAACGGGATCTTGGACAGCAGGCTGCCGCCCATCAGTTCTTTCATGCCATTGCGGAAGTCGCGCTCGCGCATTCCTGCTACCGGCGTGTCAATGGTAACCACGAGGGCGGCGCAGCCCGCTACCCGGGCGCGTTCGATCACAGCTTCGGAAGCCTCTCGGCCCCCCATCAAGTACAGCTGAAAGCAAACCGGTCCGGAGGAAGCGGCCTTGACGTCTTCCAGCCGGTGTCCGGAGATGGTAGAGAGAATGTACGCCGTGCCCGCAGCTCCGGCGGCCCGCGCTGCGCCCGCCTCGCCGTCTGGATGCATGAGCCGGCTATAGCCCACCGGGGCCAACAAGGCAGGAAATGAAACCCCGAAGCCCAGCACGCGCGTCCGCATATCACACCCCGACAAGGGCACCGCATAACGCGGCCGGAACGTGACGTCATCAAACACCCGGCAATTCTCGCGCAGCGTGACTTCACCGTCGGCGCCGCCATCGAGGTAATCAAAAACCGGCCGGGGCAATCGAAGACGGGCCAGTGGCCGGAAATCGCCGATACTGACGACATGCGGAGATGCCACTGCTCGCGACGCTCTGCTCATCGGCTACTCCCGGTAGGAGAACCAGTTCGCTCCGTGCATGCCCGCGAACTCTGTCACCCGAATTTACCGAAGCACGCGATTATACCGGAGAGCGAGCGCGAGAGCGCGAGGGTCGCAGGCGCCCCATGATTGGAGGCGAAGAATGGTCAAATACAAATCTTGACTGTTCTCTTTTTTTCGCTCTCGGAAGCTGTGATATGACTACAAGTTCATTACGCAGATCATGGTGATCGCAATGACCAGAATCTTCAGGCCTCTTGCTCTCTGGCTCCTTGGCATTTCGATGGTTGGGCTTCAGTCCAGGGCTGCCGCTCAAAACCTGGCTGGACGGCCGATCAAGTACGCAACTGAATACGACTGGTCAATGAGCCCGGCTGAGGAACTGGGTCAGGCGGGCGGCGAGACCATCAATCTCGCTTCCTGTCCTCCCGGAGTGATGGGGAACGAGCCAGAGTACTGGATCCTCATCAACGGCTCCGAACCTGCCAGGGTCACAGGCGGAACCTGTGCCGGAGACGGCCGTGCCGGGACCCTGCAGTTTGTGAGCAAGCACGCACATGCCACGGGAGAAACTCTTTCGAGCGCATCCGGCGGACTGCAGGAAGCCCTCATAGCCGCGCGCTATACGCCCACCAATCCTCCCGGCACTCCCCAGTCCGGCACCGTGGTGGTGCCACCTCGGGAATTGAAGGCATTCGCGCGAGTTTCAATTCGCTCGTCCAACCTCACCGTGGATTTCTCCGGATCCATCCTTGAATGCTGGATGGACGATACCTGCATCTTTGTCGGCGACCCGTCAAACTCCAACGCCTACCAGGACATCACCCTGATCAATCCCCGCGGGCGTCCGACCATTGCGCACGGTCAGAAGCCCTTCATCGAAGTGAACGCGCAGAAGACCCGGCTGTTCAACGTCTCCACCCGGGTTCCGCTGAAAGGCGGAAGCTTCGGCAGCTACGTGCAGGTGGACGACGACGAATCCTTCCTGCTGGACGGACTGGATACGGGCCTGGGCAACGTAGGCGTGCGCTGCGATGCCGCCGTCTGCGATCCTGTGATTTACGCGCCGGGATCCTTCCATACCTTCCCGGGTGTGGGCTGGCTGAAGAACCTGAATATCTCTTTGCAGTGTGGGGGCAATGGAATTGACTGGCAGGCCGGCAATACTTTGCGGATTTCCGACAGCGTAATTCAGGGCTATGCGCAATTCGGCGTTCGAGCGGGCGTGCGCCGTGGCGGATACGGCGGATTTGACCTGACCAACGTGTACGAGGAAGTCGGCAACTGTGCCAATCCGCTGGGCAGGATTGGGCAAGCCGGAGTGATCGCGCAAGGCAGCAGCGTCAAGCTTCAAGGCGGAGAAGCGCCCAATGGATCCTTTCCCCAATTTGCCCGGACGGGACAGACGGATTACCGCTACTACATTGTTGCCCGGCACGCCGGGCGTGGAGCCTCGAACCCTCTTTACGCCGGCAAGGCACTGACTAATGGGGTAGGTCATATCGTCGTAACCACGCCCGACATCAGCGGTGCCACCAGTTTCGATTTGCTGCGAGTAACTCCGGTCGCGGGTGTGCGCGAGCAGGCGCCCTACGGAACAGGTAACTACGCCGTGGCGGCCAACGTTTCGCGCAGTTCGGCTTGCTCAAATGGTGTCTGCACCTTCACCGACACCCAGGCCGCCCTGCAGTCCTACAGCGTGGCGGTCCCGACCTACTTTCCGCTGCTCGACTTCTGGCCGGGAAACCTGGTGTTAAGCGCGAGCATTGATTCCAACAGCGTTCTGGCAGGGGCCCGGGCCTGGATGGATAGTGCGCCCTCCAATGTGGTCGCGGTGCAAGGATCAACTGCGCCGGCGCTGATCTCGACGAACTGCGACGCGCTTGCGGGCTGGACACCGCTGTGGTTGAGCTGCTATTCGGCCATGGCTCCGTCAGTGTTTTACGAGCAGGGAGCGTTCCTGCTGGCGGTAAAACCCAACACAGACGGCGGGCTGCGGACCAACCTTAAGGGCCGCATGAATTTTTCCACGCTGGGGTCCGGGCCCGGACACATCATTACCCTCTCCGATTCCAATTTCCAGAAGACCATTGCCACTGCGAACAACCGGCCCACCAATGACGCCAACGATGCCTTCGTCGGCTACGACCAGGGGGACGGGAACCCGCTGAATATCGGGATCAGCTTCGGCGCTCCGAAGTCGCTTTCAAACTACATCGGGAATGCCGGCGACGGAAAGAACTGGCTGGAGCGTCTGACCTCCAACCTCAAGATGTTTGCCGTTCCAGTTTCCATTCCATCGCTCGCGCCCCGCCACGCCTCCGATCCCTGCGTGGTGGGCACAGAAACCTGGGACTCCAACTTCATTTATGTGTGCGTAACGAAGAACACCTGGAAGCGCTCCCCATTGGCGTCATGGTAAGAACCTTCGTTGTCATCCTGACAGCTCTCCTGTCATTCTGAGCAAAACTCCGACTGTCATCCTGAGCGGAGAACGCCGATTCGCTTGCGAATCGGCATGCGGAGTCGAAGGACCCCTATAGCGTCAACTGCGGCTTGAGTTATTGGAAATTTATTTCGTGGCGTTAGTCTGCCAGCCAACCCGGGCCGACGAGGAGGGCTTAGGGCTCCTTCGACTGCGCGGCAGCTTCGCAAAGCGAAGCCGCCACTTCGCTCAGGATGACAACAATGCTAACCGCCCGCCAACGCTGCATTCGCCTTGGCCGGCGTAGCAGCCCTGCCATTCACCCTCAGCAACAGATCAGAAATGACGTGATGATCAGCCGGCCTCGAGAAGTAGTAGCCTTGGGCAAAGCCACAGTCCAACACCTTGAGCTGGTTTACCTGCTCTTCCGTTTCGGTCCCTTCTGCAACCGTCACCAGGCCGAGAGTCTGGGCCAGCATGATGATCACCTGGACAATCTTGTGGCTCTCGGCGTCGCTATCCATCTGCGAGATGAAAGCGCGATCGATCTTCAGCGAATCCACCGGGAACTGCTGCAGCCGGCTGAGGGATGAATATCCCGTGCCGAAATCGTCCACGCTCAGGCGGACTCCCAACGCCTTGAGTTCGGCGAGCACGGATGCTGCCTTCTCCGGATCGCCCATGGCGATGGTTTCGGTAATCTCCAACTGGAGATGGTTGGGATCCAGCCCCGTCTGCTTCAGCGTCTCTGCGATCCCATTCGCCAGGTTGGGGTGGGCAAATTCCTTCGACGTAATGTTCACACTCATGGTCAGCGGCGGCTCCGCGGGAAACTGAGCATGCCACGAGCGCAGCTGTTCGCAAGCCTCGCGCAGCAATATTCGATTCATGGGGATAATCAGGCCCGTCTCGTCGGCCACTGCAATGAACTCGGCGGGCGAGAGCAGCCGGTCCCCGTGTTGCCAACGGGTCAGCGCTTCGAAACCGGTGATTCTGCCGGTCTTCAAGGAAATGATCGGTTGGTAGTGGGTCCTGAACTCACTCAGCTCCAGGCCCTTGCGAAGTTCTGTCTCCAGCTCCAGACGCCTGACCGCGACCTCATGCATGGCGGTATCGAAGACTTCACAACGCGCCTTGCCCGCTCGCTTGGCGCGATACATGGCGATGTTGGCGTCCCGCAGCAGATCTTCAGCGTGGGCGCAAGCGGCGGTGCTTAAGGCAATTCCGACGCTGGCGTTTACCACAATTTCATATCCCTGGACGGTGAAAGGCACGGCCAGCCTGCTCTGCAGGCGCTCCGCCACCCGGATGGCGTCGCTCGGGTCTCGGATATCTTCCAGCAGGATCGTGTATTCATCGCCACCCAGCCGGGCCAGGGTGTCATCCTTTTGAGCCTGCCCCAGCTGCGGACGGGAGATCGTGTCCACTTCCCGCAGCGACGCGGTCAACCTCAGGCCGATTTGTACCAAAACTTCGTCTCCGACTTTGTGTCCCAGGCTGTCGTTGAAGACCTTGAATTCGTCGACATCAATAAACAGGACGGCGAATTTGTAATCGGTATGCCGCTTGGAAAGAACCAACGCCCGCTGCAACCGGTCGAGGAAAAGGGCGCGGTTGGGAAGATTGGTCAGCCCGTCATGGAAGGCACTGTGCGCCAGCAACTCTTCCGCGCGTTTGCGCTCGCTGATGTCGCGGTTCACAATCACCAGCTTTTCGGTCTCGCCTTTCGCGTTCCGGATGACGCTGGCGGTCGATTCCAGAATGCGCCACGAACCGTCCTTGTGGCGTATCCGGTATTCCAGCCTCTGTCCCTGCCCGGTGGAACGCGCCTTACGCGCCGCCTCCAGCACCCGCTGCCGGTCATCGGGATGAATTTGCTCGATCGACGAGGTGGTCTTCAGCTCTTCCGCTGAGTACCCGAGGACGTGCTGGTACGCCGGGCTGTTGTAAATCCGCTGCCCTGTACCGTCAACGACTGCAATCATGTCTGCCGCATTTTCGGTGATCAGTTGAAACAACTGATCCCGCTCGGCCAGGCGGCGCCGAATTTGCTGCAGTTGCAAGTGCTGATAGAGGGTGTAGATATCGAATAACAGGACCACGCACGCCAGTCCGCGGACCCATTCCTTGAGATCAGTCCAATACGTTCCTTCCGTTTGTGGGTGTAACTGGAAGTAGGTTAAAGAGACGATTCCGAAGGTCAAGACCAGAGTCACGACGACAGCCAGGCCCCATAGCCACCACTCGCGCCCCTCGATCTGCCACCTCTGGATCGGGGTCGCTGCTGGCTGGTTCTGGTTAGCGGTCGGGAATTCTTCCTGACTCATGCCGCCGGTCGCTCTCTCGTCACAGAGAAGATTCTAGACCGGTAAAACTGGCGCGAAAGTTACCGAAGTTTAGCGCGAGTAACGCCGCGCAACTTCTGCGAAGACACCAAACCAGTGCGGTATTGATGAGACCCCGATCTCGTCCCAAGGCGGGCCATCGATTCTTACAGGACGTCAGTGCACCACCGGCAAGATCAGTGCCGACGGATGCTCGGCATCGTGATAGACCGTGTTGGTGGCCGAAACGTAGTTCTTGGCGAAGGCCGGATCCTCCCCGGTATTAAGATTCCGGTCGAAGCGGGGAAAATTGCTGCTCGAAATCTCCAGCCGCAGGGCGTGCCCCTTACGAAAAACGTTGCTGGTTGACCACAAGTCCATCGTGAACTTGTACACCTGTCCCGGATTCAACAGCTCAGCCTTCTCCCGCGAATCGCGATAGCGGGCGCGGACAATTCCTTCCGTCAGATTCTGGGCAAATCCGTCCGGACCCACATCCACCAGCTTGGCGGTGAAATCCGTGTCCACCGCCGAAGACTGGGCAAAGAGTTCGAAGCTGACCGGTCCGGTGACTTCTGTGTCCTGGGTAAAGGCAGGCGTGCTGTAAATCAAAACGTCGTCACGCGCTTCCACCGCGCGCTGGTCGCGAGGGCCAGGGGGCAGGTGGGCCGAGTCGCAGCACAAAGGCCCGCCCACGGTGGGCACCGGGTTGGACGGATCATAGACATAGTGGTCGGCAGTCTCCGACCGCGGGGGCACGGTAGAAAGACTTCCGTCACCGCGCAGCGAGTTCGCGCTCTTGCTGGAGTGCAGAAAATATTTTGTGCTTTGAGCGCGGGCCAACGGCCAGTCATCTTCCTCCCGCCACTGGTTGGCCCCCATGACGAAAATTTTTACCGGCTTACCCGCAAATTCGTTCTGCACGCCCTTGAGCAGGTAGTCGTACCAATTCAGAGTAATGTCATTTTCATCGAACTCGGCGGCGGCCGGTCCAAAGTCGATATCGCCGATCTTTCTGCCGCCTCCGGCATGACCGCCAATGGTCACGAATAGATGCTGACCGCGCCTCGCCGCTTCGCTCCCACCGTGGGCCTTGATCCCGATATAGTTGCGCAGCGATCCTCCTTGAAAAATGTCGTACCAGGCGACTACATGAAGGATCGGGACGGTGATGTCACCGAAGTGTTCTTCAATCGACAGCTGCTTCCAATACTGGTCATAGCTGGGATGGGCCAGCCAATCGAGGAAATACGGCGCCAGTGAGGCGGTGGAGACCGGCGCCGATGCGCCATCCGAAAAATTGAACAGGGGATAGCTGGCCAGCGGCAGTTTCCACATTCCACCGAGAGCATTGGTATTGTCGGCTACGCTGCGATTGAACGTATCCTGGGCCAGGCCCGACGTCCACGATTCGTTGAACCATTGCTCGAACGCGCCCCCCTGGTATGTCCAGTTTTCGTGATAATTGCTGGCGGTAACCACGGGGCAGATGCCCGCCAGGTGCGGCGGATGAGCGATCGCTGCCAGCATCTGCGTGGCGCCCACATACGAGCCACCCCACATGCCGACTTTGCCATTCGAGTAAGGCAGCGCCGCCGCCCACTCCACCGTATCGTAGCCGTCATCCGGTTCATGCTTGAAGGTGTACCACTCGCCGTCGGAAGTGTAGCGGCCACGCACGTCTTGAATGATGACGACGTATCCCCTCGCCGCCGCCTTGAGGCCAAAAGCCACTCCACCGCTCTTGTTGTACGGCGTGCGCTGCAGCAGCACCGGGAACTGGCCTTCCGCTTTCGGCCGGTAAATGTCCGCGCGCAGAATGACGCCGTCGCGCATCTTAACGGTCACACCGCGCTCCGTCGTTACCTCGTAGGATTCGGCGGCCTGCAGCAAACACGTGGTCAGAAGCAGGCCGAGAGCAGCAACGGACAGAGTGGTTTTTCTGCACAGCATGGAGACAGCCCCCGTCTTTAGAGACTAGATAAGGTATCAATTTTTGTAACACTTGGGGACATGAAACGTAAGCGGGGGTACGCCGTCCAAGCTCCGCTTGGGCGGGGACTTTCAGTGGGCAGCTGCGGAATGACGGTGAGGGCGGCGCGGGACGTGAAGTGTTCAGCAAACAAAGAGCGCCCTACCCAAGGGCTAGCTAGAGGCCTGAGAACCCGCCGGGATGATCCTTACCAATAGGTAAAGTTCAACTTGTCCACCTTTACCGAGTACGGCGTTTGCTTGTAGTTCCCGTCCATTTGAAACTTGACGGTGATGCCATACCAATCTGATGGGGCCGAATACGGAGCGAAGGTTCGGTTAATGTCGTGGGTGACCCCGTTGAGCGTGATCGACTGGTATAGCACTTGGTTGTCGGACGTTCGTTGAAAGCGAACAACCACGTGGTTCCAGTCATTGTTTACGGGATTGCAGGCAATACCGGCGCTCACCCAATGCCGGTTCACGTTGTCCCAGATGTCCCATTCATGTCCGCCGGCGATCCGGCACTGGGACCCATAGATGAAACTCTTTCCACCAAAATATTGGCTGACGTCAAACTCCAGAACCTGAGAGGCAGCGATGGTGCTGGAAAAAAAATACGCGTCATAAATGAAGTTCTTGAGGCTGGGAACCAGGGTCTTATTTTTGTCCGGCAAATTCAGAACGGACGCCGGGCCCACCACGGGATAGCTCCACAAGACATCTGAGTAAGGCTTGGTCCCCCCGATATCGAACGTGGTCGCACCACCCGTCTGAGTCATGGACCAGGTGACTTCCGGCTGGCAGTCGGTACAAACCTCGTAGGCTGGCGCCAGTTCTCCCCACCCTCGCCATCCGTCACGGGCTTGCAGGTTGGTGAGCGTGTTCCCACTTACCTTGATCGTGACCGGGGTAAAGGCTGCGCCCCCGCAGTAGTCCCACTCCTGCACCACGGTGTTGTAGGTGCCGGGACTCAAGGACAAGGTGGTGTTGAGGCTGTCTCCCTTCGTCACGTACACCCGTTTATCCGGCGAGGGAGCGGTGTAGATTCCCATTGAGGCCACGCCCTTGGCGCAGGTCGAAGTCGCTGCCGTGGCTGTAAAACGCACCGGCGACCCCACCGTGCTGTTGTTCACAGGTGAGGTGACAAACACTCCTGTCTCGGCAGTGACCGTGAGCGGGATGACGCTAAAAGTCGAACCCCCGCAGTAGTCCCATTCTTGCACTACGGTTTTGTGGCTCCCTGGATTTAACGACAATTTAGTGTTAAGGCTCGTTCCATTGACGACGTAGCTTAGTACGTCGTCGACGTAGACGCCCATCGAAGCAACGCCACGGGAGCAGGTTGCGGCGCTGGCGCTGGCAACAAAACTGACCGGCGAGCTAACCTTGACCCCAATTCCAGGACTGCTGACCGTAACTCCCGCCAGCGCGGAGGTCGCGAAAGCCGCCACAATACAAATGTAAATGCAAAGCCTTTTCATGGCTGCGGGATTTCCCCAACTTGTTTGGATTGCTGTTTGAAGTGGGCGCTTAATGACTCTTGATTAACGCAGATTCTATTGACCTGATCCTGCGGCCGCAAGCACAAAAACCCGTCCCGCCAATCAGAGGTACATGCATCTCCGGCAGGCGCAGGAAGTCAAAACCAATATGGGAAGAAGCAGCCAGGTTGCCGTTTTAGGGGCAGCTCACGGCAGTGGCCCATACACGCTCAGTTGATCGACCGCGACCACGTAGACCCGCCCGTCAATGACCGTCGGCACGGCGAAGACTGCCCCGCGTCCCAGCGCATCTCGCGCAGCGTTTTGTTGCGTATTGTAGAGTTCATTGGCAAGGTTCGTGGCGTCGTAGGCATGCAGGGTGACGGTGTTGCTTAACGTGTATTCCACTGTCCAGACGATGCCCGCGGTCGTGCCGTTAGCGGAAACCACCGGTATCGGTCCCCGGCCCTGTTGTCCGTTCCCTTGGAAGATGGTGCCCGAGATCGATGTTTGGGTGAGCTGCCCGTTGGCGAGTTGAAAAGCGCGCAGATTGCTCCCGACCGAGCCGATGTAAACGAATCCGTTCCAGTAGGAAGCGGTGCCGTAGATGCGAAGTGTGTTATTGACGTCCAACTGGCCGCAGGGGGCAGGATTGATCAGAATCTCCTGCGGAATTTGACTGTTACTCCCTAAATTGAAATTCCCCAGGTTGTCGCGGTCGATCAGATAGATTCGTCCTTCCTTGCTCCCACTCACCATCAAGTGCGGGTGGGGGCCGGCCTGATCGGGCAGCAACATAGGCCCTCCTGACCCGAGGTCAAGGTCGTCCTGGTCGATGCAATCCTGGTTGTAAGGCATGAACCAGTCCACAACCGAAAACGATCCGCTGTTGAGCTTCAGTTTTAATATCGTGTCCCCCCAGTCCGGGCCACCGATAATATTGAAGTTGTGGCCGTCCCCCGTCTGCACATAGAGATTTCCTTCGGCATCGACTGTGGGAGCGGCCCCCGCCTGCCACAGGCCCGCTCCCTCACTATTGGGCGACAGGTTCAGGACCGCGAGTTGCGCCAGCGTGGCAGCGTCATAGGCAAAGATCCAGCCATGGTACGGCTCGGTGTCGGAAAATGAAGCGAAAGCGATATAGACCACGCCGTTCACCAGCTGCAATGCGGCACGTTGACTCTGGGTAGGCGGATTAAATGCCACGTTCCCGTGGCCGTCAGTATCAATTCCCGTGCCGGGCACGGTAGCGCTGATCTCGCTGGGTCCGCCGAACTTCTCCGCCGCCGTGGTTATGTCCAGTGCATGCAGTCTGTGGAAGGTGGTGCCATTCTCTAGGGTCATGGCTGAGACATACAGCGTTTGCGTCGTAGGATCAATCACCGGTGTGCCGGTGACTCCAACCAGCGGCCCTATGCCGGTGCGGCCCCCAAAGTTGCCATCGGCCGGAGTAATTCCGCTGGCTGGATCAATGAAGCTGCGCTTCCACAAGATCTGCGTCGGGTCGTTAGCATCCAGGGCATAAACGCTGTCGTTCTCCGTGCCCAGGAAAATTACGTTGTGCGTCCCTCCCGCGATGGCAAGGTTTCTTACGAACAAGGGTTGAGTAAAAATGACGCCATCAAGGTGTGCCGACTTTGTCAGTCTGCCAAAGCTGTTGACGTTTACGTTGGCCGTGGTAAGAGTGGTCTCGCTGAGGTTCGCACCCACGCCCGCAAGGTCGCCCTTGTACCGGAGGACCCCATCAATGGACGGGGGCGGGGGGGGAGGTGGTGGCGGCGGGGGCGGAGGCGGGGGCGGAACCGATGGCTGCCCATTTTGCCCGATGGAGCCGCCGCAACCAACCACGTAAATACTTCCCGCCATCAAGGAGAACAAAAAGACAACCCACAAGTACCTCATGGATCCACTTTCTCCGTTCTCAATACGACATCTTGTCTCTACCCGACAGGCACAGAACTGACAAAGGAGGGTCGGATGGCATCATTGCAGCTCTTAATCTGGCCAATAGAAACACCTTTGGCCCTCAGCCACGCTTTCGATGTGCTGGCTATAGCCAGCGGTTGGTTGTAATCGCCGCGGGTTATGAAATTTGTTTGAACCGCTGCTTTAGGGTTCAACAGCAAGAGCCCGAATCATTAACAGGGGTAGTAGCGAAGGCCTTTGCTAGTCTGCGCTTCTTGACATGCAATTCCACGCTCAAGAGCAATCTCCATTCTTGTTTTCGGGTAGATGACGCCGTGCCGTAACTAGCAGATTACAAAGAAACTGGCGGAGAGAGTGGGATTCGAACCCACGTTACCCTTTCGAGTAAACACGCTTTCCAAGCGTGCGCCTTCAGCCACTCGGCCATCTCTCCCTGCAGTGTTTTGAGGCGGGAAACTTGTTGCGCTTTGATTCTACCGCAAGTCTGCGTAGGCGCGGGTCAGGAAGGTTTGGTCAGTGTTTCCGCGGTTGCGGGGGCCAGATCCGGAGAGCTGCCGTTTCCGGATGACGCAACGGGGGCGGCCGGCGTTTTCAGGTTTGAATCCAGGACGCGATTATGCAGACAGAACAATGCCAGTTCCAGGCGGTCTGCCACGCCCAGCTTGTCGTACACCTTGCGCAGGTAATTCTTGACTACCTGTTCGGTGGTGCCGACGCGCAGCGCGATTTCTTTGTTCTTCATCCCCTGAGTCACGCAGGAGACTATGAGTGATTCTTTCGGAGTCAGCTGCACCTTGGGCCGCGGGGACGTGGGGCGCGAGCCCTGGGTACGATAGGCTTCGAGCACCCACTGAGTGCCGCGGCTATCGAGCCAGGGGTGGCCTTCCGAAACTTTGCGCAAACAGTCAACCAGAAGTTCGGGCTCGACCTCGCGGGAAACAATTCCGTGTACGCCCCGGCGCAGCAGGTCGAGGGTAAGTTCCTGATTGGGCTCCTGGGTCACGACCACCAGGCGGAGACCCGGAGTTTGCCGCATCAAGTCTGAAATCGCGTCCACGGGATTCGGCGCCAGGGCGGCTTCGAAGATCAGGATGTCGGCGGTAAATTTCTTGGCAGCGGAGAGAGTTTGGGAAAGGGTTTCGGATTGTCCCACCACCCGGATGTCGTCTTCCAGGGCAAAGATCTTGCGCAGTCCGGCACGGAAGATGGCTTGCGTGTCAGCCACGATCACGCGAATGAACTGGCCGTCAACTTCCTGCGGCTGCTCAACGTTCATCTCCATGCTGGCGGAAGTGCTTGCCATTCGGTTTCCTTGCGCTTCAGTTCCCTGCTTCAGCGGCGCTCAAAATGGTATTCGTCAATGACTACGCCGACGCCGCGGCGGCCATCCTCT
Organism: Terriglobia bacterium; assembly: GCA_020073395.1. Taxonomy (GTDB): domain Bacteria; phylum Acidobacteriota; class Terriglobia; order Terriglobales; family Acidobacteriaceae; genus JAIQFF01. The sequence continues at coordinate 69,725 of JAIQFF010000004.1, forward strand.
TCAAAATTTCGGACCACGCGGCCGCGGCAGTCGAGCTGCACATCGGCCTCCGCTCCCACCACATCCGCGGGTAGCGAGATAGTGAAGTCCACCATCGAACCGACGGGCATTTCCGAATCCACATGGAAGAGCACACCGTTGGCGGAAATGTTCTCGGTTTCGGCGGCGTTGGCGCCGGATTTCGATTTCACCGAAATCGGCAGCTTGATGGGAAATCGCACCGCGCTTTGCATATCGGGATAACGTGCGCGGACGGCTTTGGTGGCTGCAGGTTCGCGATTCACGGCTTCAGCGGCCGCCGAGTCTTGCTTGCGAAGCTCCGCGCCTGCACTGGTATTCGCGTCTTCCGCAAATCGCCCATTGTTCGACATTACGTGAGGCAGATTACACCGCGGAACCAGCAGATAAAAGTTACGGAAGTCATGGAACTAGTAGGGATAAAGCCTTGTGGATCATGGAATTAGGGTAACTGCGGAGGGTCGTTGGCCCTCTGAAGCATTTGGCAATTGGCATTTGGCAATTGGCCTAAACCCAGTCAGATGCGCCGTTGCAGCACATCTGTAGCTGCCAATCTTGCGGAAGGCTGTGGCAAGCGTGGCAACAACGAATTTCAGCGCTATTTGCAGATCGCCTCCGGTTCCGCAAGTGAACTGGCCTATCACCTGCTGCTGTCGCGAGACCTGCAGTTTCTCAGTTCGCCCGAGTACGACACGTTGACTAAAGAACTGGGAGAATTAAGAAGAATGCTGACATCGTTGATTCTGAAGGTAGATTTGGATCGCCGGACGGGGTAAAGCAGCACTTGGCAATTAGCACTTGGCACTTTGCAACCGCCAGATGCGGATCGTTTCCGAAGGCTTATGCTAAGTGCCAAGTGCCAATTGCCAAGTGCTGCCTTCAAAACTTCGTCACTTCCGTGAAGTTGAAGTCCCGCACCTTCATTGGCGGTGCCACCATGTCGAAGGATTCTTCGCCGCTGGCACGCACCGGGGTTCCCATCGCCTCGACATTCGAAAGCATATGAATCAGGCTTTCATTGAAGCGGAAGTTCAGAATTCCGTGCCGCACCTTGCCCCCTTCCACGTAAAACGTGCCGTCGCGGGTCATGCCGGTGAGAATTTTGTCGTAGGGATCGACTTCGCGGATGTACCAGAGTCGTGTGACCAGGATCCCGCGCTCGGTTGAAGCAATCATTTGATCAACCGTCTTCGGATCCTGGGGCGTGCTGAAAACAATGTTCATCGGGGCCTCTCCCATTTCGTTGGGGAGAGAGAAGCCGTGTCCCGTCGCCGCCACAGGACCGACCTTGTCTCTGTATTCTGACTGGGCCATCTTTTTGGCCGTAGCGCGTGCGTACACCAGGCGTTTGACTACGCCATTCTCCACGAGATGAACCCGCTGCCGCGGAATACCCTCGCCATCGAATGGCGAGCCGGATTGCAGCGGATGCGCGACATCGTCCCAGATGTTGATATTCGCACCGAAGATCTGAGTACCGACACGGTTGTTCAAGAACGAGCGTTGGTCGAGGATCGAGAGGCCGCCGAAGTCCCAGAACATGAAGCCGGCCAGATCGAGCACCGCCGCCGGTTCCAGGATGACGGTGTACTTGCCGGCAGGAATTTCGCGTGGACGGGCAGACTCCAGCGCTTTGCGCGCCGAGACTTCCGCAAGGCCGGTGGGATCGAGCTGAGTTACGTCAGGAGAGTTCGCCTTCTGCCATCCCGAAGAATCGCCCGCCAGCATGGTGACAGAAATCTCGGAGGAGGTGTACGCATGCCAGTCGTTCAACCCGTGCGAGTTGAAGATTCCCTCCACTCCCTCCGAAGAGGCGAAGACGCCGGCCGTGGTGAGCTTATGACCGGTTGCCACCTGGACAATTTTCTCGACCGCGTCAGCGCGCAGCTCAGGAGTGAGCCCCGCAGTCTGAGCAGAATGCCGGCTGGGCCTGGCTTCTGCGGCCGCGGGCGACTCGCTCGCGTCCGGCATGGGCAACAAATCCGGATCAGGATGCTGAACCTTAGCCAGGCTCTCGGACGCCTGCACCACCCGCTGCAGACTGTCATTGTCGAACTTGTTGGTAGTGGCCCGGGCGGTGCGCCCGTCGAACGCCGTCCGCACCGAGATGGAGTAGCTTTCTTCCGCGACATTCTGATGGATGGTGTTGTTGGCGAAGCGGGTGAGGGCAGACTTGCCGCCATAGATCAGGGCCTCGACTTCATCGGCAGTCGAATGCTTTTTTAGCTTTTCGAAGATTTCTGCGGCTTGGTCTTTGTTCAGCATTTCCAGAAAAGACCCCGCCCTGTCTCTCCAAAAAACGGAGAGACGAGGACGGGGCACCCTCAGGTTCCCTTGTATGCGCTTCCTACCTTGACGCCGGCAAATCTCGCCGGGGCCGCTCCGTGCCCTGTGCCCATCACCTGTTGCGGCTGGCCCTTGCCGCAGTGCGGCGTGCCCCACAGCGTCCACTCATCACGCGAGCAGATGGCATCCATCGCGTTCCAAAACTCAGTAGTAATTCCGCTGTACGACGGGTTCTTCAGCATGCGGGTGCGCTTGCCGTTTTTGATTTCCCATCCTGCTTCGCAGCCGAACTGGAAGTTGTAGCGTTTGTCATCGATCGACCAGGAGCGGTTGGTTTCCATGTAAATGCCGTCATCGGTGGACGCGATGAGCTGTTCCCTGGTCAGCGGCTTTTCGCCGGGGTGAATGCTGATGTTGGTCATGCGGATAATGGGCAGGCGGTTCCAGCCCTCAGCGCGCAAGGTTCCACCGGAACGGCTGGCACCGATGGTGTGCGCGGTCTCTCGGGAACTTAGATATCCGGTGAACAAACCGTTGGTGATGATGGGCGTGCATTGCGCGGGGACGCCTTCATCGTCGAAAGCAAATGTGCCCAGCCCGGGACCGTGCTCCTGGCGCGCATCCGCAACGATGTTCACCAGCTCGCTGCCGTAACGCAGGGTGCGCAGTTTGTCGAGCGTAAGAAAAGAGGTGCCGGCAAAATTCGCTTCCATGCCCAATACCCGGTCGAGTTCGATAGGATGCCCGACCGACTCGTGGATCTGCAGTCCCAGTTGCGAGCCGTCGAGGATAATGTTGAACACGCCCTCGGGACATTTGTCCGCGGTCAGCAGCGCGACCGCTTCTTCGCCCACCCGGCGCGCGTTTTCCACCAGCTTCAGCTCTTCCACCAGTTCGTAACCTTTGTTCTGCCACTGTCCGCCATAAGAATTGGGATACGACCGCTTCTGAATTTCGCTTCCCGCAAAGGCGTGAGCCACATAGCCGGTCCCCGTGGTGTACTTCGTCTGATGGATGTCAGCGCCTTCGGACGAGAAGAACCATTGCTCCTCACGCCGGAAGTTGAGGTTGGTCTCCGCCAGGGTGACGCCGGGCACGGAACGTAATTCGGAATCGATCGTCAGCAGCAGTTCGATGTTCTGCTCGACGGATGTGGTAAAGGGATCTATCTGGAAGGGCGAAGTCCATTCGGCCGTCATCGCCTTTTCCGGGGCCAACTGAACGTCATGCAGCTTTACTCGCGAAGACGCCTTCGCGATTTCAACCGCGCGCGCGGCGGTCGCTTCAACGGCAGCGCGAGTCAGATCGTCCGAGGCAGCGAAACCCCAGGCCCCGTCGGCGATGACACGCACGCCGAACCCGAGGGATTCTGCCACTGAGGCGCTGCCAACCTTGCCGTTCTTGGTGGAAAGCCCGCGGTGACGATCGTCGGCCAGGCGAACGTCGGCGTAGGATGCGCCCAGGTGATTGGCGACGTCGAGGGCCCAGTCAGCGATGGCTTTCATGGGAAATTAAAATTTAACACATTGCCACAGACCAGGCTTGATGCCGAGACTTTGTCGGACTCCAGGTTTTGGTATCAGATGTCAGATGTTAGATCTCAGTTCTCAGAAAAAGGGCGCGGGTGCCCCACTCTTTCGCGTCCTTTGCGAAAGGGTGGGGATTTTGACTCTAAGTCCACGCCGCCACTACTTCGGGGATCTCCCCAGCACAGCCCTCGATGCGGGCGACGCTGCCAGGGCTCCGCGACTTTCCGCGAAGCAGGTGCCAGGCTTCCTTATATCGTCCATACTTCGATTTCTTCAGTCTGGGATACAGTCCGATGCTCCCCTGTCCTTGAAACGAGCCAGCCGGAATGATGTACCAGATATCTTCTGGAATCAGATACGCTGCCACAAAATCAAACGGATCACCCACATAAGGACCACGGCACCCGCGCACCGTGCAGGAATACCCGTCGTTCTCCCTGAACATTGTGGACTTCACCTGCACTCGCACAAATCGCGCCTCATGCTCCACCGCGAAGTCATAGCGCGCCGTCTCTCCCCAGGGCTTGGTGACTTGCAACCCATGCTCCGCAGCCCGCGTCATAAACCGCAACTCCGCCCACTCCCCCCGCAACTTGGGATGCTTGATATTCATACCTGTATGTTTCATTTGAATTAGGCCCCAAATAAAAAAACGCGGCCACCTGTGGCCGCGACGCTCTTCGCCCAACATAGTGAGTCTGTCACGCAACAGCCAGCAAAGAGAAGATGCCGGTAGTACACAAGGGCATCGGTGCCAGCGGAATGTTCATCCGTCACATACACCTTCTGGAACCCCTGTCATCCTGAACGGAGCTCGCGTTTCTGCGAAGCAGAAACGAAGCGGAGTGAAGGACCCATGCATTCCCCGCCCCACTTCTACTACGTCTACATCATGACCAACCGCTCCAAAACCCTCTACACCGGCGTAACGGGATACCTCGAACGCCGCGTGTTCGAGCACAAGCAAGGAATAAAGGGTGAGTTTGCAGCGCGCTACAAGATCGACCGCTTAGTCTACTTCGAACGCTTTGGTGACGTTCACGCAGCCATCGCCCGCGAGAAGCAAATCAAAGGCCTGCTGCGGATCAAGAAGATTGCCCTGATTGTATCCATGAATCCAGAATGGAACGACCTGAGCGAAGCCTGGTACGTCCGCCATCAATATCAGCCGGACAATGCATAGCTCCTTCGTCGGGAGCCTTTCGCCAAGCGAAAGGCTCCTCTCCTCAGGATGACAACCCACACGGCCACGCCCCAACCCCTGTCATCCTGAGCGCAGCCTGCGGTTTGCGAAGCAAACGGCAGCAAGCGAAGGACCTATGCATTTCCGGCTCATCCGTGCGCCTCAAAACGAAATCAGCCTTGGGCATACCCCGAACGGTCATCCGCAGGAAGTGCCAGCCTTCGCTCCGTCGGCGCAAAAGCAAAACAGCCCCGATAGCCAATCAGGGCTGTTCAGAAACTTGGTACTGGACGCTGCCTGCCAGCGCTAATCATACTTCGCCACAGCACGTTATCAAGCAAACTTAGATTAGACCCCACTAAAAAACGCGGCCACCTGAGGCCGCGACGCTCTTCCCCAACCTAGTCAATATGGTATGTAGAGGTCAGCGAAGAGAAGATTCCGGAAGTACCCAAGGAAACCACTCAAAACCCCTGTCATCCTGAGCGCAGCCTGCCGTTTGCAAAGCAAACGGCAGCAAACGAAGGACCTATGCATTACCGCCCACGCTCCAACATGCGCCTCAATAACGAAATCAGTACTAGGCAGTACCGTCCCCCGGACAGTCATCCGCAGAAAGTGCAGGCCTTCCTTCGTTAGGACAAGGCAAAACAGCCCCGATAGCCAATCGGGGCTGTTCATAATCTTGGAACTGGACGCTACCTGCCAGTACTGATCATACTTCGCCACAACAAGTTATCAAACAGATTAAAGATTAAGTCCCATTAAAAAAACGCGGCCAGCTGAGGCCGCGACGCTCTTCAGCCAACTTACTCACGATGGCACGCGATAGTCAGCAAGAGAAGATGCACTGGTTCAAAATAAGAAATTATCGCATCGAGCCTCATAACCGTGCAGTGATGGTCGGGAAAGAAATTGCTCCACCCAAAAACAAAAAGGGCGGCTCGCGCCGCCCCGCTAAAGACCAATGACCAACGACCGCCCCTAAGTCCCCTCGCTCCAGCCAGCCAGATACTCCTCCTGCTCTGGCGTCAGCTTGTCGATCTTAATGCCGACCGACTCCAGCTTCAGTTTGGCGACGCGCTTGTCCAGATCGTCGGGAACTTT
>JAIQFF010000304.1 GCA_020073395.1 Terriglobia bacterium
ACGTGAAATCGGGATGAGAGGATGCCAAAGAAGGCATCGTCACGTCTCGGGAAAACGATTAGGCGGTTGTCAGGCGCTACCGTGGACGGTAGCCACACGAAGAAGCGGTGCTTGGATTTCTCAGATGTCGCAATATAGCGCGGCAGTCCCTTCAGTTTTCGGCAGAGCGCAGGCCGCGCCTCGCCGTGCCGCCACCAATGTCTTGCACGGTAGGCCCTTCGGTTCGATGCACGAACGGGCTTTACGTGAGTGACAACGTGCTCAAAAGGTTTCTCGTACAAGCACGCTTCCGCCTCGGTCATCGTTGGACCGAAATCAATGACCCAACGACCGTTCCACCTGCCGGTCAAATCAGTACCATTCCAAAGCGGCCTAAGAACATCGCTGTTCGGTCTACTGTTGGGATTTGGGCTTAGGAGCCACAACGCTGCAAGCTCGGCGTCTATGGTGAATTTCCCCGCCAGAGCCAATCCAAAAAAGGACCAGCCATTGTTCTGTTCTAGTGGGCTTGCTTTCGTAAGGTCAAATGCGGCCGTGTTCAAACCAGTTGCTGACAAGTCCGCGTGAATTGCAGCAACCTCGTGACCGTCAAGGATTGCGGAGCCCGCATTAGTACCTTGCTGGAAGCACACGATTGACACGCGAACTGCCGCACCTTGATTGACCCACGGCTCGTCTGCCCACGCGCTGAAAATGTTTCCGATTTTGAGTATCCGTTCGAGGACCTTTCTGTTGGCGGGTTGGCGGATCGAGTTTGTCGCAACGAGCCCAGCTCGCGCTGTGAGCCCACTTACAATTTTCGCGCGTGCTTTCTCAAACCAGTAGGTCACAAGATCGGCACCGCCCGGCAAACGGCCCTTATAAGCGTTTCGCAAAGATTCTGTGTAATTGTCGCCCAACTGATTCCGCATTCTGAAACTGCCAAGGAACGGCGGATTGCCGATAATCACATCGGCCTCTGGCCATTCGGCTTCGGTGCCGTCCGCGTTCAAGACGGCATCACGGCACTGAATGTGGTTCAGGGGGGCCAAGATCGGCCGGCGCTGAATCTCGTAGCCGTTCTTCAGCATCCACTGGATCTCGCCGATCCAAACGGTGACGCGCGCCAACTCGGCAGCGTAGGCATTGATCTCGATGCCCAACACGTTGTCGGGGCTGGTCTCGATGATGATTTGACGGTGCAGGCCGAGCATTTCAGCGTCGAGATTGGCGCGATGCTCCAAGTCCTTTAACGCCCGCAAGGCAAGGTACAGAAAGTTGCCGGACCCGCAGGCGGGATCGAGTACACGGAACTTCTTCAGCCGCTCGATGAAGCGCAGGAACGTCTCTTGCGCGGTCTTGTACGCCGCCTGTGACCCTTTCCCACCCGCAGCGTACTTGGACATGGCCTCAGCCATGATCGCCTTGGCTATCTCCCACTCGGCGGCGAGCGGCCAAACGATAACGGGGTCGATGATCTTGCCGATAGTGCCGGGGTCCGTGTAGTTCGCTCCCAACTGCGCGCGCATGGCCGGGTCAAGGCCGCGCTCGAACATGGTGCCGAAGATCGACGGCTCGATGTGGCTCCAGTTCATGTTCGAGGCTGCGAGCAGGGCTTTGGCCTCGGACTCGTCCAACGGGATTGGTTCGATGACTTGGAACAGCCCACCGTTGAACCACGCAATGTCCTCCAGCATGAAATCGCCGCCGGCCTGCATCGACTTGAACAGCTCGCCAAGTCGCGCTGTCAGCTTGCCCGGACTCCCGGCGCTCTTGCTGACCACCCGCTCAAAGAGCTTCTCGGGCAACAACCCCGCATCCTCGGCGAACATGGAGAACAAGCACTGAATCAGGAAGTGGGCGATCTTCTCCGGTGGGTGCCCACGCGCCTGCATGGACTGTGCGATGTCGGCAAAGCGGCCTGCGGCCTCGCGTGTGACATCGAGCATCGTCCGGTTGGGTCGGAACTTTTCTGGAGCATCAAAAACCCAGCGCAGTTTTTGCAGGTTTTCCGGCGCGTCAACGTCTTCCAGCCGGATGGTGTGAATTTCGGACGGGGTTCCCGTAAAGTGGGTATGAATCTCGATCACCGCCCGATTACAGACGATCAGCAGCGGCGGATTGTCCAGCGCCAGCGCATACGTCATAAGCTGCTTCAGCGCCCTCGACAGGTCCCCACTCGGGCCCTTGTTCTCCCACGCGAAGCAGTTGCGCTTCCACACATCGGCCCAACCGTGCCCGGCGCCGGTACGCGTCGCGCCGCGCTCGAAACAGTAGTTGTCCGGGTCGTGGGGTTTTCCCACCCCGAGCACATCACAGAGGTCGAGAAAGAATGCCTGCGCGCCGGCACTCTCGGAAAGCTGGTTGTCCCGCCACTTCTCGATGAATTCGCTGGGGGTCATGGTTGATTGCTTGGCGAACGCTACGTGTAGTTTACCGACTGCCCGCCTTCCGTTTGCGGTCAACGAAAACGACCCGATCCCGGCAGTGGTTGAGCATCAGGACCTTGACCATGTTCGCCATGCCGCGGGGATCCCGCTCCGCAGCATGATTCAACAGATCTCTGGTCGTTTGGGTGATGCGCAGCGTGATGGTAGCTGTTCTTGTTCCTTCTCCACTCCCACGGCGGTACAGGGTCTTTGTCGCGCCACAGCCCGAGCTTGTGAGCGCGGGCATCCTGCTCCGCGACCGAGTACCGGGCACGATCATCGGCCGACGGTTCCTTAGCATACTCCCGATACCACCAAGCAGCGCCGACGGCGACTTGGGCAAGCGCCACGTCGACCGTCTGGTCGCACGTCGGGCAGTCGGGCGGCTGCACATACACCACGCATACGCCGCGCCTGTAGCGGTCGATCTTGTTGCAGAGAGCGGTAGCGTCCTTTCCGTGGGCAAGATGCCCCAGATGCTAGCGGGAGCGTTGTCCAAAGGGTTGTCCCTTCTCCGGGGCGTCGATTCCTGCCA
>JAIQFF010000138.1 GCA_020073395.1 Terriglobia bacterium
GATTCAGCGGCGGGAACAGCCTCTTCAGTTTTGTCGAAATCCGGGCCAGATTGAGGAAAATAGATCTTGAAGGTCGTGCCTTTGCCGACACTGTAGCTGCCATCGACGCTGGTCTGTGTGCTGCGCTCCAGCCCGGTGGCCACATTCTTCACCATCACGTTCGCACCCGAAATTACCGCGCCCGACGCATCCGTTACCGTTCCCAGGATGGTCCCCCGAAAAGTTTGGGCAACCATTGAAGCCGAAAACAGTACCGCGAAAGCGAAAATCATCCTCACACGCATATGAAAGGCTCCTTAAACGTGCACGCCACAGCGGGTCGCGCGCCTACGAGACATTTGTTGAAGCTGTCTGATGGAAATTGCCGCCGATTATAACCCGCTGCCATGTCATTTGTCTTACGGATGAGGTGGATACACGTCTTGAATCGGCACAGAGATCCAGACTTAGGATTCGAAACGAGCGTAAACAACAGAATTGAAAAGGATCGAAACAGCGAAGAGGGAAGGTCTGAGGTCTGAGGTCTAGAAGGTAAAGGCCACCCCGCCGCGAACCGTGCGGGCCGATTGCACCAGGTAAAGCGTCCGGCCATCCTGACCCATGACCGGAACGTATCCTTGAGCCAAGAGATTGCGTACATCCACCACCGCGTCCATGTGGCAGGGAAGAAAACCGGTTCCGGGGATGGGCTGGCGAAGGAAAATGTTTAGGTATGGATCCGACTGCCCCGCCGACTCGTTAAAGATGTCAACCGGGGTCAGGGCCTGTCCGCTGATCCAGCGATAGGAAGCGATCCAGCGCGTCTTAGCGCCCGGCAGCACGCCGCTGAATTTCGCCGACGCGGTATGCCGGTTACGCACATAGGTATCGCGCCGCGCGTCCCGTAGGGCGACATCCGCATTGTTCAGATCGAGCACCCCACCATACCCATAGTCGAGAGTTGCGGTCAGGTCCGGGCTCAGCTTGCGCTGCATGACCACGCGCATTCCGCGAGCATCCAGTTCCTTGCCCCGGTAGGTAAAAGTCTCGGAGTAGAGATCAGGCAGCACTTCCCCGCCCTCTGCCGAAACGTCACCCACGCCGGTCAGCGCCGGGTCCGCCACGCGATCGGAATACATCGCAATTTGCAGGTTGGTGTTGCCCATGCGGCGGGAAAGCGAAACCTCATGATGATGCGCTCGCTCCAGCGTGGTCGAGAAAGCTGCCATGGTGACCCGTGGATTGGACTCGCTCAGGTCCGCCGGCGCCGAGTCAAAGCCCTTGTCCATGCGCTCGTCTGGTTCCGAAGTGGAATAACGGTACTCCAGCACAGTGTTGGGCGAGAGATGCAGATCAGCCGAGCCGAAGGGACGAAACGCCGTAACCCGCCCCAGGAACTGAATGGTCTGCAGTTCGCTGCCGAAGCGCAGCTCCAGAATATCTCCCAGCGAGAATGCATCCGAGGCAGAAAGCGCCAGCGCCTGCAGCGCCGTATCGTGGCCATTGATTCCGGGTGCCGCCAGACGGCGCATGGTAAACGCCATCTCCGGTTTGGAACCGTTGGGCAGCGTATGGCTGTAGGAAGCGCGCAGCACAGTGTTGGGCGAACCGCCGTTGTAGCCCACATTGCCCTGCAAGGCCACGGTTCCGGATGAGAAAAGCGACCTCTCCACCGAAAAGCCCGTGTTCATGTCGGACGAGCTTCCGAATCCGCCGGAGCCCGAGCCCGCGACGAACGACAGCGAGCCCTTCAGATCATGCTTGTCCGGACCAGGTTCGCTTCCACCCGCTCCCGTTGCGGCCGCCGGCGCCGAAGCATCGTCTTCCAGCATGCGCAGAATGGGGCGATTGGAAGCTGAGCGCAGCACCCACTTCCAGTCATCATCGTCAGCCGGGCCACGCATCGCAGGCAGTTGGATGGCTTCGAACAACCCGCTGAGCTTCAGATTGACCATCACACTGCTGCCGGGCCGCAGCCCCACGCGTTCGCGCAACGCGGGAAGGAACGACGGCGAATAAGCTTTTACGCTGTACACACCGGGCAGCAGACCAGCGGCCGAGTAGAAACCATTCTCGTCAGTGAATACCTTCAGGCTGTGGGCGGCCGAACCCAGGACTTCCACCATGGCACCCATTTGGGGGACGCCGGAAGCGCTGCGTACATAGCCGGAGATAGAGCCTGGGTTGTCCGCAGCCAGCACCGGAAGCGCCAGCGCAATACCCAACAACCCGAGCTTCAACCCGAGTCTGCCCAACGTCACTCCGACCACCTCGCAGGAGACCAAGCTGTGCAGTTTACTCGACGGCAAACGTCGCCGACGGGTCCACCGTTTGCTTGGAGATATTATCGTTCACCTTGATTTGAATGCGATAGATCCCAGGATCAAGACTGGCGGCCGAGAGAGGTTTTTGTAGGGTCACTTGGTCGCCAATATTCCCCATCTGGTCCGTCGTTTCCACGGTATGGATCACAGCCTTGTTGGTGGCTGCGTTGATGACGTCGTACTCCACCGTGGCCGAGGGCTTATGGGTTTTGTCATCCATTCCAAGATTGTATATCTGCATCCAGAAATACACCTTCTGATTGCGCTTGAAGGACACCGGCTTGCCGTTTGCGGACGCCACTCGCGGCCGTATCTTGGTATTGCCGATCACAAACATTCCTGTGCCGATTTCCTTGGTCGAGACCGGCTGCATGGTGTCCGCCACAATCAGCGAGGAGGAAGCCAGGCGGTCGTCGTCGTAGCTGGGTACAGGCAGGCGGCTGCTCCACAATCCGGAGCGGTCACCGTTTACATCCTTCACCGCGACGTCGATCCGGTACAGATTCGGACGCAGCGGCAACGCCTTCCAATATACGGAAGAATTTTCCGTGACCTTGGGCAGCAATTCCGCCGGCACGTCCACCTGCACCGTGTCTTCGAAGGTCTGCACAATCTTGCCGGTCAGGGTCGTGACCCGGCCAAAAACATTTACCGTACCGCGTTGCACGCCATCTTTGTTTACGAACGTGATATCGCGATTTTTTACCTGGATCGTGATGGGCACCAGCACCGTGTCGCCGGTCACGCGCACAAAGTCGGTGCGCACATCAAACGGCATCAGGTTCACGCTGATCTTGTGGCTGACCACTTCCTCCAGGTCTTTGAACTTCACCGCCGGAGGTTTTTGCAGCTTATAGAACTGCTCCAAACGGTCGAACTGTTTGCTCTGCCGATCACTGTTAAAGGGACCCGTCCCCAATCGTTCCAGGCCGCCGCCACTAAACCGGTCCGCTTTGCTCGCCATGCCCATCTGCTCGTACAGGGTCAATCCCGCATTCGGGGTATAGAGCAGCGCATCCTTTTCCGACCGGTCCATGGTCATGTGATAGTCGCCGCACATGCAGGTGTCCACGAACTCGATGATGATTTCCTGACCGATGCCCTCCAGGTAGCGATAGCGCCAGTCTTCAAATGGAAAGGTCGAGGTGCTGCCGCCGCCTTCTTCCATCGGACGGTCATAGGTGCCGCCGGAAGGATGCGATTCAATCTCGTCCGCCGGACCGTACATGATGTAGATTCTTCCGCGATCGCTTTTCCAGCCCGGAATGCCCGCCGCAAAATGCTCATTGGCGTAGGCCATGCGCCGGTAGTGTTCTTCCTTGAACTCGTTCTCGATCGTGTCCGGCGTGGGATCGCGACGTTGCCAGAACGCCTCGATGAACTGGTCGCGTTCTTCGTCGTTGGAAAGCAGTTTGAACGCTTTTTGCTCTTCGTCGGTTATGATCCAACGCACGTCTTCGTCAAGCCACTTCTTGTAGGTCTTGCTTAACTCGATCTTCAGTGACTTGGAATTCTGCTTCTTTTGCTTTTCGGTAAGTGGACGCTTGAGCGGGTCTGCCTCGGGGTTGCTCTTGTCCTGGGGAGTTGCTGCGTCAGCGGACGGGTCTGCAGCGGCCGCCTTTCCCTCCTCCTGTGCGGAGGCGAACGATACCATGGCCAAAATAAGTGCCGGAAAAACCAAGACCGCGAAGAGGTGTTTCAGAAACCCAACCCGGGACATGAGGGCACTCCTAACGACATAATACTCTTGGCTAGCCATTCTATGACTTTAGTGCCCCCAAGGCAAGACCCACTACGCCCTCTAACCAATTGTAAAGATTGTAAAAATCAGCCTCCCGGCCCCTCCCAGGCGGTTAGAACAGTTTGTTCGATTCTCAGCCCCTGCTCCAGCTATAATCGACTTGTTATCAACGCTGGTCTGGCCGGCCCTGAGTGTTCCAGCTCCGCACGACATGTAGGTTCCGCAGGAACTTTTGAGCCCGCATTACCGTATCTGATGGCGTGTACCCAGTTACGCCTAGGAATCCGGTTGAAGTGACAGCACTGATCCGAAATGGGCGCCGGTCAGAATATCCGCGTCAGCGGACGCGAATGCCGGTCCGTTGATGGCGTGACAAGGGGACAATGAGCAGGGGAACGAAAATACTTATCGGCATCGGCGCCGCCATTGCGGCACTGGCGATTGCCGGTATCGCCGTTCATCAAAGCCGCAAGGGTGTGGTTACCGTCCAGACCGGCAAAGTGGCGCACCAGGATCTGGCATCGATTGTGAGCGCATCCGGCGAGATCAGGCCGAAGACTTACGTCAATATCGGGGCCAATGCCTTCGGCAAAATCACCCGCCTTTACGTCAAGGAAGGCGACCGGGTCAGGAAAGGCCAATTGCTGGCGCAACTGGAAAACGTACAGCCCTCGGCCGACGTGAATGCCACGGAAGCTTCAGTGCAAGCGGCGGAGACCGATTCTATCGCGGCCGCGGCCGCGATGAATACCTCCGCAGCCGATCTGAACCGCGCTCAGTCCGACTTCGAACGCGCCCAGCTCGATTGGACCCGGGCTCAGGGTCTGTTCAAAGATTCGCTGATTGCGAAGTCGGAATACGATAGCCAGAAAGCGGCATGGCAGACCGCGCAAGCCGGCTTGGCGCAGGCCCAGGCGCGGGTTGCCCAGGCCAAAGCGCAGAAGGATTCCGCCGATCGGCACATTACGCAAAACCGCGCCAACCTGACTCACGCCGCCGACGTTCTGAAGAAGACCACCTATGCCGCGCCCTACAACGGCATGATCACCAACCTGCCAGTGCGGGAAGGCGAAACCGTGGTGATCGGCATCCAGAATTCTCCGGGCAGCACGCTCATGACCCTGGCCGATATGTCCGTCATCACCGCCGAGGTTAAGGTGGACGAAACCGACATCGTCAACGTGCGTCTGGGTCAGCCCGCAGAGGTCAGCATCGACGCCATTCCCAAGAAGATTTTCAAAGCGGTAGTGACCGAAATCGGCAACAACGCCATTGTTCGCTCCACCGGTGTCTCCACCTCGCAGCAAACTTCGGCCAGCCAGGAAGCCAAGGATTTCAAGGTTGTGGTCACGCTGCAGGACCCGCCGGAAAACCTGCGGCCCGGACTTTCCGCCACCGCCAAAGTGACCACGGCCACGCGCAGCAGCGTCTTGTCCATCCCCATCCAGGCCCTGACCGTTCGCTCGCGCGCGGATTTAAAAGCCGGCAGTCCTGATAAAGCCGGCAGTTCTGATAAAGACAACGTCCAGGCGGCGGCACCCTCCAGCGAAGCATCCAATTCAACCAGCGCAGATAAAGAAGAAGTCCAGGGTGTATTCGTTATTCGCGATCGCAAAGCCGAATTCTTGCCAGTGCAAACGGGTATCACTGGCACGACGGATATCGAGGTTCTGAGCGGATTAAAACCGGGTGACGAAATCGTTACCGGAAGTTACAAAGTGCTGCGTACCCTGCGGCCGGGAACTAGCGTAAAAATAGATAACACGGCCCCTAAGAAGGAAGACGAGAGCTAGTCGTCGGTCTTCAGTCGTCAGCAAGAGCAAACCCGAGACCAGCAGTTCCTGACGACTGAAGACTGACGACCGACGACTAACAACTGCCCAAGTAAAGCGTCCAACAGGCAGCCAAAAGATCGGAGCCGGCAGGGTGTCCCGAGACCAGGAGAGAAAAATGGCAACCGCAGAAGTGATCAACATTGCGCAACCCGTAGTGTCGGCACCGCCCGATTCTTGCATGATCTGCACCGAAGATCTGTGGAAGACCTACGACATGGGGTCAGAGCAGCAGGTGCACGCCTTGCGCGGCGTCAACATTCGCATCCAGCGCAATGAATACGTCGCCATCATGGGACCGTCGGGCTCCGGCAAATCCACCCTGATGAACCTCATCGGCTGCCTGGATACGCCCAGTAAAGGCCACTACTGGCTGAACAGCCAGCTGGTCAGCGAACTGGACGACGATGAACTGGCGCGCATTCGCAACAAGGAAATCGGTTTCGTCTTCCAGACTTTCAATCTTCTGGCCCGCGCCACCGCCCTGCACAACGTGGAGCTGCCGCTGATCTACGCCGGCGTTCCCGGCGAAGAGCGCGTGCAGCGCGCCAAAGACGCGCTGGCGTCAGTCGGCATGGAAACCCGCATGATGCACAAGCCCAACGAACTCTCCGGCGGACAGCGGCAAAGAGTGGCCATCGCCCGCGCCCTGGTAAATCGCCCGTCGATCATCCTGGCCGACGAACCCACCGGCAACCTCGACTCCCAGACCGGCAACGAAATCATGGCCCTGCTCGATCGCCTGCAAGCCAACGGCAACACCATCGTGCTGGTCACCCACGAACACGACATCGCCGAGTACGCCCACCGCGTGATTAACATCAAGGATGGCGTGGTGGAGAAGGACGAGCGCAAAGCGGGAAGGTAGGCGTCGGTCTTCAGTCGTCAGCAGCGCCCAGCCGGAAGGCTGGGCGTTTCTGTTGTCTAAGCGACCATGTTTCGACAGGTGAAGGACGGCCCACTCAAGCCCGATTTTGGCTTGAGTGGGGCAGGGCTGTCCACACGGGTCGCGCCTATCCCTCTAACTTGTTGCTGCGACCATCGTCTAAGATCGCATTAGGCGGCAAATGGCACTTACTCCGCAAATCGGAGTCTCACCGGGTCATTCCGCAGCGGCGGTAAGCGAAGCCGCCGCGCCGAAGCGCTTTCGCCTGGAATCGGTTGACGTCCTCCGCGGCGTCATCATGATCCTGATGGCGCTCGATCACACGCGCGATTTCTTTGGCCAAACCAGCATCAGCCCTACCAACCTGTCCCAGACCACGATTCCGCTGTTCTTCACGCGCTGGGTCACGCATTTTTGCGCGCCGGTTTTCTTTCTGCTTATCGGCACTGGGGCGTATCTCTCGCTGCGCAAGAAGTCCAAAAGCGAGCTGTCGCGATTTCTGTTCACTCGCGGCCTGTGGCTGATCTTCCTGGAGACGGTGCTGTTTCGCTGCCTGGGGTTGCAGTTCAACTTCGACTATCACCTGACGCTGCTCGACGTGCTCTGGGCGCTGGGATGGGCCATGATCGTGCTTTCGGCCTTGGTGCATCTGCCTACGCCTGTCGTGACTGGCTTTGGCGTGGTGATGATCGCGGGACACAATTTGCTCGACCGCATTCAGTCCTCCAACCCGGTGTGGTCCATCCTGCACCGTCTTAATTTCATCGTGGCCACCCCGCGGCACTCCGTCTTCGTCGCGTACACGCTGATTCCCTGGGTTGGAGTCACGGCTGTGGGATACGGTCTGGGACAAATCTATGCTTGGGCATCCGAACGCCGCAGGACATTCTTGTTGCGCACGGGACTGGAGACTACGGCCGCCTTCGTGGTCCTTCGCGGCATCAATATTTATGGCGATCCGGTCCGCTGGAGCGCGCAAAAATCCGCCGCCTTCACTGCGCTCTCATTTCTGAACACCAACAAGTATCCACCATCGCTGTTGTTTCTTCTGATGACGCTTGGCCCGGCGCTGATTTTTCTTTGGGCGGTGGATGGAGGCACTCCGCGATTTCTGCGGCCGGCATTGGTCCTCGGCAAAGTGCCGATGTTTTATTACTTGCTGCACTTCCCCCTGATTCATCTGCTCGCGGTGGCCGTGTGTTATGCGCGTTACGAACAGGTGCACTGGATGTTCGAGTCACCAACCATTGATAAGTTTCCCATCACTCCGCCACCCGGATGGGGATTCTCTTTGCCGATTATCTACCTGATCTGGGCCTCGGTTGTGGTCGCGCTGTACCCGCTTTGCCGCTGGTTTGCCGCCTTGAAACAGCGCCGCAGCGATGCCTGGCTCAGCTACCTCTGAACTGGAGGCGATATTCGCTGCATTGGGTATATAATCCCGCCCGGCCTTGGAGGAGATGCCATGAAACCGATCCTCGCCTGCATCCTGGGTCTCGTCACCCTGCCGCTGTTCGCTGCAGAACCCATCCCTGGAGAGGTAAGTTGCGATAAAGGCGTTGACATCGCGAAAGTGCAAGCGCTGGTCAAGAGGACGGTCGAGGCGCTAAGAAAAGATCAAGCGACGGTGATTCAACAGATAAACAGCGGCGACAAGAACTGGAAGGATGGCGACTACTACATGGTTGTGTTTGAGGGAACGAAGTCCCTTGCCCATGGTTACATGTCGTGGGTCGTGGGCCAGGACCTGGGTAGCACAACCTACCAGAACACCTACCCCTGGATTCGATCCGCCGAGCGCATGGCCCTGGAAAGAGGCCAAGGCTGTATTCAGTACAAGTTTCACAATCCGGCCAAAGGCGGCCAAGTCGAGGACAAAATCGGGTACGGCATGAAAGTCAATGGCAATGTCTGGGCTAATAGCGGAACCTATCTCGTCCGCAAGTGATCGGAACCCCAGAGTTCGCTTTCTACTTCCGCCCGGATGCCGGGCTCTCCTCTTATCAGAGAACGGTTTCGGCGGACCGGTTCTGCGGCCCGAAAATCTGATGCTTACTGCTGCGTGCTGGTGACCGGCTTTACGTCAGCTGTGTCGGCTGGCGGGGTGGGGTGGGCTTCAAAGAACGAGTGATCATAGAGACTGCGGTACATGCGCCCGGAAATTTCCGCTGCTTTGGGTCCGAAAGTCGGGCGGCCACCCTGCAGGAAGACGACGACCACGATGCGGCCAACGTCGGTTTTGGCGTAGGAAGCAAACCATCCGTAGCGAGTGCCGGCCTTGGAGCAGGTCCCGGTTTTTCCCAGAATCTCTTCTTCGTTGAAATTGACTCGGACGCTGCGTGCCGTGCCGTAGCTTACCGCTGCCGCCATGCCATCGGATATTTCTGGAATCAGGGGTGCGATATCGAGATGACGCTTCACCCGCGGTTCAAAGTTCGCCACTTCGTCCGCCGTGGTGGGGTGCTGCAAGTAATACAGAGTGCCGCCGTTGGCGATGGCGGAAACCATGGCGCCCAGTTGCAGCGGCGTCATCGAGACGCCTTCACCGAACGAGCACATTTTGCCCACACCGCCGAGCCTGGACGAAATCTCGTGCTGCGGGTAGGTGCCAAGGTGTTCGCCGTCAATGTTGTATCCGGCCAGTTCGCCCAGTCCGAACTGGTGGGCGTAGAAGCTGACTTTTTCAAATCCCAGCTTGCGTCCCAAAGCCTCAAAGTAGGCGTTATTGGAATGGGCCAGGGCAGTCGTAAGATTCATGCGGCTGCGGCGGCCCAGGGCGATTTGGGTCTCTTTTGTAATCAGGTCTTCACTCAACGCCGCCAGAGCTACGGAAAGCTTGATGGTTGAGCAGGGCTGCGCACCGCTTGAAAGAGCCAGCTTCTGGTTCACCATGGCCAGCACCCGGCCGCTGGTTGGCTCGATAGCGAGCACGGTGCCATTCATGTTGCCCAGGGCGTCGATGGCCGCCTGACGAACGATCGGATCTTCGCCGTCGGTGACATCGCCTTCGGCGACATCGTTCGCGAACGAGTTGCCAGTGAAGCGCTCGTAATGACGGCGGCGATGAGTTCGTCTGGTCCGCGCCACCCGGACCGTACGCCCGCGACTGCGCGACAGCTTGCTTAGGCGCTTCCGCGCGCGTGGGCCTTCACTCACCCTCTGTGATCTGGATTTGCCGGAGGTCAAGGAACGGGTACTGACCGTGGCTGCCATTCCATACTCAGGAAGCACGGTCAAAACGATTGCGATTAATAGTCCCAGTACTGCAAAAGGTTTCTTCGAAATCACTGATTCTTTCCCCATCCCCTGGTTCGGATACCAGATACGATGCACGAGACTTGCCAAGCTCCCACATCCCCCGGCTGAAGCGCTATAACTCTTCGACAGTATGGGACTTATCGGCTGGCGGATCAACTTAAAATGTACTTTGTTACCAAATCTGTACCTTGTTTGTAACCCAATGAATTAAATAGATTTGTGGCATTCTATGCAGTTGATTACCGCCCTTTCGTAATGAATGGCAAATTACTTCTTCGGCACTCCCAATGTGGAAAAACTTTTCTCTTTCTGGCCGGAACCTTTCCGCGACAGCACCCATCGGCTGCCGACATTTCGGCAGCCAGAGAGACGGGAGGCTGGTGACGGGCACGCGCCGATTTCACATTCTGCGGCCCAAAATCTACAATCGTCCATCTGAAATCTGAAGTCTCCAGATTGGATTGCCATGAACGACTGCCTGTTCTGCCGCATCGTTGCCGGTGAAATTCCCGTCAAAAAGGTTTACGAGGACGAGCACACTTTCGCCTTCGAAGACGTCAATCCGCAAGCCCCGACGCATGTGCTTGTGGTCCCCAAAAAACACATCATCGGCCTGAAGGAAGCCTCGGCGGAAGATGCGGACATTGTCGGCCTGTGCCACTTGGCGGCGGCGCAGATTGCCCGTCAGCGCGGCATCGAAAACGGCTACCGCACCGTGTTAAATGTGGGCCCAGGAGCCGGCCAGTCGGTGTTCCACCTGCACGTGCACCTGCTGGGAGGAAGAGATCTGAAGTGGCCCCCGGGATAGGTCGGCGGATGTGGGCGGCGCAAGCGTCCCGCTCGTGCTTTGAGTGAAATGAAGGCCGCTGTACGAGTTAGGATTTCGACGGGCGTGGACGCCCGTCCCTCCATCAAGTCGCTAGTTCGTGGTTTCTGCTTCCGGCGCGCCGTGGCGGCGCAACAGTTGAGGCAGGTTCTGCGAGAACGCTGACCGCGGCAAAACCATGTCGCAGCCCACTTCGTGGGCCTTCATCTTCAAATCTCCCTGCACGTGCGACAGGAAGCCGATGATCGACGTTCCCTTCTTCAGTTTGGTCTTGAGTTTGGGAATCAGGGTCAGGGGCTTGGCGTTGGCATTATTCATGTCGAAGATGATCAGCGACGGCTTCTCTTCGCCATTCTGCTTTATGTGATCGAGCAGGTCTTTTTCCGTCTTGACGAATTCGACCTTCACATTCAGCTTGCGCGCCGTCTCCTGGATCTTGGCCTGAAAGAACAGATCATCGACAAAGGCAAAGATGCGGGAGTTGCCGTTATCGCCCTGGGGCAGCGGCTCGGGCTCGAGGGGAGCGTAAGCGGGAGCGAATCCGGGACGCATTCTTCCCGGCCTCGATCCGTTATTACCGCCCAGGGCGGCGCGGTAGCTGTGGTCCATGGGTGCGCTGTAGATGCCGCTATGTTGCTGGCGGTCGCGGCCGTTAGGCGCGCCACCACGATTGGGCGGACGACGCCCGCGTCGCCGCTTGCTTCTCCCTCCACCACCACCGGAGGGATGTCCGGGTCCTGCATTCATATTGTTCTCGTTTTATCTGTGCATTCAGTCCGCCCGAAGGGGGACTCGATTTTGCCGATCGCTATTTTGCCGATCGCTGACAATGACCGCTTTCTGGTAAAACCTCGCTTCGGACACAGGCATGCACCATGTGCCGAAAACCCCGTGCGGCTGAAACTCACGCGTGAATGTCTTTTCCGTATGGCGTCTGGAGCCAGGGGGTGCGGAGGGCCAGCTAGAGAGCATGGCCACTGGAAACACCTATGATGTTACCGCCCCCCGTCAAGGAAGCGCAAGTCCTAAGTCAGGTAGTTTTGCACAATGGTAACGCGACGGGCCGATCCGGGGAGGTCTACTGCCCGCTCATTTCCCGCGCCCACTGCATCGCTTGCCAGTATTTCTCAGCCACTTCACTTTCCCCAAGCTTCAGAGATCTGGACAGTTCGGTAGTTCCTTGCCAGTCTCCCGATTCCTGTGCCAGCATGAGCTGGTAGAGCGGGCGCAGGTGGCCCGTACCACCCAGGAGTACGGCCTTGGTCTCCTGATCGATCGACACCTTGTCCAGCACCTCGGACATGGGGATTTCAAGAATGGCGTCCATCAGGGAAAGCAACCCGAGCAGGAACAAATCGGATTCGCCGTGCTTGATCTTGGGCGAGAGCAATTCGCAGAAGCGGGCACGCACCATGGCGGAAAGCACCAGGTCGCTCGATTTATTCTGTCCCGCCGCCAGCGTGACCACCAGCCGGACCCAGCGCCTGACTTCTCGTTCTCCCATGATCGCGAGGGCGTGCCGTACCGAGTGGATTTCGCTGGCAAAACCAAAGCTGGCGGAGTTCATGTAGCGCAGCAGGCGATAACACAGAGAAGCTTCCCCCTTAATGGCGTTCTCGATCTCCCGCGGCTCTAGTTCAGGCTTGGAAACTACCTGCAGCATCTTTATGTAATTCAGACGGTTGCCCGGGACAGCGTGGGTTCTGACCGTCTCCGGCTTGCGAAAGAAATAACCCTGGAAGTAGGCAAAACCCGCCTTCTGGGCGGCTACAAATTCCTCGCGGGTTTCCACCTTCTCGGCCAGCATGCGGCAGCGCCACGGTCCGTAGCGCTTGACCAGCGCGGCGCGCTGCTCCGGAGTGGTGGTTCGGACATCGACCTTGATGATATCGGCCACATCCGTCAGCGCTTCCCGTTTGTCGTCCACCCCAAAGTCATCCAGCGCGATCATGTACCCGGCTTCCTTAAGGCGCTGACAGGCAGCCATCACCAGGTCGTCGGGTTCAACGCTTTCCAGGATCTCGACCACGGTCCGGCTCGAGGGCAGCAGGGTTACGTAGTCCTTCAGCAGCATGTCGCGGGTGCAGTTGACGAAGGCGCGCCCGCCGTTGCACAGGACGTCCAGTCCCATGATCAGCGAACTGTCCAGCATGATTTTCGAGGCCGCCTCGGGATCTTTGGGGCAGAAATAATCTTCTATGCCGTCGCGAAACAGCAGTTCGTAGCCGAAGACTTTCTCGTCCTTGGTGAGAATCGGCTGGCGGGCGACAAAACGCAGGCCGGGCCCGGGAGCAGCCTTGGCCACACGAGGATCGGGTGCGGGTGCAGGAGCGGTCACGCCACCTTTATCGGCATCCTGGCAGAAAAAGTTCAGGCCCGATTATGATTGCATCATGCCCCGCGAAATTACCGCCCCTCGCCGCACCCTCATCGACCGCGAGAACATTGCCAGCACTTACGAATCCATCCGTCCCCATATTCGGCGAACCCCGGTGGTTGAAGTCGAAGGCCCGGATTTCGGGCTCGACGGCATCCCCCTGGTCCTCAAGCTGGAGTTGCTGCAGCATGCCGGTTCCTTCAAGGCCCGAGGCGCGTTTGCCAACCTGCTGCTGCGCGACGTCCCTGCGGCGGGCGTGGTCGCAGCCTCCGGCGGCAATCATGGCGTCGCGGTGGCCTTTGCCGCGATGAAGCTGAAGAAGCCGGCCAGAATCTTTGTTCCTGAAGTGGCGTCGCCGACAAAGTTGGAGCGCATCAGAGAATGCGGCGCCGACCTGGTGGTCACGGGAGAACGCTACGCCGATGCGCTGGCCGCAAGTGCGCTGTGGGCGGAGGAATCAGGCGCGCTCGTCATACACGCCTACGATCAGGTAGAAACGCTGCTCGGCCAGGGTACGGTAGGACTGGAGTTCGAAGAGCAGGATCCCCGACTCGACACTCTTATCGTAGCCATTGGGGGAGGCGGCCTGATCGGCGGCATCGCGGCTTGGTACGGCTCGCGACTCAAAATCATAGGCGTGGAACCCGAAGCCGCGCCCACTCTCACCCGGGCCTTAGAAGCGGGACGCCCGGTTGACGCCGAGGCGGGAGGAATCGCGGCGGACTCCCTGGCCCCGAAGCGGGTCGGCGAACTGATGTTCCCCATCGCGCAGGAGTACGTGCACAAAGTTTTGCTGGTTTCCGACGAAGCCATTCAGGAAGCCCAGAGAACCCTGTGGAAGGTGCTGAGGGTAGTCGCCGAGCCGGGCGGGGCAGCCGCCCTGGCGGCCCTCCGGTCGCGGCGCTACCAGCCGCAGCCAGGAGAACGGGTAGGCGTCCTGGTCTGCGGCGGCAACACCACAGCCGTCGATCTGTAGCTTTGGTGCGTGGGTCAGAGTTGGTGGTGGTGTGGGTCGGAGATGTGGTGTGTGGGTCG
>JAIQFF010000139.1 GCA_020073395.1 Terriglobia bacterium
GATGCGGCAACCCTTGGAGGATGGCACGGTGTGCATCGCCCGCGCCTCCATGTCTCTGACTTTCCCCGCGCGATTCATGCTCGCCGCAGCCATGAATCCCTGTCCCTGTGGATATTTCAATGACCGATCGCGCGAGTGTCATTGCAGCCGGCCCATGATTCAACGCTATATGGGCAAGATTTCGGGACCGCTGCTCGACCGCATCGATATCCATATTGATGTGCCCGCTGTGAACTATAAGGAGTTGAGAGCAGGAAGCGAGCCGGAAAGCTCCGCCAAAATCCGGGAGCGGGTGATGCGGGCCCGTGAGATCCAGATGCAGAGGTTCTCATCGTCGCGCTCGCGGCTCTACTGCAATGCCCAGATGGCCCCCCGCCATATTCGTGCTTCCTGCGAGTTGTCCGCCGACTGCGAACGGCTGTTAGAGCGCGCCATGACCCAGCACGGCATGACCGCCCGCGCCCACGACCGAATACTAAAGGTGGCCCGCACCGTTGCCGACCTGGAAGGCGCCTCCGCCATCGAGCCTAAACACATCGCCGAGGCCATTCAGTACCGAACGCTGGACCGCACGTTCTGGGCGTAATAGATGGTGCACCAATGAGGAGAGCCGACTGGGAGAGCCGCGAAGCGGCGAAGAGAATGTAGCCCACGGCGTAAGCCGTGGGTCAGCAGCAAGAAGACGGAGCAAGCCCCGAAGGGGCGAAAGAAACCATGCCGCACACCGCCACGAACCTCCTCGTGCATTTCATATTCAGCACCAAACAACGCTGCGCTCTCATCAAACCCGATTTCGAGAAGGACCTCCATGCCTACCTCGGTGGTATCATTCGACAAATTGGAGGCACCGCTCTTTGCATTAATGGAACTCATGACCACATACATCTCCTGGTCGCGTGCCCGCCAACCATTCCGTGGCGGAGATCGCTCGTTTGATCAAGACGAATTCTTCACGATGGGTGCATGGACGTTGGCCCGAAAAGCCTGGTTTCGGCTGGAAACCGGTTACGGCGCCTTTTCCATCGGCGAGTCTGGGGTTAGCTCGGTTCGCGACTACATCTCAAACCAACAGGAGCATCATAGGAAAAGGTCATTCCAAGAGGAGTTTCTCGCGTTTTTGAAGAAGAACGGAGTCACCGTGGACGAACGCTATCTCTGGGATTGATCGTTTCTATCGCCCCTTCGGGGCTTCCACCTCGAATCGCCATGGTACCCACGGCTTACGCCGTGGGCTACACTCTTTCGCCGCTACGCGGCGAGGCAGCCGTCGAAATGGGGCCGCTATGCGACAGAGCTAATTTGGCCCAAATAGGCCGAAATCCCCCTTAGACTCCGTTTGACCAACCCCCCCTAACATGCTATAAAAGCTGGTTTTGTATCGGGCCTCCGGTAGCAAGCTCACGTCCGACCGGCGGCCTCTGCGGTACGAAACATCCGACGCGGCCAAGCTCAACACTCCTGTTCAATGCCGTGTAGTGGAAGCGTGTTCGGAACTCCGGCAATGCGCTCCCCGGCGCCCTTAACTGAAGCGCCCGGTAAGTGCTGTTTGCTGGGTGGCAGTGCCTAAACACGTGATGGTCCTGAAATAGTCTTCATATCGGAGGAATTCCTATGCGTACTTGGCTGGCGAGAGCTGTGTCCGAAGGACGCCAATTTGCCCAGATCTTCGCCCGGACGGTGGCAGCCACCATCGCCGTCCTCAGTTTCGGTTCAATTTCTGCCCTGGCCCAGCCGGCTCACGAAGTGAGCGGCGAAGCCAGTCTCAAGCTTCCCGATCTCTCGCAGGTCTTGTTCCTTGGCATTGACGGTCATCGTTTGCTGATGATCGGCATTCTGTTCTGCATCTTTGGCCTCGGCTTCGGTCTGGTCATCTATACGCGCCTCAAAAACATGCCGGTGCATCGCGCCATGCGCGAGATTTCCGAACTGATCTATGAGACCTGTAAGACCTACCTGATCACTCAGGGAAAATTCCTGCTGATCCTGTGGCTCTTCATCGCGGTGGTGATCGTGCTCTATTTCGGGGTGCTGTCACCCGTCCCGGAAAAGCCGATTGCCGTCACCCTCCCTATCATTCTTCTGTTCAGCCTGGTGGGCATTGCGGGAAGCTACGGAGTCGCGTGGTTCGGCATCCGGGTCAACACCTTCGCCAATTCGCGCACTGCGTTTGCGGGTCTGGCCGGCAAGCCCTACCCGATCTACAACATTCCGCTCCAGGCCGGGATGAGTATCGGCATGATGCTGATCAGCGTCGAACTTCTGCTCATGCTGGTCATTCTGCTCTTTATTCCTGCCGACTACGCCGGGCCCTGCTTCATCGGATTCGCCATTGGCGAGTCGCTGGGCGCGGCCGCGCTGCGGATTGCCGGTGGCATCTTCACCAAGATCGCTGACATCGGTTCCGACCTGATGAAGATCGTCTTCAAGATCAAGGAAGATGACGCCCGCAATCCCGGCGTGATCGCCGACTGCACCGGAGACAACGCCGGCGATTCCGTCGGACCCTCCGCCGATGGATTCGAAACCTACGGTGTCACCGGCGTCGCCCTCATCACCTTCATCCTGCTGGCCGTAAGAGATCCCACCATCCAGGTACAATTGCTGGTCTGGATTTTCGTCATGCGCATTGCCATGCTGGTGTCCAGCGCAACCGCCTACTTCATCAACGGCGTCATTGCCAAGGCCCGGTTTGGCGCTGCCGACAAAATGAATTTTGAGACGCCCCTGACCTGGCTGGTGTGGCTCACTTCGCTGGTTTCCGTCGCGGTCACGTTTGTCATTTCCGCGGTGATCATCCCTGAAATCGGAGGGAGTTCATCGCAGTGGTGGAAACTGGCCAGCATCATTTCCTGCGGCACTCTGGCAGGCGCCATCATTCCCGAGCTAGTGAAAGTGTTTACCTCGACCGAGTCGCGGCATGTCAGGGAAGTTGTGACCTCGGCCCAGGAGGGTGGCGCCTCGCTGGGGATTTTGTCCGGCTTCGTAGCGGGCAACTTTTCTGGCTACTACCTCGGGCTCTCGATGGTGACTCTGATGTCCATCGGATACTACTTCAGCACCATGGGATTAGATCGCCTAATGGTGGCGGCTCCCGTCTTTGCCTTTGGTCTGGTGGCGTTCGGTTTCCTGGGCATGGGTCCGGTGACTATCGCGGTTGACTCCTACGGCCCGGTGACCGACAACGCGCAATCGGTGTATGAACTTTCGCTGATTGAGCAGGTCCCCAACATTCGGCAGGAGCTCAAGAAAGATTTCAACATGGATGTAAATTTTGAGCGCGCCAAGGGTTTGCTGGAAGAAAATGACGGCGCGGGCAACACCTTCAAGGCCACGGCCAAGCCGGTTCTGATCGGGACCGCCGTCGTTGGCGCGACCACGATGATTTTCTCCATCATCATGGCGCTCACCAACGGGCTCACCGAGAATGTAAACAATCTTTCCCTTCTCCACGCGCCTTTCATGCTCGGCCTGATCACGGGCGGAGCCATTATCTATTGGTTTACCGGCGCATCCACGCAAGCGGTAACCACAGGTGCCTACCGGGCGGTGGAATTCATCAAAGCCAACATCAAGCTGGAAGGCGCGGTGAAGGCGTCGGTCTCCGATAGTAAGAAGGTGGTTGAAATCTGCACCAAGTACGCACAGAAGGGAATGTTCAATATTTTCCTGGCGGTCTTTTTCGCCACTCTGGCATTTGCTTTCGTGGAACCATTTTATTTCATCGGATACTTGATATCTATCGCCGTCTTCGGCCTCTACCAGGCGGTCTTCATGGCCAACGCCGGCGCGGCCTGGGATAACGCCAAGAAAATCGTCGAAGTTGAACTGAAGCAGAAGGGCACTCCCTTGCACGATGCCACCGTGATCGGCGACACCGTGGGTGATCCGTTCAAAGACACTTCTTCGGTGGCCCTGAACCCGGTGATCAAATTCACCACGTTGTTCGGATTGCTGGCAGTTGAACTGGCGGTGAAGCTCACTGCCGAAGCCGGCAGCACGTTGGCCCACGCACTTGCCTTGGGCTTCTTCCTGGCGTCCTACTTCTTTGTGTACCGCTCGTTCTACGGCATGCGCATCGTCAAGGAAGGATCGGCGAAGGCAGTGTAGTGAATGGAGGACGGGCGTCCCGCCCGTCCAACTCCATCCCGAGCGAAACACGCTCGAAGGCCATCTGTCTGCTGAACTAGCGTATCGCCATGTTCATCGGTCATTTCGGTGTCGCCTTTGCGGCTAAGAGAATCGCGGCGAAGACTTCACTGGGCACCCTGATTCTGGCCGCCCAGTTCCTGGACTTCCTCTGGCCCCTCTTCTTGCTCCTCGGCATCGAGCAGGTGCGAATTGCTCCCGGCATCACCAGGGTATCTCCGCTTGATTTCAACGACTACCCTATCTCTCACAGTTTGCTGATGGCAATCGTGTGGGCGCTTGTCTTCGGCGGGATTTATTACGCGCTGCGGCGCAATATGCGAAGTGCTGTGGTGGTTGGCGCTGTCGTGCTCAGTCATTGGGTACTGGATTTCATCGTGCACCGTCCCGATCTTCAGTTGTATCCCGGTGGCGCGGCACGCGTCGGTCTGGGTCTGTGGAATTCGTGGGTGGCAACGATCGCCGCGGAAGCCCTGTGCTTCGGCGCCGGGCTATGGATATACGTCAGCTGCACCCGCGCGCGGGATAGCTCCGGCCGCTACGGGTTCTGGGCCTTGGTGGCATTTCTCTTTTTTGGTTGGCTCAGCACGCTGTTTGCCGGGGCCCCGCCGAACGTGACTGCTTTGGCCTGGGGTGGCATAGCGATGTGGCTGACGGCTCTCTGGGGCTGGTGGGCGGACAAGCACAGGACCGCCGTCTACTCGACCTGATTGAGCACTCAGAGCACGGGATCGCACAGCAACACTGTCATCCCGACCGAAGTGAGCGCAGCCAGCGCAGTGGAGGGACCTGCCTGTGCGGCTGCCGCGAAGGCCCCCCTCAGAAAGATCCCTTCATCTTGTCTTTCACGCTGTGCGCCAGCTTTTCGATCTCCTCCGCCTTCTTGACCACATCGACGGAGAGCGTGCTCGCGTTGGTCTTGTCCACAGACTCCTTAAGTTCTTGCGCCAGCTTAAGCAGCTTCTCGGTATCGCGTTTGAGGTCAGCCTGGCGCTCCTGATTGGCTTTCTTGGCCATCTCTCTTTCCATCCTGAGACGTGGCTCGTCTGTCGGACCGGGGCGCGTAGTGTCCGGCAGACGCAGGGGAGGGTTTTGGGACACCGATGGCAGCACGGTCATGAGTGCGAACGCGAGAATAATCAGTGAGAGGCTCTTGAGTCGCAAAGTCCACCTCGAAGGACGGAAATTGAAGAGTCATTATACGTTTGGTCCGTGAAGGGAGAGACTACGGCTCTTGATTTGCGTAGGGGCGGGTGCCCTCACCCGCCCGGCCGGGCAACGCCCGGCTACGCGATGTCGGGGGCAGAAGATCTGTGAAGCTAGCGCGAACGATTGGCGAGCTTCGCCCGCCCACCCGGACGAGGGCGTCCGGGCCTACGCGAGCTCGAGTGTTACAGCGAACTCATATTCGCCAGGAACTCGGCATTCGACTTGGCTTTGTTCAGTTTGTCGATGAGCAGTTCCATGGCCTCGACGGGCGATAGCGGATTAAGCACTCGGCGCAAAACCCAGATGCGCGTAAGGTCTTCCTTCGGGATCAGTAACTCTTCCTTACGGGTACCGGAGCGCTGGATGTCGATGGCGGGGAAGGTGCGTTTGTCCACCAGCTTGCGGTCGAGGATGATTTCCGAGTTGCCCGTGCCTTTGAATTCTTCAAAGATCACGTCGTCCATGCGGGAGCCGGTATCGATCAACGCGGTCGCAATGATGGTGAGCGATCCGCCTTCTTCGATGTTACGGGCCGCACCAAAGAAGCGCTTCGGACGCTGCAACGCATTTGAATCCACGCCGCCGGAGAGTACCTTGCCGCTGGGCGGAACGATGGTGTTGTAAGCGCGCGCCAGGCGCGTAATCGAATCCAGCAGAATGACCACGTCGCGTTTGTGTTCGACCAGGCGTTTGGCCTTTTCGATCACCATTTCTGCGACTTGCACGTGGCGAGCCGCTGGTTCATCGAAGGTCGAGGAGATGACCTCACCTTTCACCGAACGCTGCATGTCGGTAACTTCTTCCGGCCGCTCATCGATGAGCAGAACCATCAGCACGACTTCGGGATGGTTGGTGGTAATCGAGTTGGCCACGTTCTGCAGCAGCATGGTCTTGCCGGCGCGGGGGGGCGAAACGATGAGGCCACGCTGACCCTTACCTAAGGGAGTCAACAGATCCATCACCCGGGCGCTAACGTTCTCGCGGACCGTTTCCAGCTTCAAACGCTCCTGCGGGTAGAGCGGCGTCAGGTTGTCGAACAGGATCTTGTTGCGCGCTTCTTCCGGCGATTCAAAGTTGACCGCTTCAATTTTGACCAGGGCAAAATACTTCTCGCCCTCGTGCGGCGGACGGACCTGGCCGCTGATGGTGTCTCCGGTCTTGAGGTCGAACTTACGAATCTGCGACGGCGAAACGTAGATATCGTCCGGGCCGGGTAGATAGTTGTAGTCAGGCGAGCGCAGAAAGCCATAGCCGTCGGGCAGGATTTCGAGCACGCCCTCGGCAAAAATGTGGCCCTCTTTTTCACTCTGGGCCTGGAGAATCTTGAAGATCAGGTCTTGCTTGCGCAATCCGCTGGCTCCGGGCAAGTCCAAAGATCGGGCGATCTTGGTTAGCTCGGTAATATTTTTTTCTTTGAGTTCAGCAATGGTCATCAGTCACCTGCGAGGAGATTTTTTCAAAGGGGGGTACGCGAAAGAGAAGGATCCATCCAGCGGGGCAGGAGGCGGGCTAAACTATGCAGCCCGCCGTTGTGCCTCGGCAAAATGTTCCGGTTCGGCCAGAACCGAGTGCCGCTCCGAACTTGCAATCCGATCCAGGACCTCGTTCATGGTCTCCTGGATTCTGGTATTGGGCTTGTGAAACTTACGGGTAGCCTTCGATGCAAGCTGACAGAGCATATAACGGTTCCGCAAAGTATGTAAAGCATCAAAAACGCGATCAGAGCGCTTCATTATTCTTTCTCCTGACTCCGACAAAATGGCGAAATTCTCACTTTTTACGACAGGGTAAGTCCCGGCCAGATTCTTAAGTCCTTCAGTTCTTATGGGTTGTACGGGAATGCCCTGGCTACTGGTATAGATGCTCCGCCGGGCCCGAAAGTTTCTTCGATTCGGATCGGATCCCACTTATCAGCGGAGGTACTGGGAACGCCCCTAAAGCCGTCCCTATGTCCGTGGAACCTTGTAATTTAGCGGGTAAAAGGGGCGGGGTCAAGGGATTTGTTTGTCCCGTCAAAGGCTGCTTTTGGCCTCGAAAAGCCGGGCTGGCGCTTCGGATAAACATCGTCCCTGCCATTGATTGGCCACCGTGTAGGATAAGGGCGCGCCGCCTTCCGGACGGTCGTCGTTATGTTTCTTGAGCAGCAGAGCGTGGTTGGCATTGCCATAGCAGCGCTGGGAGGCGCGGCGGTGGGCCTGGAACGCGAGTGGTCTGGCCACGCCGGCGGCCCGGAGGCGCACTTTGCGGGCATCCGGACCTTCACTCTGCTGGGTGGGTTGGCGGGCGTGGCCGGGTGGCTCTGGTCCCTCGGCTTCCGGCCCCTGGCGATTGTGCTGCTCGCCAGCGCTGCGGCGCTGGTGGTGGCTGCGTATGTCGCTGCCAGCCGGCGGGTGATTGATGGCACCACGGAGGTCGCCGCCCTGGTGGTGCTATCAGCGGGTATTCTTGCAGGAACCGGGTACCTTGTCCTGGCCAGCGCTATTACAGCCATCACTACGCTCCTTCTCGTCGAAAAGTCACGATTGCACGCGATGATAGCCCGCATCGATGACGCGGGCTTGCGTGCGGGTGTCCGATTCGCGGTGATGGCAGTTGTCATCCTTCCACTGTTGCCGGAGGGCCCATACGGTCCTCTGGGAGGAGTACGGCCTCGCCAGCTCTGGCTTTTCGTGTTGTTGTTTTCCGGATTGAACTTCATCGGCTACGTGGCCCGCCGCGTTATCGACACCGAGCATGGTTACTCAGTCGCCGGCCTGCTGGGTGGCTTCGTTTCTTCCACAGCGGTTGCGTTCACCTTTTCGCGCTTGAGCCGGCAGGATCACAATTTCACCTTTCCGCTCTCGGTGGGAGTTGTAGCGGCGTGCAGCGTCATGACTTTGAGGGTACTGGTTGCCACTGCGGTCCTTAGACCTGCGCTCGCTCTGGCCCTGATCCCCTATCTGGCAGCGCCTTTTCTGGTAGGCGCGATCATCGTTCTGGTCGGATTCAAGCGGCGCGAAGAGAAGGCCTCAGTACAGTCTCCATCCAACCCTCTTCAGGTGATGTCCGCTCTGCAGATGGCAGCGTTGTTTCAGGTTGTCCTGTTTGCCGTGTATGCGGTTCGCGCGCACTGGGGAGAAGCCGGCGTACTGTTCTCGGGCGCTGTTCTCGGGCTCACCGATGTGGACGTGCTCACCATCTCCATGGCGAAGAGTGCCGAGGGGCAAATCACGATTCCAGTCGCGGCCCAAGCCATTGCCATCGGAATATTGTCAAACACAATCATGAAACTGCTGTTGGGAGTCGCTATTGGAAAGGGAAGATTTCGAATACTAATGCCAGCCTGGCTGGCCCTCATGGCCATCGCCTCGGCCGCTTCCATTGCGGCATTACGCTGAAGCCGCTGAAGTTCCGGGGAGAGAATCGACGACAGCTGCTAGGCCTGATGGGGCAGCCTGTGTGAAGGGATGGGGTGGTCCTTCATATCTTTGCGAAGCAAAGCGAGGTACACCATAAAAGCAATGGCGGAAACCACGATTGAGTAAGCAAACAGCATGCCTGTTTCGGCGAAGTTGCGGAAGTAAACGTGACTGCGACCCAGCAGTGCGAAGATTACGAGCAGAGCGGGCGGCCCCAGACCAGCGCCCACCACCAGTGCGAAGGGCCACGATAGGCGAGTGACGAAGTCTGCGGGGAAAATCAATGCTGTGGGAAGGCCTATCAATACCCAACCTAGAATTGAGAACGCCGCATAAAGAATGAATAACTGAACCGCGTCTCCGACCAGGCGAGCAGATTCTCCTGCGAGCAGGGTGGCGTGCAATGCATGTTTCAGAAGCAGGAAAAGCAGCATCACGTCACCCGCCAGAAGGCCAACGAAAGCGTAGGCCAGCCGCTTTGCTGGATTGATTGGAGCGAACCTGGTGTCGATGTTCTGCATGTCCGCACCCCCCCCCGCATCGGGAAGCACAATCATTGACTGCAAGCCTTCATCTCGGCGTCCCTCGCGAATTCGGCTAGCTGATCGTGAAGGAGTCGGGCGGAAAGGGAAAACTCGTCGTCCTCGCTGGTTACGACCTTCTCGGTCGCTTCGAGAGCGCGAGCGTACAGGGCGTGCGCCTCCACGTAATCGTGGTTCTCACGATAGCGGTTGGCGAGGACATACAGATTCCCTGCGAACGCCAGCCACTGCTTCCGACTAAGGCTATCGGACCCATTCTGGGAGGGTTTGCTGTGCTCCGTTTTAGAAGCCAACTCGGTGCGTTCTTCGATCTCCCTGATCTGATTTCGCAACCAGCCGCCAAGCGCTTCTTCCAGCTCGAGTTGTGTCCCGCAACGATAGAAATAGTCGATCGTTTCACCCTTGGAGTTGAGTGGAATCAGCCGGCACGGTGACGCCTGGCCTCTGAGCTCGGCAGGAACGAATCTCATCAACAGACACTCACTGCAGGCATGAGGCCGGGCAGGATCGCAGAAGTTGGGACACGTTGGTGAGTCCTCGAAAACGTTCTGGCGGCGCCACGGTGTGTGAGGCGAACGCCCGTAGCCTCCATCCTCCAGGAATTTCAGCTCAAACTTAAGGAGTTCCAGCAGCTCACGCTCATCCTGTGCCATATCTCACCTCGTGAAGTCAGGATCGCAGGGTTGACGGTGGAATCGCCATGGCAGGGATCACCCATCCATGTGATCAAGATCACATCACGGCTGTTATTCCTGAGTTGTTTCTAATAGGAGTGGAGGGCGGGCCGCCCCCGCCAATCTTGTACTGGCCCGAGCCCGATGGGCGAAACGCCCGTCCTCCATGTCAAGGCACGGGATAAACGTCTCAAACCTTCTCTGGTGGGAGAGGTGTGAGGTTCAAGGCAGGTTCGGCGTTGCCCCCTTTCTTGCATTTCTTCTTTCGCCGTGGCGCGTGCGTCCGCCCATCTTCTCATTCGCTCCGCAAGAGCTCTAGCTTCCTCTGGCCCTTGGAGTTACAGCCGGCGCCTAATGGATCACCCCCGGTTGGCCGGGTGAGCGGGATCATGGCTATTTGTGATTCTGGTCACTGCGGTTCGAGGGGCCATGATTCATCGTGGTAATCGCGAGGTGGGCCATGCGATGCGTAGAGGCTGCCAGCGAAATCAAACTAGATAATATTCTCTACCTGACCGATTTTTCGGAACCAGCGGACGCAGCTCTGCCGTTTGCGACGGCACTTGCCCGCGAGTACGGCTCCAAGGTCTATGCACTGCATGTGTTGCGCCCTGATGTGTACACGTGTATGGCGCCCGAATTTAGCAATGTAGTGACCCCGGGACTGGAGCAGGCGGCAGAGGCAAAAATGCGGCAGATCGAATCACGGCTCAACGGCCTGCCGCACGAGTCCATCATCGAGTGGGGGGCCGATGTTTTTCCGACTCTCCAGCGGGTAGTGCGGAAAAACGACATCGACCTCGTGGTCCTGGGTACACATGGCCGCCGGGGCGTTCAAAAGTTCTTTCTGGGCTCCGTGGCTGAAGAGATTTGGAGACGCGCGAGCGTGCCCGTGCTCACAATCGGTCCGGGGGTGAGCCGCGCCCGCAATAGCGAACGACTTCATTGTGTGCTTTTCGTAACGGATTTCACAGCAGAGTCACTGGCGGCGCTGCCCCATGCAGTGTCAATGGCGCGAGAATACCGTGCTCACCTCGTTCTGCTGCACGTTATCCGGCAGTTCAACAAGAACGAGATATGGAACGAACTGACTTCAGCCGATGCAATCTACCACTTGAGCCAAATAGTGCCGCCCGAGGCGAGGTTGTGGAACCGTCCGGAGTTGGTGATCAAACACGGGGAGCCTGCGAAAGACATTATCGATACGGCCGCTCGCTGTGACGCTGACTTAATCGTGCTCGGGGTCTGCGGCGGCGATCATTCCGGCATCGCGACCCATGTCGGGAGGACAACCGCACACGAAGTGGTGTTGAACGCTACCTGTCCAGTCCTGACCGTGCGGGGCTAAAGCGACCGGAATCCACGACCTTCATCCCAGGCGCAGCCTGCGCTTGCCAAATTCAACCAGGACGAGGTAAGTCACAGTTGAAATCGCAAGAAACACAAAGAATGGCACTGGCAGAGTTACGAATCCGAATAGCCTGGCAAGCGGCGAATAGGGAAGGAGTATGCCTGTCGCTACGATCAGGACGGCGGTGATCGCCAGCGGCAGACTAGGCCGGCTCTTCAACGGGTTCCCCATGGTACGAATCACGAATATCACAAGCGTCTGCGTGGCCAAAGATTCGACAAACCAGCCGGTGCGAAATTCAGGCTGACTGGCATGGAAAAAATGCAAAAGCACGTAGAAAGTAAGAAAGTCATAAATCGAGCTGATCGGCCCGATGATGAGCATGAAATTACGAACCATCTTCATGTCCCACGGTCGTGGGCGGCGCATGTAATT
The DNA here is from genome assembly GCA_020073395.1 of Terriglobia bacterium. Classification (GTDB taxonomy): domain Bacteria; phylum Acidobacteriota; class Terriglobia; order Terriglobales; family Acidobacteriaceae; genus JAIQFF01. The sequence goes on from JAIQFF010000139.1 coordinate 11,756, forward strand.
GTCGTCAACATTGTCGGAAGGAATCGTTAGCTGCGATGCGTCGTAGAGAAAATTGTTCAGAAGGATCTGGGTCGGAAGCATGGGAAGAAACGGCAGGAACACTGACGCCGCAGCCATGCTGAACATGTTGCCAAAATTGGAACTGGTGCCCATGAAGAGATACTTGAGCACATTGGCGGACGCCCGGCGGCCTTCAATGATCCCGCGATGGAGAACGTCCAGGCCTGGCTTCAGCAGAATGATGTCCGCCGCGTCACGAGCCACGTCTGCCGCGGACGCGACAGAGATGCCGACATCGGCGGCGTGCAGCGATGGGGCGTCGTTGATGCCATCGCCCATATAGCCCACCACGTGCCCGCGGCGTTTAAGGGCGTGAATGATCCGGTGTTTTTGCATCGGCGTTACCCGTGCGAATACTGTCGTCTCTTCCGCCCGGTGCTCGAGCGCGGTGTCACTGGTAGAGTCGAGCTCCTCCCCCAGCATGACGCCGGGATTCTCGATGCCGACCTGCTCGCAAACGTGCCGCGCCACAAGTTCGTTGTCGCCGGTCAGGATTTTGACCTCCACGCCATCGCGCCTCATGGCCGCGACGGAGGCCGCCGCATCCGGGCTCGGTGGGTCGGCAAATGCGAGGTATCCTGCCAACACAAGCGAGTGTTCATCGGTGGCCGAAAATCTGCCCCGGGGGTCGACGTCGCGATAGGCGATGGCCAGGAGTCGAAACCCCTGGCTACTCAGGTCATTGAATGTTTGCCGGCAGCGATTTCTCAGATTCGGGTCGAGCGGAGCGATACGTCCTTCACTCTCGTAAAAGTCGGAGAGTTCGAGGATTCCTTCCGGAGCTCCCTTCACGATCAGCAATCCCGAGCTGTCGTTGGCCGCGTTGTTCTTCTCCTTAACGACGATCGAGAGGCGCCTGCGTTCGAAATCGAAAGGGACTTCATCGCATTTCAAGTAGCCGTCTGCCTCCCGCCGCTCGCCTTTCAGAATTGCGATGTCGAGCGGACTGCGGATGCCCGTCTCGAACTTACTGTTGATATAGGCCAGAGCCAGGGGACGATCAGATGCGTGCCCCAGATAATCGACTGAGGAATCCAGGATCATTTCTCCGGTCGTCAGGGTGCCGGTCTTGTCGGTGCAGAACACATCAATAGTGCCAAAATTCTGAATGGCGGGCAGATGCTTGACGATGACATGGTTCCGCGCCATCCGAATGGCGCCCCTTCCGAGGGTCACGGAAGTGATCATGGGAAGAAATTCCGGCGTCAGGCCCACGGCCAGGGCAACGGCAAAGACGAAGGACTCGAACGCGTCCTTGTGCATCGAGATACGTACCACAAGGATGAACAGCACCAGGAAAAGGACAGTGCGCGTGATGAGTAAACCGAAATGGCGCAGGCCGCGCTGGAATTCCGTTTCTTCCGGCCGGTCGGCCAGTCTCTCCGCGATGGCTCCAAATGCGGTGTGAGGGCCGGTGGCGACGATGCGAGCGACTCCGGTTCCACTCACGACCGAGGTCCCCAGAAAAACCAGATCAAGCGCCTGTGGGGTTCCCTCCACTATTTTGTCACCGGCTCGTGCTTCCTTCTCTGCAGGCATCGATTCACCGGTAAGTGCGGCCTGCTGCACGTAAAGGTCCCGCGAATCTATAAGCTTTCCATCCGCGGGAACCAGGTCGCCGGCCGATAACCGCACGATGTCACCCGGCACGATCTCTTGCCGCTTGATTTCCTGCCAGCGTCCGTCGCGCAGTGCGGTCGCGGTCAAACTCACATGTTCTTGCAGCCTGTGAATGGCGCGCTGCGAGCGATAGGTCTGCACAAAATCGATAGCGATGCTGAAAACGACTATGACAAAGATAAGTTCCGCCTCAATCCTCTGTCCCAGAAAGGCGGAAATCACGCTGGCGACGAGAAGAATGATGACCAGAGGATTCAGGAACAGGTGCAACAATTCAAATGCGAGTGCACCACGGCGGGTAGAAGTGGGATCGTTGCGGCCGTATTCAGAGAGTCGCGCCTTGGCCTCTTGCGAGGTCAGGCCAACCAAAGCGTTCTGGCCGGATGCTGAGGATACGGAACTCATAGAGCTCTAACCTCAGGCCCTATTTTTGCTGGATACTGTTCAGATATTCCGTCAGATTCTTAAGCCGGACGTATCCCAGGTCCTGATCATTGTCTATCTGGTGGAAGATGGGGCCCCAGACCGGCATCTGGCGCGAACCATGGGCGGCGTGATCCTCGTCGCCCGCGATGATGCTGCGTACCCGGGCCGCGGGAAACGTGCCGTGATTCCTTCGCGCCAGGGTGGTAAGCCGCGGGACTTTGGTCTTTAAGGCGGGCGCGACCGGGCCATCTCCGCGTCCGTCCACGCCGTGGCACGAGGCACAATAGTTCCGGAAAATCCTGGCTCCGTCCAGTGGAAGTATTGGGTTTTGGTCTGGAGTCCGAGATGACGGAGCGTCTTGGTGTGCCAGGACTCGCGGGTTAGCCGCGAGCC
>JAIQFF010000140.1 GCA_020073395.1 Terriglobia bacterium
GCATCCACGACGTACCACTTGCGCACAATTTCCCCCGCTTTGGGGAAATAGGTTGACATTACGAATCTCCCAGAAAATTTAAAAAACGAAGACCGCTGAGTATCCACTTCAACGCCGAAGGCGCAGGGTACCAGGCGGGCAACCGCAGGACTGCTAAAGACTTAAAGATAACGTACGGTAGAGGATATTGTCAACGCGGACCTCGGGCATCGGAGCTCAGACCTCGGCCTAAAGCCTCTAATATCGACTCCGCATTATTCCTGCCCTTGTCATGCTGAGCGGAACATGAACGGTCGCTTGCGACCTTTCATCTGTAGTCGAAGCACCCCTATTCCCTCTTGAGCGCATGCCCGCGACGGCCATCCATCACGCGCATCTGGGGGAAGGCGGATCGTTCGACTCCAGCCTCCCCGCCGCCCGCGAAGAAGCAATTCGCTCGCGATAAACCCATGAACTGGGGAGGCGAAGGTCCAAGGTCTGAAGTCCGAAGTCCGCCCTGCACTTACTCGTAGGCGAGGGCCTCAATCGGATCCTTCTGCGCCGCTTTGTAGGCGGGATACAGCGCCCCCAGGATGGCCCCGATGATGGCGACCACGGTGGAAATCAAAATCCACTTGCCGGTGACGACTACCGGCAAAGTCGGCAGGCGGTAACGGATGCCGGCACGCGCGGCCAGGCTGAAAAGAACTCCAACCACAATGCCGCCGATCGCCAGCAGCACCGTCTCCCGCAGGATCACGTTCACGATGTACAGTTTCGAGGCCCCGATAGATTTCAGGATTCCGATTTCCCGGGTGCGTTCCATGACCGCCGTGTACATGGCCTGGAAGATGACAATGAAACCGATGACCACGGAAATCCCGATCACTACATTGATGAACGTGGACAGTCCGGGATAGCTGCTGGTGGTCATCATGGAGAGATATTCGCGCATGGAGCGTACCGAATAGTCCTGCAATCCCGGCACGCTCTTCACTTCCTGCACCACCGCGTCCGCATTTGCCGGATCGTCCAGCTTGACGTAAAACACCGAGGCCTTGCCTTCGCTGCCAATCAGATCCTGCAGCGTGCTCATAGGCAAAAACTTGCGCGCCCCCCGGCCATGCTCCACGATGCCTGCCACCCGGAACGGATGGTTGAGAATCTCGAGGGTGTCTCCTACTCGCACGCGTTGCGACTGGGCAAAGTAGTCGTCCACCAGGCAATCATTCGGTCCCTGAAAGGGGCCGCCGTGCAGGAAGTGAAACGGGACCAGCGCCTCGAACGTCTTAAGGTCAATTCCGTAGATGACTTCCAGGTTCTTGGTGGTGGTGAGCTGCCAAATCACCGGCGAGACCACCTTGACGTGGGGCAATTGTGCGATCAAGCCGCCGATTTTGATCGACATGGGAGCATTGCTTACGCCGGCCATGAAAGAGGTGTTGGGCGGCTGGACAATGACGTCGGCCCCAATCCCGGCCTGGCGCTGGCGCGCGTCATTCAGCATGCCCACTGAGAGCCCCACGATCAACAGGATCAGCGTCACCTCGAGCGCAATCGCCACGATGCTGATAAGCGACCGGATGGGCCGGTGCACTAAGTTGGCGACGATCATCTTGTTCATCATGGGTTGTTCATCATGGGGAAAGCCCGTGTGGGTCGGACACCTCTGTCCGACGCCTTTGACTTTCAGGTGTAAACCTAAATTCGTGTTCAGCCGCCGCACTGCCAATGCAAAACCAAACTCAACTTCAAAAGCGTCGGACAGGAGTATCCGATCCACACATTCTCAACTTATCAGCACGGCTGATAGTTACTTTCTATCGCCGCTCATCAGACTTGATTGTGGCTGGTCCAGATGCACGACCTGGGCGCCGGCCGGCTGCTCCAGAGCAAACTTGTCGTCCGGGAGCGGCTCATTCAGTTGCAGCTTCACGATGGTCAGGGTGATGTCGTACTCCTCCTGCGGCCTCCAGATTTCAATCTGCGAGGGAAAATTTATGCCATCGTAGTCCTTGTATCCTTCATAGCGCGAGTCGGTGGCCAGGCTGCCGTCCTGATCGTAAACCAGTTGGCGATGAGGCAGCAGGTCGGTCCGGCTGAAGATGATCTTGCGGGAGAGATACCAGCCGCGCTCCCCTTTTCGGATGACTTCAATTTCATAGTCCGCTTGCTGAACCTGGTGGTGCTTGGCATCGGTAACGATCTCGAAGCTGTTCTCCATGACCGCGATCTCGTTCTGGGGATCGATCTCGCGCAGGATCAAGGCGTCGTATATATGTTGGGGACGCAGGTTCTCCATCGGCTGTTGCGGGTTGTGCGACTCGATGTCATTGCGTCCAATCACAAAACGGTTCTTGGGCGGAATCCACAGCTTGAAGTCGCGACCGTCGCTCACCATGTCAAAGGCCTTGTTGCGAACGATTGGCAGCAAGCCGATCATCCGCAACATGGCGGGCTTGCGCGCCAGTATGTAGCCCCGGATCTGCTGATAGTCGATGACCTTGCCCTTCTTGACCCCGCCCACGGAAGTGTCGATATCCACTGTCGCCTGCAGACTCCTGACTTTGGCCGCCTGGGCGTTGATGTAGTCGATCAATTCCGCCTGGGTGGCGGACTTCAGCGGGGCGGTGCTGATCTGTCTCTCCACCCGACGCGACCGAAACAGACAACCGGTAAGCGGCAGGACAACCAACAGAAAGCCCAGGACCCGGTAACGGGAAAGAATATGCATTTAAAGTGGATTGGATTCCTCAGCAGGCAGTTGGGTTCACCAATAGAAATTAAGTATATGCGAATCGGTGGGCCGGGGGGTTGTCAGATTGGCATCTGGCAGGCATACAACACATTAGAAAACGCTATTTTCCCTGCACCGTTTGCCGCAGCTTGGCCACATTCTGGTTGTGCTCTTCGAGGCTGCGTGAAAAACGATGGTGGCCATTGCCGTCACTGACAAAATAAAAATAGTCCGTCTGCGCCGGATGCAGGGCGGCTTCGAGAGAGGTGCGACCGGGATTCCCGATCGGCCCGGGCGGAAGTCCGGGGTGAGCATAAGTGTTGTACGCGGACTGAAATCCCATATCAGCATGGTGCAACGCTCCGGAGTAATTTCCGTTGAGCAGCTCGGCGTAGATCACGCTGGGATCGGCCTGAAGCGCAATTTTTCGCGCCAGGCGATTGTAGTAAACGCTGGCCACGACTGCGCGCTCCTCGGGCACGGCCGTCTCCTTTTCGATAATGGAAGCCATCGTCACCGTCTTGTGCACATCCATTCCCTGCCCGCCCGGGGTCAGGCCGTTCGTCGTCAGGCCAATCTGTGCCGCTACCTGGCGGAACTGTTTGACCATGACGGCTGCGATGTCTTTCATGCTCTGGGTGCGGGTGAACTCGTAGGTATTGGGGAACAGGTAGCCTTCGAGGCTCTTGGCCTCAGGGGCGAGATCCGAAATCAATTCGCGGTCGGATTGCGCCACGGCAAGAAAATCCTGGCTTGATCCCAGGCCTGCATCCTGAATGGCCTGCGCGATGTCGAACATGGTGAAACCTTCAGGGATCACAACCGTGTGCACGTAGATATCGCCCCGCACCAGGCGGTCGTGAACATCCAACATTCTGGCGGTCTTGTCGAACAGGTATTCGCCGGCCTTCAGCGACTGCCTGCGGTGGACGCGATGCCAGAGGGTAAAGGCAAATCGGCTCCGGATCACGCCTGCCGCCTCGAGTTCCGCCGCGATCCTGCGGGTGGAATAGCCCGGCCGCAACATCACAAATTTCTGCCCTGCCGGCGTGACGGGCATCCACAGCGCCCACGCCAGCCAGCCGCCGACGGCGAGGACGGCAAGCAGCAGAAGTGTCAGAAACTTGCGCAAGTTAGAAGTAGTTTAGATGAAGACTGGTCGTTGGTCGTTAGCCGGTAGTCGTTGGACTTTGGGAGTCCGTCGGAACTGCGGCCACGGATTTGCGCGGATTTACACGGAAAAGGGCACAACAAGAAAGGGGTTAGGTTCAGATCCGTGAAAATCCGCCGAAACCCGTGGCCCGATGTTTTTGCCCACGACCAACGACCGACGACTAACCACCGGCCCTCGCGTCCATCCAGGACTGCAATATCAGTACGGCCGCCATCTGGTCCACCACCTGGCCGCGGCGTTTGATCGACATATCCGTTTCGCGCAGCAGGCGGTTGGCTTGGGCGGATGAAAGGCGTTCGTCCCATAGATGGACGGGCAAGCGAAAGCGGCGGCGGATCTTTTCGGCGAAGCTTTGCATCTTCTCGGCCTGCATCCCTTCGGCGCCGGTCATGCGCAGCGGCAGGCCGATCACGATCTCGGCCACCTGGTAGTCGCGAATCACCTGCTCCAGTTGGGCAAAATCAGATCGCTTGTTTTGCCGTTGCAGCGTGTTCAGTCCCTGCGCCGTGATGCCTAGCGGATCCGAGATGGCGAGCCCAATCCTTCTTGAGCCTACATCCAGGCCCAGGATTCGCGGCGGACGCCCCGCTCCGGAGGCATCGGTTTGGTGGGAAGGCACCTGGCGATTATATGTCGCACACACTTTTTCGCTGTTAGGCTACGATACCCGTATGGCCATTGACGAGGCCGAGATCGACAGACCTGCAGCGCCGGCCGTGCCCGTGCCCCCACCCAAGCCGCCCAAGCCGCACTGGGCGTTTCAGGCAATTGGAATCGCTACCATTCTGGGCCTTTGTTATTGGGGAGAGCTGGTGCTAGCCGTGATGCTGGTGTCAGTCTTGCTGGCCTTCATTCTGGCGCCGGTGATGGAATTGTTTATTCGCCTTCACCTGGCCCGAGGCCTGGCCGCCGCAGTCGCCGTGATCTTGCTGCTCGCCCTGATCGTGGGGCTCGTGTACTACTCCTCCAACCAGGCCATCATTTTTGTGCAGGATCTGTCCAAATACGCGCAAAAAATTCGCCAGGAAATTTCGCAGGTCCGGCAACGGGCGGAATCGCTGGGGAGCACGGAACCGGGCGGGCAGATCAAACCAGAGTCCCGTTCGAGCACCAACTGGGAGGAAATCCTGACCCGCGGCTTCGGTTCGGTCTCGCAAGCCTTGCTGGCCGCTTCGTTCGTGCCTTTTCTGGTGTATTTCATGCTCAGCTGGCAGCATCATGTCCGCTCTGCAACGGTAATGCTGTTCTCCCTGGAGAACCGGAACACGGCGTATATCACGCTGGGCTTGATTTCCGCGATGATTCGCAGCTTCATGGTGGGAAATCTCCTGATTGGCCTCTTTCTGGGGACGGCCAGCACCATTGCGTTCGCGATGCTGCACTTGCCGTTTTTCTATTTCGTTGGGTTCATCAGCGGATTTCTGAGCCTGGTTCCCTATCTTGGGGTCGTGCTGGCCATGGCCCCTCCGATCTTCGTCAGCCTGGGACACATCAATTCCGGAGACGCGATCGTGATTGTGATGACTGTGCTGGGTCTGCACCTGGTCGCACTCAACGTGCTCTACCCTAAGTTCCTGGGCAACCGCCTGCAGTTGAATCCGCTGGCAGTGACCATGGCGCTGCTGGTCTGGGGATGGCTATGGGGCGCAATGGGCCTGGTCCTGGCCGTCCCCATCACCGCCGCCATGAAGATCGTCTTCGACCATATTGAATCGCTGAAGCCCTATGGGGCGTGGATGGGAGAGTAGCAGTCGTCAGTCTTCGGTCGTCAGTCTTTCAGTCGTCGGTCTTCAGCCAGTCAAGCCCCACCAACGCAACTTTCCGCTGCACATGGCTTTGGTTCATTCGTCACAGACTTGGCGATGACCAATCCCTCTCTCGGAAAACCACGAGTGCAGGAATGGAATTGTATGGTTTGGCCGGTCAGCTGAGGCGCGCTGCGGTGTCAGTTGCGAGCAATATTGCCGAAGGCAAGGGCCGCCGCACTGACAAGGAGTTTCTGTTATTTCTTCACCACGCCCGCGGATCGGACTTCGAAGTTGAGACCCAGCTCACCATCGCCCGTCGGCTCGGTTACATCCCAGAAACTGAAGTCCTCCGACTACGGAATTCCGCCGGCGAAATCGCTAGAATGCTTAACGATCTAATCAAGGCGACAACCTCTATCGCAGGTAGGCAAACCGCATGAGACGCTGGACCTGGGTTGTACTGACGACTGAAGACCGACGACTGCAACTACGCTACAAAATCCGAGGCTTCCGGGAAGCGTAGCTTGCTCTTGGCGAGCGCTTTGGAGAGCATTTCTTCGATCAGGGCTTCTTCGCAGTTCTTGGCCATGGCCAGCTCGCTGACCAGGAGGTAGCGGGCGCGTTCCAGCATCTTCTTTTCGCGGAAGGATAGGGGTTTGGACTGGTTCAGCAGGAGCAGGCCCTTCAGGACAGCTGACACTTCCAGCAGCGAACCGGTGCGCATCCGCTCCGAGTTTTCCTTGAAGCGGTATTTCCAGTCAGCGTTGTTGTCACACTCGCCATCAGTAAGAAAATCTACTATCTTCTGGATTTCACCGTTCTTGACCACCCGCCGCAGGCCGACTGTGTTTACGTTATGAAACGGCACCATGACCTTCAGGCTGCTGGCCTTGATCTTCAGCAGGTAGAATTTTTCCACAGTTTCGCCGATGGTCCGGCTGCTGATTTGTTCAATAACTCCAACACCATGATTGGGATAGACGACCTTATCACCGATGTGGAAATTACCGTCGGCGCTGATCATGAAGGAACACCCGCGAGGCCAGGGCACCTGAGGAACTGCACCCTTTTAGTCTATCCTAGACGGGGCCGAAAGGCAATCTAGAAGCGTGTGGGGTGGACACTCCTGTCCGCCGCTTTTGAAGTTGATCTTTGGTCCGAAATTTGGGCCTTGTCATTACTGGCCTCGAACTTACCCGACGGAAAGTCAACGTCAAAAGCGTCGGACAGGAGTGTCCGACCCACACAGTCCGACGCCCGGGTTTATAATCTTCAAGCGCATGACTGAACAGATCAAGAGGAAGTTGCAGGAAGAGATGAACGTGCTCGAACACGAACTGGTTCATGAGCTTCCCAAGGAAATCAAGAAGGCAGCCGCCCTGGGAGATCTCAGTGAAAATGCTGAATATCACATGGCGAAACAGCGGCAGGAGTTCGTCAAGGCACGGCTCCGGCAATTGGGGGCGCGCATGGCCGAGCTTGCCCTTATCAACATGGATAATATTCCAAAAGATAAGGTGGGGCTGGGCTCGACGGTTCGAGTTTATGACACTTCCAAGAACTCGGAAGTGGAGTACAAGCTGGTGACCAGCGAAGAGTCGGACGTGACCGCGGGCAAGATCTCCACCAGTTCGCCAATCGGCCGCGCCCTCCTGAACAAGAAAGTGGGAGATAGCGCAGTCGTAGTCACGCCCAACGGCAATCGCGAGATGGAGATTCTAAGCCTGACCACGATCCATGAGCAGACTGAAGCCAAGTGATGAGAGACATGACGGGTTTCATGACCAGGGTTACGACGGGACTTCATGACTTGGACTAGCGCCTTTGGACGCGGCTGCGGCGTGCTGCTGGACGCGATCGTGCGCTGGCTGGCCCTGGCCCGGATCAATCCCAATGTGCTCACCTTCCTCGGGCTGGTGGTAAACAGCATCGCTGCCTTCCTGTTCGGCTACGCCAACGCTGACAACCAGGCGCGCATGTTTCGCTACGCCGGGTTGGTCATCATCGCCTCCGGTTTTTTTGACCTGGTGGACGGACGAGTGGCCCGCGCCAGCAACCAGGTGACCCGCTTCGGCGGGTTCTTCGATTCTGTCATTGACCGCTACAGCGACGCTTCCCAGTTTTTTGGACTGCTGGTATTTTTCGCGCGTGGCGATCGCTTCTTCTATGTCGTCCTGACTGCCTTCGTGATGGTCAGCTCCATCATGGTCAGCTACACTCGGGCCCGCGCCGAATCGCTTATTGGTTCCTGCCGGGTGGGCTTCATGGAACGTCCCGAACGGCTGGTGCTGGTCATCATCGGGGCCCTGTTCAACCGCATGGCGCCGGTGCTTTGGTTGATCGCGATCCTGTCCACGATCACCGTGATCCACCGCATTCGCTACACCTACACGCGGACCGAGGGTGCGGACGCGTTGCCACGCAAGGCGGGCCAGGCCGCGTAGTTTCGTGTGGGTCGGACTCTCGTGTCCGCCGCCTTTGACTTGGGCTTTAACGTTTCCACCACAGGTTAGTTGGCCAACTCAAAGACCGCACCACAAACCCCAACATCAAATTCAATGGCGTCGGACAAGAGTGTCCGACCCACACATTCTCCGTCCTGCTATCCTCATTACCTGAGGATGACTCTTCTTGCACGATCCTGTTCTGGTAATTCATGGCGGTGCCTGGGCCATTCCTGATGACATGGTGGAAGCTCATCTCAACGGTGTGCGCAACGCCATGGCTGCCGGCTGGCGGGTGCTCGAACGCGGCGGGCTGGCGCTCGATGCCGTGGAGGAAGCCGTCGTTATCATGGAGGATGACGAGACTTTTGATGCCGGCCGCGGCAGCTTTCTGAATCGCGACGGCAAAGTGCAACTGGACGCTCTCATCATGGACGGCGCCACTTTGCGCGCCGGCGGGGTTGGATGTGTCGAACGGCTGCGCAATCCGGTCCGCGCGGCGCGCAAGATTTTGAGTGATAGCCCGCATGTGTACTTTGTCGCCGAAGGGGCGGAGCGGTTCGCGGCTGAACACGGCATCCCGCTGTGTCGCAACGAAGACCTGATCATTCCGCGTGAGGTCGAGCGTCTGCGGGAATTCCAGGCGCGGACTGCGGACGCGAAGGTTGATCTGTTTGCGCCCACGATTTCTCACGATACGGTGGGAGCGGTGGCGCTCGATGGCGACGGCAACATTGCTGCCGCTACTTCGACGGGCGGCACCCTGAACAAAGCTCCCGGGCGGCTGGGCGACTCGTCGCTGATCGGATGTGGATGCTACGCCGACAACCAGACCGCGGCCGCGTCCACCACTGGATGGGGCGAGCCAATCATGAAATTGGTACTAGCCAAGTGGGCGGCGGACCGGGTGGCTACCGGTAGTTTGCCGGAGTGGGTGGCCGCCGAGGCCATCAACTATCTCAAGGACCGCGTAGACGGGCATGGCGGCATGATCCTGCTCGATGCCCGCGGGCGTTTCGGCATCGCGCACAATACGCCGCGTATGGCGTGGGCGCTTAAGACATCAAAGCATGAGAGTTACGGCATCGTACGAGAGAATTAGAGTTGAGTTCTCGGTTGTCAGGGAATAGTTGTTAGTTGTGGGAGGCTAACTAAGCCTGTTCCAGTCAGTGATTTAGCTTGATTTCGGCACCCTACCTGATGTAAAAACCGTGCGGCATTTGCGTGTTCGAAAAATTCAATTCCTGCCTACGAAGGGTGATCGCTACCGGCAGCGAGAACTCAGGGTCCTTCCTTCCACGGAGATGACTTCTATGGTGGTACGAAAGCTGGTCTCAGTTGCGTGTCTGGTAGTCATGCTGGCGACCCTCGGCTTTGCTCAGGGAGCTTCCACCGGCGATCTGCATATCACGGTTCGAGACCCGAAGGGCAGCCTGGTGACCAATGCTACGGTCACGGCGCGGGATGAGACCAAGGGACTGGAACGCACAACCAGCGAGAACACCGAGGGCCAATACCACATCCTGTTGCTGCCTCCGGCGCAGTACACGGTCACGGTAGAGGCACCGGGCTTTGCCCGGGCCACGGTGCCGAACGTGGCGATAACCGTGGGACAAATGGCGGAACTTCCTGTCGTCTTGTCCGTGGCCGGAACCCAGGAAGTGATCAATGTGAGTTCAGACGCGGAGGTGGTGGAAACGCAACGCACCTCTTCCACCGACACCATCGACCAGCGCCGCATCGACAATTTGCCCATCAATGGACGCAACTACATCAACTTCGCCCTTACCGATTCGCAGGTGTTGCGCGATAACGCACCGAGCATCGGGGCGGCTCCGACCTCCGGCCTGAACATGAGCGGGCAGCGCGCCCGGGCGAACCTGGTTAACGTGGACGGCGCCGATGCCACCGACAACTCGACGAATGGAGTTCGATCCACGGTTTCGCAGGAAGCGGTGCAGGAGTTTCAGATCATCACCAACGGCTACGCGCCGGAATACGGCCGAGCGTCCGGCGGCGTGGTCAACATCATCACCCGCTCCGGATCGAACGAGTTTCACGGCGATGTCTATGGCTACTTACGCAACCGCAATTTTCAGGCGGTAAATCCGTTCAGCACCGTCCCCGATCCGGCCTACACGCGGGTGCAGGCGGGAACGGCGTTCGGCGGACCGATCAAGAAGGACAAAACTTTTTACTACTTTTCCTACGAAGTCACGCGGCGGCACGAAACCGGCTTCTCCAGCGTAGGCGCACCCAACGGAACTTTCGGCATGGTGAACTTCGACGCCTCGCCGGTGTTTGGCGCGCCGCCGGGATCGGGCTTCAACATTCAGGCCACGCCGCAGCAGGCAGCATATTTCCAGCAAACGTTGCCGGCGGCGTTGGCGCAACTGGGAGCCATCAGTCCGGCACTCGCCGCCGGATATGGGCAGGAAGCCGCACTGTACGCGGCTTTTGTCGGGGGCTCGTCCGGGATCGCGCTCAACGGGAGTTACCCGGCTTCGTTCCAGGCACTCGAAAACACGCTCATTCCGGTCCCCGGAAATGGCAGCAATCCGCTGACCCAGTTTCCGACTTCGTGTAACGTGGGCGCGCCGAATTTTCTGTGCAACGGATTGCCCAACCGATTTCTCGGCCTGGCACCGCAGGGTGGGAACTATCCCGTGTTCGAGGGCACCAGCCTGTACTCGCTGCGACTGGACCACAACCTCAATAACAGCAACCGCCTGATGGTTCGGGCCAACGTGAGTCCCAGCACCGTGACCGGCATTCAGGTCAACGGCCAGAACCAGACTTACGGGCAGAACGCATTCTCCCGGACCTCCTCGCAAAGCTATCGTGACGTGACCGGGGTGGCCCAGGACACCATGACCATCGGCACCAACAAGGTCAACGAGCTGCGCTTTCAATATGGCCGCCGCGGATTGCAGTATTTTTACTCGGACGCGCCGGGCGGATCGAACGTGGCGGCCAACATTGCAGGCTTTGGTTTTGTCGGTCGCGAGCCCTACTCCTTCATTCAACGAGTGGAGGAGCGTTATCAGATCACCGACAATTTTTCCTGGACAATAGGCCGCCACGACACCAAATTCGGAGTGGATTTCAACTATCTTCCGGTCACCGCCACTTTCACTGTGAACTACGGAGGCGTTTACAACTTCAGTTCGCTCGATGCCGCCAGCCTGGGCTTCACCAACGCTTGCGTGATTGGTGGAGCGCCGGCGGCCCTGTGCCCTGACTTTCCCGGATTCACCGGCCTGCAGGCTTTCGGCCTCGGCATTCCCAGCACGCTGGTGCAGGGTATCGGCAATCCTAAAGACAGTTTTACCAACAAGCCCCTGGGCCTGTTCTGGCAAGACTCTTTTCGCGTGAGATCAAATCTCACGGTTAATCTGGGCGTCCGCTATGACATCGAGTTCCCGCCCCAGCTGGCCAAGCTGAGCGGGCTACCGCTTGCGGCCTACAACCAACTGGGCCTGCAAAAAGGCATCGACACGGACAAGAACAACTTTCAACCCCGCATCGGCATAGCGTGGGACCCCCGAGGCGATGGCAAGAGTGTGCTTCGCGCCTCCTATGGCATCTTCTACGATCATCCACTGCTAGGGTTGTACTTCCTGGGCGATGCCTCGGATGGTTCAAAGAGTGGACAACTGCTGTTTGCCGGCGGTAGCCCGTGCAATCCCGGGGTTGCGGCCGGCGCAGCCAGCCTGAATGCGACCAACATCTTTCAGGGCATCCTCAACACCAACTCGTGCTTGCCCACCATTCCTGGCTACCAGCCTAACCAGCAGCGCTTCGATGCCTCGAACGCAGACCTGTTCATCAATCAGAACTATCTGAACCCAGCAACATTTTTTCCCGTGGCTTTCCAGCCCTTCGGCTATCCCCAGGGCAAGGGCTTTGTTTATGCCTATGCGCAGCAGGCCAACCTGACCTTCGAGCAGGACCTGGGACATGGCCTGTCCTTCAGCCTGGGCTACAACTTTAACGGCGGACGTCACCTGAATCGTCCCATCAATGCCAACACTACGCGTGGCGACCTTCTGGTGAAAAACTGGCAGGCGGCGCTCGCCGCCGGAGCGGCACAGCCCACAGACAATCCGCTATTCGTAAACAGCTGCGGCGTGGGGCCCGGAGGGCCGTATGTGCCCACTGCGCTGATGAATTTCTTCCGCCCTTCAGGCCTGAATCCGGCGATCGCGATTGCTCTGCTTTCGGACCCCACCACCGCCGGTTGCGTGCAGGTGGTTGCGCCCCTGGTGTTGCAAGCCGGCGGCCTCAGCACGGCCTGCGATCCCACCACCCTGACCGGTTGCGTCCCCTTCAGCGACATGGACGCCAATTACTCCAACGGCAGCTCGGTCTATCACGGGCTCACCGCCAATCTGAAGAAGCGTTTCGGCAATCACTACGAATTCCTGGCGTCGTACACCTGGTCGCACGCCATTGACGACTCCACTGACTTGCAGTCTCCGCTGGCGCCGCAGGACAGCTATTTCCCGAGCACCGAGCGTTCAACGTCATTGTTTGACCAGCGCCATCGCATGGTTGTGAGCGGCGTGTACCAGAGCGGCAAGCTTGCCGGCTCGGGCTTCGGCAGCCGGCTCTTCAGCGACTGGACCCTGGCGCCGGTGCTCGAATTCGCTTCCGGCAGGCCGTTCAATATCCTCACCGGCAACCCGGACAACTTTCAATTTTCGCCCAGCACCAGCCGTCCCAACGTAGTGGCCTCGGGCACGCCCGCAACTCCTTGCGGTCCGACCGTGGCTTCGAAGTTCTCGCCCACGGGATTTTTTCAGGAACCCTGCTATGCCCAGTTTGCGGCGGGAGGAACGCCGACGCTGGTGGCGTTGGACGGAAACTTTAGCCGCAATGGCGGCCTGCGACCGTGGACCGTATTCAACGATCTGCGAGTTTCCCGGCGGATCAACTTCGGCGAACGCATGAGCCTGGATGCCATCGTTGACATCTTCAACATCGCCAACCGATACAACGTCGCCGACGTGAACCCGTTGTTCACCAGCGCAGGCCGGCCCACCGCGGCTTCCGATCCGCGCCAGTTTCAATTCGCGTTGAAGGTGAACTGGTAAAGCCGACGTCGGGCTTCAGCCCTCGGACTTGAACCGTTGGAACGTCGTCTGCGTGCAAGAGGCCCGAGGGCTGATGTCCGAGGTCCGAGGTCTGAAGTCTGAAGTCCGACGTCTGCTATTCTTGGCGCTTGCCGGAGATTCCTTCCCATGTCTGAAACCCATGCACCCACGGCGCGGACTCGTGTGGTCCGCGAGGCCCATCGTGGGGTTTACGAGCGTACGGCGGCTTACGAAATTCTCGACGAGGGCTTCATCTGCCACGTCGGCTTTGTGGTGGAGGGGCAGCCGTTCGTGATCCCGACCGCATACGGACGATCGGGTGACAACCTCTACATCCACGGCTCGGCGGCCAGCCGGATGCTGCGCAATCTCGACAAGGGCGTCGCGGTATGCATCACGGTCACTCTGCTCGACGGGCTGGTGCTGGCCCGATCGATCTTCAATCACTCGATGAACTATCGTTCGGTGGTGGTGCTGGGCACGGCGGTGGCGGTGCTGGACGCGAAAGAAAAACTGGAGGCGTTGCGACTGCTATCGCAGCACATTTTGCCCGGGCGCTGGGCGGAATCACGTCAGCCCAACGAGAAGGAACTCAAGCAGACGCTGGTGATGCGGCTGCCCATCGAGGAATTCTCCGCCAAGGTACGGCAAGGCCCACCCATCGATGACGAGGAAGATTACTCGTTTCCGACCTGGGCCGGGGTGATTCCGTTGGCGATGGTCCCGGGTGCCCCGATCAACGATCCCCGCCTGGACCCGAAGACGCCGGTGCCGGCGTATGCGCAGGCGTATTCGCGGAAAAAATTAGGATGATACGTCGTTGGTCGTTGGCCAAAAAACACATCGGGCACGAATTTTGACGTTCGTGTGGGTCGGGCACTCCTGTCCGACGCCTTTGACCTTAGATTTGAGGATTCGCACCGGAAGTTCGTCGGCCAAGGTTTAAAGATCGCACCACAGGCAGATCCAGATCAAAGTCAAA